>JAMLHE010000003.1 GCA_023957315.1 Candidatus Kapaibacterium sp.
GTGGCACATTTAAGTTTCCGGACGGGTCTAAATGCATTAAGACTTCTCCATCGGGTTTTTCGATATTTATAGCTGAAACTGTTGTTTCCATATCAATCTGACCGGGAGTGATATTAACAAAAATATCATCACTATTTTCAGTTTTTATACCTCCCGAATGTGTTCGAGTTATATTACCATCAAAATCAGAGTATTCAGCTTCACCTGCCGAAATATTTGTTCTATCTTCGGCAGAATTTGAAATGGAGTTACCCTCCGAATTCGACTCGTTCAAATTATTATCGCTATCACCGATTATATTGCCATTAGGGGTTGCATTGTTGAAATTCCCTACCATGCTTGCGTGAGAATTTCCACTTGGTGTAATCGTTTTGACATCACCCGTGGTCGGTGATGTTAAAACGATCTTGCCGGGATTAATACTTACACTATCAGCATTTACACTATCAGCAACAACTTCTATTCCACCTGCAAAGACCTCTTTACCTTTATGATAGGATGTCCCGTCCGGTTTAACTTCAAAAATTGGAGCACCTGAAGCATCTTTCATAGAAATTCCGTCAGCGCCTATTTCCATTGTATTGCCATCACCATCCTCAATAGTCAATCCATCAGGACTTAGCTCGGATTCGCCAATCATATTTCCATCTTCATCCTCTCGTCGTGAAGTTGTCCCTTCTGCTGTTGTTGAAGTGGTTGAGACTTCACCGTTATCGGGATTTGTTTTTTTAGATTTGGTACCTTCAGCTGTTGATTCCGTAGAGTTACCATCTTTATCAGTATTTTTTGTCCCTTTAGCAGTAGTTTCGGATGAATTTCCGGCATTATCGGTAGATTTGCTTCCTTTGGCAGTCGTTGTTGTTTCGTTTCCGTTTGGGTCAGTTGTAGTTGTTCCGGTTGGAGATACTGTCGTTTCATTGCCCGATTCATCTTGGAATACACCGTTTCCAACTTGAATAATTGTAGTTTTAATAGAGCCTGATTTAGTCTGTTTAACTTCTTTTCCAGAAATTTCTGTTTTGTTTCCTTCTCCATCCTCAAGAACAATAACATCCGGCATTAAAGATGAAATTCTAATCTGGTTATCAAGTGGTGTATTGTCTTCAATTTTAATATTTGCACCCTCTACTAATCTGACATTGTCACGTAGACCTGCTTCTTTGCCAATACTACGAACAACTGTATTAGGGGCAATCTTTATCCCTGTAACTGCAGAATTGCCCAACTCACTGGTAGTAACCGCTAATGGAGCAATTTTTACCGTAGTCACAGCCAATGGAGCTATTTTATCCGTTGTAACTTTCAATGGACCTATTGAAGGGTCTGGATATATACCTGTCAAATCACCTCCAGCGGGACCACCCATTACCGAAGTAATTGTAATATCATTTATGCTTGGAAAATTATCCGTGATTGTTACATTTGTTCCGGCAACTAATCTTACATCATCAGTTAATTTGCTCGCACTTCCGATGCTTCTCACAACGGTCCCGTTTGCTATCTTCGTATTTATTACAGCACCGGGTGCTATTGAAGGTGACGGGTAATTCCCTGTGAGATCTCCACCGGCAGGTCCTGAAGGTGGTAGTGAAACTGGCGCATTCGTGATTTTAAGCCAATCAACACTTAAAATCTTATCATTTGTAACGGCATCGTCAAGTATCTTTTGTGTTGTTATAGCATTGTCTTCAACGGTACGAGCCATCATACTATAGGGTGATGATGTCAATCTAACTCGAGACATAGGCAAAGCCTCGCCTACCTTGATTTCCAACCAATATGGTTGGTCAAAATCAAGATTCAAGGGATTCATTAGGTCAAGCCCCATTGTTATGTTGAGCATTCCATCGTCAATACTTTCAAGGAATACTTCGGACCATAGTGGAATAATAACGTTTGGATTGTCAGTGTTGAATATTTTCATTGTAATAGTGTAATTACCGTTCAAGGGAGCGCCTAAATCGTCAGTTATTACTCCTTGCCAACTAATTTGACGGGGGATTTGTGACAAGGTTGATGTGGTCATTATTGCTATTGCAATAAATATGGTGAAGAAACAACGTAACATAGCAGACTCCAATTATAATAATTTTTAGTTACTTATAGAGACAAGCAATGTAAACGTAATAAATTAATTTATAAAATACAAATAAAACTTAAATTAAAAGAATTATTTTATCTTAATTATATATCAATAAGTTACGTGTATTTCAAAAGCTCGAAATTGTTAAATCAACATCGTTTATGGGATGTTTGTAGCATAAATATTAATTAAATTGTGAATTAGCATACCTTTAATTAATTATTCTATGAGACTAATTTTAGATTTGCTCCTCCTTCTTGACATTTTTCCACAAATTAGCCATCAAAAATTCAATAATTGAAATTTTAATACAACAATAGTAATGAAGATAAGAAGTAAAAAACTTTGTAGATGAAACAATTTGGTTAAATGATAACTTAATCAATAGTTCAATATTTGTCTTGTTCCAAGCACTTAACAGCGTCTTTGAGCTGTTTGATGACTTCATCTTTTAGCTTTTTGGGCTCAATATCTGCTATTGCATTGCACCATCGTGACAACCACGAGATGAAATCGGGCGAAATCGGAACCATCATTTCTATATTTAGATTGCCAGAATTGCTTTTACTGACATTTTGCGAAATGTGGATATGGCGATTCTCGAAATATTTGACAAATGCCTTTTTGATTACGATTTTTACCATTTCTACATCACCATCTATGACAGCAAACCTTTCAGTTCTGAATTTGTCATAGTCAAATTTGGGCTCAGTTTTCCTTATGTTATAAATTTCTTCGATTGATTTGATGTTTTGGATAGCGAAATTGGTTGACCTTTTGTGTGCAGGATTATAAGCTATAAGATAGATTGTTCCCAAATAGGTATATAAAAATTGAGGGAAAATCGTATAATCTTTGACCATATCGTCAGTCAAGCGTTCGTATTTAATCTTAATCCAATTTTTCTCGTTAATGTGCTTGATGCAAAGTCTTAAGATTTCATGCTTGTTCGAGTAATCGTAAGCACCGATGTTTTGGTCCCCATAGAAAGGGTCTTCAAGAAAAACTGAGCCGGGCACCATAGATTCTAACTTATTCGCCAATTCGTTCAAATCTTTTTCAATTGTCGTGCCTCGAAAAGTGCTGATATACGCTTTCAAAATATAGAAAGAAATCATTTCGCTCTCGCGAATATTTTTGGGACTGAAATCAATGTTGGAAAGTTTCTTAAGTTTCCACAACGTTACCTTGCCTGATTTACGTTTATCCAAATACCCGTCATCAAGCAACACCTTCAAATCTCGTTGGATACTCCGAATCGAAACCTCTTTACAATCTTCAATCAAATGGTCGAAAATTTCAGTAGAAGTCATATTATTATTTGATGACAAAAGTCTCAATATTCGTAGAATTCGCCTTACTTGTTGGCTACTATCCAAAATTTTCTTGCTCATAATCACATCCGATTTAATCATAGCACTTTGAAAAAGCAAAAATACAGATATTTGCGAATAAATAAACAGTTAATATAAGAAAGCACGAAAAAATGCTGAACAAATGAAATTGTTGTCGAATTTGCTTATTTTAGTAAGATGTTCAAAATATGATTTGAGAAAAATGTCTTTCAAAAATAAAATTGCAGATTCAAACTCAGCTTTGCTCACACCTGTGAAGTTGCTTTATTACCGATTTTTCAACAAATACTACCAAGTAAATGATATAATTTCCCGTAGCCAAATTACCGATGACGGCAGTCTGAAAGTGACGCTGAAAAGCGGCATAATCTTAGAATCTCCCCCATCGCAGATTCCGGCTGAAATCAACTTCACCGAGCGCTACAACTACGGCACAAAATCAAAAATGGACAAAATCCTTGACGTCAATAAATATTACTTCCTATACGAAATACTCAGCGAACTCTTCATCCACAGCGAGTACTTCACCTATTTCGACATCAACGAAGGCGACACCGTAATAGATGCCGGAGCAAACATCGGCGGATTCACTGTCCAAGCAGCAAAAAAAGTCGGCTCTACAGGTAAAGTAATCGCAATCGAACCCGACGAGCAAAACCGCATCACACTCCAGCGAAATCTCGACAACAACAATCTGCAAAATGTCGAAATCATACCATTAGCGCTATGGTCTGAAAAATGCACAAAAGAATTCCACATCAGCAATCGACCGGGCGAGCACACCTTGATTGACTATGACAACGAATTATTCACCAACAAGCAAGTAGTCACAATCCACTGCGAAACATTAGACGAAATCATCCAACGACAAGGCTACGACAATGTCAGCTACCTAAAAATGGACATCGAAGGCGCCGAAATAGAAGCCATCAAAGGAGCGACAAAATTTCTCACTACCCAATCACCCAAACTACTCATCGAAGCCCTCCACGAAGTCAATGGCGAAGCCGCATTCAAATCCATAGTCCCACCCCTTCAATCCCTCGGCTACAAATTATTGAGAGAGGTGGATGATATTCGAGGTACCATTTTCGCTCAAAAGTAATTTCTATTTCACAATTAAAAGCTTTTCAGTCTTTAAATTCCAAGGCGTTATTAATTTAATAATATATAAACCTTGATTCAAACTTGAACAATCAATCGTCATGTTTGTTTCGATATGTTCGCGATTATGTTTGCTCCATTGATGCTTATATACTGATATACCTACCAAATCAAGAATCTCCAACTCAAATTCGCCTTCTTCACTTGAACCAATCTGTAAATTTACAGAAGAATTTGTAGGATTTTCATTTATCGTCATATAAGTTGGTATGTACATTTGAATCGGTCGTATTTGAGGAGCACAAACATCAGTTTTAATACTACCTGGTGTGCTGGTATATTCATTTCCGCTATTTGATTCAAATTCTATGATCTCAATAGAGTCGTAAGTTTTATTACCAAGAAGAACTAATCCGCACAAATGGTTTATTACTGTAGGATAATCATAAAGCAAAACATCAAAATCTTCAATTTCAATAATAAATTTGTCTCCGGATTCTTTTATAGAAACAATATTGCCCGATACAATGTGGTCAGGCTTAAATAGTGTTTTGTTTAATGATAGAACCAATCTATACGAAACAGGTAGACCCGGAATATCACAATTAATATTACCCATAATTGGGATACACAACTCTTCACCGATTATTACAACAGTATCAGGAACAATAATATGAACTATAGGTGGTTTTACAATGAGTCTCAAATCAACATTAAATGATTTTGTGCAAGGTTCATCAATTTTTATAAGCAAATTAGCAGCAAAGGTATCCAAAGTAGGCGGTAAAGAGTTTATTAACAGCTTTAGCGATTCACCGGGTTTAATTCTTTGCCCGATAAGCAAATCAGCATTTGACTTAAAAATCGCAGTATCGCCTTCAATTAAGATTTCACTTATTCTAAGCGTTTCTTTTCCTTTGTTTACAACATCCAATAAACTTTCAACAACTTCACCATAACAAGCGGCATAAATTTCAATCAAATCAGGTATATCAAATTCTAAATCAAAATCTGTAATTGTAATTTCGGCTATTGAAAGACAACCATTTTTATCATAAGCCGAAAGTGTATATTTACCGGAACCTACAGTCTCTATTGATTGTGTAGTATCTCCTGTTGACCATTTAAAATTGTTAAATCCTTCAGTTGCTGTAAGCAAAACGGAGCCATCACAAAAGTAATCTGAGCTGACAATTATTTCTAAGACTTCAGGAATTACATAAAAAACATTGATTGTGTCATATGATACACATCCGGTCTCAATATCTGTGATTTCAACTATATATTCAATATCAGACGGACTGTTACAAATAGGATTCCCAATGAATGGATTATCAAGAAAATCTTCAGGAATCCATTTAAATTTCAGTCTGCTATTTTTTCCATTTTCATTACCCAATTGTACTGAACTACCTTGACAGATTGTGTAATTAGTACCCAAATCAATTATTTCAGAATCCAGAATCAAACAACTTATTTCAATTTCATATGAAGCTGGACAAGGATAATCTATTTCTATAAGTATTTTCGCTGTAATCATTCCAACTTGAATAGCTCTTATTTTGAATATTAAATGACCAGATTCATTAATAGTTAGAACAGAATCCTCAAAACTTATTTTTTCGGGTGTAATCAAATCGCTACCAATGAGTTTGATAATTTTAACTTTGACATTAACATTTCCTATGTTTTTAATTTCAATTGACTTTTCACTATCATTACCAAAGCATATTGGTTCAAACTCAATAAAAGTAGGGATGACCAATTTAATATTGGCATTGATTATTTCAATTGAAGCTGTTGTCAAACATCCATTAGAATCAATGGCACTTACTGTATAAACACCGGCTTCATTCACTTGAATTACCTGAGTTGAATCACCATTGGACCAAACATAACCCGGGAATCCATCGGAAGCTCTTAAAGTTACTGAATTATCACAAATCACTAAGCTGGAAGCTTCGATTGATATTGGTTCAGGCTCATGAACAAAAACATTGATAGTATCATAAGCTAAACATCCACTGGTTTTGTGTCTGACTATAACAGTATATTTCGTATCAACAATAGCATTACATATTGGGTTTCCAATATTTGGATTATTCAAATATTCAGCCGGACTCCAACTATATATCCAATCAGGATTTTTCCCGTTAATTCCACCAAGGGTTATTGATTCATCGGGACATTTGATTATATCTTCACCGGCTTCATAAACAGGTAAATCGTATATAGAGAATTTAATTCCAATTTCGAATTCAACTTTACATGGAGTTTCAAAGAATAATGTCACTTTTTCAGAATAAGAACCTTCTTTTCGAGCTTTTATATGAATTTTGATTGGATGAGAAAAATTCTTAACAATTTCCTTGTCTAACAAACCGGTATAATCAAGCTCAAAGAAACCATTTTTCTTGTCATATTCCACCGCTGAGATAAGAATTGGCAAGTTACCTAAATTGGTTAAATTTATTGTTGTGTCTTTTTCATCTCCTACACACATAATACCCAAATCAATCGTTTCAGGTAAATCAAGTTCGAGTTCTAGGATTATTTTTATTGAATCTACACTTATACACCCATTCTTATCTCGAGCCTGTACTATATATACACCTTGTTTTGTGATTTGAATAACGCTCTCTTTAGCACCATTTGACCATTTATAGTCTGTAAAACCTTCTGATGCCGTTAATGTCACAGGGTCATTGCAAATTGTTAAGCTACTCGCAGTAATATCAATATTTTCCGGAATGTTAACAACTACATCTATAGTATCGTATGTTGTGCAACCATCATCCAAATTTTTAACTTGAATAAAATATGTAATGTTTTCTCGCGCATCACATCGTGGATTACCGACAAATGAATTATCTAAATATAATGGTGGATGCCAAACGTATTGTAATTCAGGTCTTTTCCAGTTTTCATTACCAAGAACAATAGTCTCACCTAAACATATTGAAACATCTTCTCCCAATTCGAAATTTTCAGGAATTTTAATAACGACATCAATTGTATCGTAGGACATACAACCGGTTTCCAAATTTTCAACTTGAATATAATATCTTATGTTTTCATGTGCATGACACTTTGGATTTCCTGCATAAGGATTATCTAAATATAAATTTGGATGCCATACAAATCGTAATTCACGTCTTTTTCCGTTTTCATTTCCAAGTACAACAGTATCTCCAAAACAAATTTCGATATCATCTGCCACATCCAAATTTTCCGTCATTTTAATAACGACATTAATTGTATCGTAAGACATACAACCGGTTTCCAAATTTTCAGCTTGAATATAATATGTTATGTTTTCTCGAGCATGACATTTTGGGTTTCCTACATATGGATTATCTAAATATAAATTTGGAGACCATATGAATCGTAAATCACTTCTTTTTCCGTTTTCATTACCAAGTACAACAGTATCGCCGATACATATTTCAATATCATCTGCTAAATTTATTTCTTCCACACAAACGGAATCCAAAACAAAAGCTAAATCATCAATTGCTATATCATTTCCTTTTGAGAAAGTTGATAAATTGTATATTTCAATGAGAGCTTTTGAATCTGAATTTGAATTCCATTTCGATTCAAAGTAAGACCAAGTACAAGATGCTTTACCAATATGAAAATCAGGTTCGAGTGCTTTTCCATTAATTTTAATCTGGAAATCGGAATCATCATAATATACAAGTTTTGTAGCCCACATCGAAAATTTATATACTGAGGACTTCTTAACATCAACTTCCTGCGACCATACTAATTTGTTGGGTACTGTATATGAATCGAAAAACATCATCAACTTTGCTGAGTCTTGAGTATGATCTTTGCATGGTGCAAAGCCGGGGTGTATTAACTGCGGGTTCGTCCCAATTGTATAATATCCTGGTCCAAATGGTATTCCGGTGCTATATGTATAATCGGTATTAAAACCGACATTACCTAAGCTAAAATCTCCGTTATAAATTAGATTTTCTTCCGAAAGCAATAAGACAGTTGACACAAACCATAAAAATATTATGAGCTTTGATGAAATTTTAGCTTTCATAATTGCACCTTATGAGTCTTGTAAGAAATTTTTTGTAAATATACAAAAATCAATTGATTTAACAACAAAATAATAAAAGATTCTTAAAAAAGTCATTGAATAATATTTTAAGACATCAAGTTAGATTGAAAAATGCAAAATGAAACACAAAACTATTTGAAAGAGGAACTTAAGAATTTTTGGAATTCACAGACTTGTGGGACTGCTACAATTGACAAAGAGAAATTTACTTTAGAATACTTTGAAGACATTGAGGAGCATAGATACGACTTACAACCTGAAATTTTCAATTTCGCCCAATTTACTCGATTTCATAATAAACGATTACTTGAAGTCGGTGTCGGAGCTGGTACTGATTTTCTCCAATGGGTTAGAGCCGGAGCAGAATGTTACGGTATTGATTTAACCCCTGAAGCAATTGAACATGTCCAAAGAAGATTAGAATTATATGAATTGACATGTAAAGATTTAAGAGTTGCTGATGCAGAAAACCTACCGTATGTTGACAATTATTTTGATATTGTTTATAGTTGGGGCGTGATTCACCACTCCCCAAATACAATCAAAGCTTTGGAAGAGATTATAAGAGTTCTCAAACCCGGCGGAAAAGCAAAAATCATGATTTACAATCGTAAATCACTTCTCGCTTTTTTCTTTTGGTTCAAACATGCCTTACTAAAACTTAGACCTTGGAAATCAATATCTTGGGTCTTGTGGAATCATATGGAAAGTATAGGGACAAAAGGATATACAATCAAAGAATTCCAAAAGATTTTGGAAAACTACAATCTTTCGGTATCCAAAGTATCTACAATTTTCACATACTATGACAAATTAGCAAGATTCAATGTCATATTCAGGAAAATTTCCAAAATCATCTCAGCTCTTCTCGGAAAAGAAAAGATTGGCTGGTTCCTTACAATAACCTTTACTAAAGGTTCATAGTTCCGGCATTTACAATGTCATTATGATTTCACCTTGGAATATAAAGACGGAGAAAGTGATGTTAGTTAAATAGTGGGTACTGAACATAAAATTAAGAGAAAGATTGATTGATAGTCAATCTTTTTCTTTTTTTTGGTTATGCTGATGTCCACATGCGAAGAATTACTATTTTTGAATTATGTATCAATGGGGATGTGCAAAATGATTGAATTTCGGGATTATAAGATTGCCGGACGCGACGTTTTGGCTGTGGATGGCAGAATTGACGGCGTTACTTCGTCGGAGCTCGCAAATAAATTGTCGCAAATTATTGCTTCGGGTGAACGCATTATTGTGATGGATTGCGGTGGGGTGAATTTTGTGAGTTCTGCGGGCTTACGGGTCTTGCTTGTAAGCCAGCAAAAGCTCGCAGGAGCGGGCGGTATGATGGTGATGTATCGGATGAACGACAGCATCTTTAAAATCTTCAAGATGAGCGGTTTTGACCGGGTTTTCAAGATTGTGGCGACTGAGGCGAAGCTTCTCCCCTTGATTTCGACCCAAAAAGTTGAGTCCGAACTTGTCAGCTCTACTCGTGACGGAATTAAGTATGAATATCAGCAATTTGACGTTCCGAGCGGAAAGTTTGCAAATTTCACGAATAACGATAAAATTAGAAATTCCGCAATTACTGCGGCTGATGTTAGGTCTTTATCGCCGAAAGAAATTCAATATGGTGTTGGCAATGCTGCTTTGGGCGATAATTTTGAAGATTATAAAAATTATTTCGGCGAGGCTCTTGTACTCCAAAACTCACTTTTCTACTATCCTGCAGTGAATCGCCCTGCGGTTGATTTTATGCAATTTGACCCTGTTGCTGATGATATTAAATACAACTTTGCTGACGGATTCTCGTTTTCAGGTGATTTTTATGCAAAGCTTTCTTTCGATGCCACGACTGATGGTGCTGATTTTGAAGAAATTTTAGCCGGAGTTAGCGAACTTACGGGATTGAAATCATTTGGAATCGTTTTTTTGGCTGAAAGTAAAGGAATTCGTGGAATAAGCATCAAAAAAGTTCCGACGAACGAGAACAAACCTGCAAATTCGCAAGATATTTTCCATCCTGATAATTTTTCCAATTGGTTCAATTACCCAATCGAAGCTGAGGATGTGAACTTGATTGCTGCAGGAGTGGGGATTTATGCTGATAAGGGAAGTCAGTTTTTCAATAAAAATTCGTCCGCTTTCCCGGCTGAGCTAAACTATCACTTGCATATCGGAATTTTTGATAGAGATGTTTTGAGCTATAAGATTCACTTTTTCGACGATGAGCTCAAAAAAGTGCAACAAGAATTGAATCCGCTCCGACTTAAACATTTGTTGGGCAAATCGCGTTTCAGCTTTGGTTGTTTGGGTATAATTAAGTTGGAGGCATAAAAATGGAACTATGGATAGGTGCGATTAATTTAGGGTTGATTTACGGATTTATGACAATTGGGATTTACCTGACGTACAAATTTCTCGATTTCCCTGATATAACCGTGGACGGAAGTTTTACTTTCGGCGCTGCAATTACATCAGTGTTAATTGTAGGCGGAACAAATCCTGTGATTGCACTGATAATAGCCTCGTTTGGAGGTATGTTGGCAGGTTCGGTCACGGGGATTATTCATACAAAAATGCGAGTGAACGGGCTGCTTTCGGGTATTTTGGTGATGATTGGGCTTTATTCAATCAATTTGCATATCATGGGACGAAGCAACGTGCCACTGTTGAACAGCCCGAGCTTTACAAATATCTTGGACAGCTTCAATCCCGGAATAGGCATTGAATTTTGGTTAGCAATATGTATGATAGTTATTGTTGGGCTCTTTTCGATTAAAGTTGCATTATTTTTCAAATCCGATTTGGGAATGTCATTAATTGCTACGGGAAACAACCCAATAATGAGTTCAGCACTGGGCGTGAATGTTGATTCGATGAAAATATTCGGGATTGCACTTTCAAATGGTATGATTGCATTTTCGGGTGGTATGATAGCCCAGTATCAGGGTTTTGCAGATATTGGAATGGGCATCGGTATGATTATAAACGGGCTGGCAGCTGTGATTATTGGCGAATCAATTTTCAAATCAAGGTCAATTTTTGTGAAAATTGCAAGCGCTGTTGTTGGTTCGATTATTTTCAGATTGATGATTGCCCTTGCCCTATTTGCAGGAATGAATCCAATTGATTTGAAATTGCTGACTTCACTATTTGTACTCGGCACTTTATTTATCGGGCTGAAACTTGCGAAAAATGATAAAAATCGCAAGAAACCCATGAGCATAAAATTAAACAAAAAAGTTGTTTATGTTGTAGTAATATCAATTCTTGGTATGCTGACTATATATGGTTTGAACAAATTGTTCGATTCGCAAAAGGTTAGTTCGGATATTAAGCATGTAGTCGGAATTGTCCAAATTGACAGCAACCCGATTTTAGATATGACTAAGGAAGGCTTTTTGGAGGAAATGAAAAAGCTCGGATATGAGGACGGTAATAATATTGAATTCAAAATTCAAGATGCAAATGGCGATTTGGCTACACTAAATTCGATTATTGATAATTTTATAATGAGCGAAGTGTGTTTGATTTTAACAATTTCCACTCCGGCGACACAAGTGGCAATCAACAAAGTGAAAGATATTCCGGTAGTGTTTGCGACTGTGGCGAATCCATTCATTATCAATGCCGGCACATCGGATTCGAACCATTTGCCAAATGTCACAGGCGTTTATGGATGGGCGCCAATGGATAAAACTCTCGAATTAGTTAGAGAAATCTTCCCTCGCGAATTGAAAATCGGCACTATTTGGAACGCCGGACAGGCAAACTCAGAATTCAATGTGGACAATCTTAAGCATGAATTAACGAAATATCCCGATATGAGCTTCGAAGGAGCAACAATCACTTCTACTTCTGAAGTTCGCGAAGCTGCCACATCATTGGTTCAGAAAAAAATTGATGCTTTTGTTTTGGTACCCGAAAATACTGTATTTGCTGCATTTGATGCAGTAGCAAAAGTTGCCGAGATGAACAAAATCCCGATTTTCATAAATGACGTTGAAAGGCTTAACGATGGGGCATTAGCTGCTTTGGGATATGATTACAAATCAAGTGGTCAAGATGCTGCTCACATTGTTAATCGTGTGCTAAATGGCGAAAAACCTGCTGATATACCATTCAGCCGATACACAAAACTAACTTTCGGATTGAACAATGAGGTTGCCGAAAAGTTAAAAATCACTTTTTCCGATGAATTGAAATTCAAAGCAAATAAATTTGTCGGAAAGAAAGATGTCAAAAAAATGATGAAAATCGGCATGGTTCAATTCGCAATGGAGCCGAATGTTGAACTTGCAAAAGAAGGTTTCATCAAAGCTCTGAACAGCAACGGCTTTTTCGATGGCGTTAATGTTGAAATAATTTATCGAAATGCCAACGCCGATTTTTCGATGATAAATTCGATTATGCAAGATTTGATTTCACGCGAAGTTGATATTATCGTGCCCTTGTCAACTCCTGTAGTGCAAGCAGCTGTACAAATGGTAGGAAATAGAGCCAAACCGGTTGTGGTGTTTACTTACATATACGACCCATACAAAATCGGAGCTGCAAAATCTCCAACTGACCACCTGCCGAATTTCACGGGTTATGCGTGCTTCCCTCCTATCGAACGAATGTTGGATTTAATTAAGGAAATGCTGCCAAACCGTACAAAATTGGGCTTAGTCTGGAATTCGTCCGAAGCAAATTCGGAATCTGTCGTTAGTAAGATTAGGCAATATGCACCTAAGATTGGACTTGAAGTGATTGAATCAACCGTGACTAATCCATCAGAGGTTTTAGATGCATCAAATGCTTTGGTGAATAAAGGTGCTCAAATATTTATGAATGGCGGCGACAATACATTGAATGTAAGTTATGACAGCTTTGTAAAAGTGGCTGAAGCTAAGAACATTCCGGTATTTTCGGTTGATGCTGAATTCATTACTAATAAAACTATTGCGATATTGGGACCTAATTATCACCGAACAGGTTTTGACGGAGGAACCTACGCAGTCAGAGTTTTGAATGGTGAAAGTCCGGCAAAAATGCCAATTATGCAAACGACTATGACGAGTTTCTTCTTGAATTTGGATGTTGCTGAAAAATTGGGTATTAAACTGAACGATGCTTTGATAAATCGTGCCGAAATGGTCATAAAGGATTCGAAGGAGATAAAAAAATGATACAAATCAAGGATTTTCATAAAGTTTTTAATCGTGGCACAATAAACGAAGTTTATGCCCTGAAAAACATCAATCTCGAAGTTGAAGATGGTGATTTCATAACTATTATCGGCACCAATGGCTCAGGGAAATCAACTTTGTTGAATGCTATTTCCGGGACTTTTATCGGCGATGAAGGCAGTGTAAAAATCGCAGATGTTGATGTCACTTTTATGCCCGAACATAGCAGAGCGAAACATATCGCACGTGTTTTTCAGAATCCATTTTCCGGCACAGCTCCCGGAATGAGCATTGCCGAGAATTTGCATTTGGCAGCTTTGCGAGGGAAAACGAGAATGCCAATTTTGGGACTTGGTACATCAAAATTGGACGAATACAAGGCTATCGTTAAAGATTTGGAAATGCAATTGGAAGACAGGTTGGATAATTTCATCGGTTCGCTTTCGGGTGGTCAAAGGCAAGCAATAACTTTGCTGATGGCTGTGATGACAAAGCCGAACGTGCTTTTATTGGACGAACATACCGCTGCATTAGACCCAAAATCCGCATCATTGATTATCAATTTGACTAAGAAATTTGTCGAACAGTATAACCTCACTACGGTCATGGTTACTCATTCGATGCAACAAGCATTAGCTTTAGGCAATAAAACGATTATGATGTATCGTGGTGAAATTATCGAATCATTATCTATGAAAGATAAGCAAAACCTTACAGCTGACGATTTGTTGGATAAATTTGCCGAACTCAGAAAAAATGAAAAACTCAATCCGGAAATTATAATGGAATTCAGCAAGGAATATTAATTTGCAGCACAAAAAAAACTCATCCTTTGAAAATTCAAGGGATGAGTTTTTTTATTTAGAAAGCATTTATTTTTTGGTGATGCCGGCTTTAAAATATTCGACAGCTTGTTGAACTACATCCAAAGTAGGTTTGATGGATACATCTTGCTGTGTAGCAGTTTGCATCCAAATATCGGGAGATAATCTGCCCAATGAGCACATGCGTTCAACTTCGGAACCGAAATTTTTGTCCTTGATGTATTGTTCGATTTGGAATTCAATCAAATGCCCGACAGGGTAAGCCGATAAATACAGAGGATAGCTAATCATGTGTGAATAAATTGCCAAGATTGGTGAATCTTTATGTCCGAAAACATCAGCAAAATACTCGTTCCAAACTTCTTTTGCAATTCTTGTGACTGCTTCGCGAAGTTCGGCAGGTGTGGCATTTGGATTTGCATACAGCCATTTCCATGTTGCAATATCAACCAACGATACACCCATAATTTCGTATGATGACCAATAAATATCAAGAGCATGAACATATTGCTTTTCGGCACTTGTATTTTTGATGCCGAGTACGTCCAAATCACGTTGTTGGAACATAAATGCCATCGCTTCGGTAAATGCAGTATTCGGGACACCACTCATCATATAGTAATCTATGTTGTAGAGCGAAAATGTTTGTTCAACGTTGTGACCAAGCTCGTGCATAGCAATATTGTAACCCTTGTAATTCATGCCATCTGCACCAACTCTGGTACGCAATCTTGCTTTTTCGCCTCTCATTTGTGCACCCCAAGCATGACCTGCACCACGAGAGGCATCAACATCAATTTTGGTTGACAAAAATACTGCTTTATCTTTCGAAAATCCAAGTTTAGTTAGTATGCTCGGGAAATCTTTCCAAAATGTTTCTGCATTTGGATATTTAGTTTTGGTCATTTTGTCAAGCCCGCCTTCGGAAATCGAACTGCGCGCTTTGAATCCGTCATACCAAATATCAAATGGCATCAAATCTCTGCCTAATCTTGATTTGATAATCTCGGCAATGTCTTTTTTTAGTGGAGAGCTGATGAAATCTTTAAACATTTGTTCAATTCTCTCTACAGGCATTTCCATGCCTTGGTCGAAAGCCCTTTCGATATAAGTTGGGTAATGAGGTGAATACTCGTCCATTTCCTTAGTTATATTGAAATTTTCTAATAGCATTGCGTATCTTGTGTCGGGCTCACGTTCGGCAGTGATTTCATTACCGTTTTCAAATACTTTGTTCGCAACCGGGTCCCAATTGTACTTGTCGCTATTGACTACAACTTGAGGAATTTCTTGATTGATAATTCTAAGCATGATGCTGTAAATCATGTTTTGTTTATCAATACCTTCGGGGTTGGAATAGTTAGATTTGAGTTCGTCGCGAAGATTCCAATGCGAAATCAACTTCATCTCTTTCGGGAAGCTGACTTTACCGCTTGGGTCAAGCAAATTGCCCATGAAAATGTTGTATTCTGTGATATATTGACCTGATTTAGTCGAAATTTCAGAAGCTTTAAGAGATATTTCTCCCGGTACTCTCGAACTGATGATGTCGCCAACTCTTGCATAAGCCCATTGTTTGCGATTCCAATTTTTACCAAGATTGTTTTTTTCTTCAAGTGTATAATAAGGGAAATTAAGAGCTATAAAAAAAGCAATTTTATTCGAGAACAAATCATCGGCAGTATGTGCCGCAGGATTATAAGCTCCAAAAAGCATTTGAAGCTTGTTAATAGGTCCCATTTCTACATGCAATGGAAATTTGAAGTCCAAAATCATTTTGTTGAAATGACCACTCATAGATTCTTGATTATCATTAATCGTGACAAAGATATTCTCTAACTCTACAGAGTCACTTACGAAATTCTCATTGCAGAAATTTTTGAAATCATCAGCAGTACCGTCAGAATCTCTCCAAAAGACTGCAACTTGCTTGACACCGCGTTCAATTCGGAAAGCGTGTTCTTCCGAAAATTTAGCTTTTAGTTCAGATGTAATTTGGTTGACCAATTCATCTGAGACTATTGGTCCACCGGTTGCCGGTTTTGTTTCTACAAACATATCTTCCTTCTCACATGATACTAAAACAACAAAAAGTGCTAAAATCATAGCAATCTTAAACATTGAAACTCCAAATTAGTAAAACAAAGTTTTCAAAAATACAGAAAAGCGGTTTCAAATAAAAACCGCTTTAAACGATAACACAATTTTATTATGCTTTAAGCTTCGGTGAAAAGGTGTACAACATCCTGAGGTGATAGATTAGCTTGAGCTTTGAACGCTTGAGCTTTGAAAAAAGGAGTGTTTACATATCCTAAAACAATGCGCGCTTCTTCGATTGATTCAATAGGTTGGTTTTCGGCTTTGTCCAAAGGCATACTATTGTCCAATTGAATACTATTCTCCAGCTTATTCAAGGCAGAGTTAATAGTTTCGTTATACCAATCAGCATTTTTGCCGGAAATTGACAAAGTGTCCCCAATTTTTTTATTAATTGTGTTTACCTCATCTTTGCTCAGTTCAATAGGACTGAAAGGCTCGAATGGCGAATTTCCAATAGATGATATTTTCATTATTTTTCCCTTTTATTCATTTTTTTTCAGAAAAAAATTTGATTTTCAAGTTTTTTTTCATATTTTACATAAAGTATTGGACAAAATATATACCAATTGTTTAAAATATATAAATTAGAGGAGTATGTATGAGATTTTCTTTACAAATAATATTGATTCTTATCGCATCTTTCTTCTTGGCTTGCCAACCCAAGCCTAAGTTTTTGTCGCCGCTTGAAATACAGAATGAGAAAGAAAAAGTCCAAAAAGTTATAGTCGATTTCCATACGGCTCTCGAGGATAAAAATTTTGGAAAACTTGTTGAAACCTTAGCAGACGAAGTTATCTTTTTTGGAACTGATTCTTCAGAAATCATCAAAACTTTTGCTGATTTCAAAATGGCGATAGACCAGCAATGGAAAGATTATGATCATATTGATTACGGAGAATTACGCGACGTATCAATACAGATGGACGATAATGCTACTTTGGCTTCCATTATTTATGGAACCAATGCTGTAATCACCAAAGGTGGAGTTGATGTAGAATATTACTTACGAATTGCACGTATTTTGAGAAAGAAAGATGACAGATGGTTGATTGTTAGTGGCATTGTGGGAATTGTTCGTACTGATGACGAAGCTCGGAGAGATTACGAACAAAGTAGTTCACAGGCACCAAGTAACCAAAATACGCAACAACAAAATGAACAAAAAAATCAAATGCCTCCGGTTTCAAAAGAATAGAGGTATCATAGATTTATTAAAAAATAAGCCCTTCAAATTTTGAGGGGCTTATTATATTTGTACTTGTCAGAACAATCTTTATAAATTTAGATTTTAAAAATTTGATTGAAATGGGAAAGTTAATAGATTATTATCAAAAGCTGGATTTGAAGCGATTTATACTATATGTGTGTATTTTTTCTTTTTTGATAAGAGTTGCATTTGTATTGTCCAAAGGTGACTTTGAAGACCCTGAAATGTGGGAGCATGGAGATACAGCCAGATATATGTTGGCTGGGCACGGTTATACGATGCATTGGCCCTATCGAGCTATTGACGAAGCAAGGCATGAATTAAAACAAGACCCACCACCTTATGTTGGTTCTTTCATGCCGCCCTTGAATCCCTATTTCATCTACCTCAATTTTAAGGTCCTTGGTGATAACACGAAAGCTTATACATCGCTAATGCTTTTTAATGTCTTGTTTGGCACTATTGCAGTGTATTTATCATTCCTGATTGCCCGATTACTTTTCAATGACGATACGGCGAAATTTGCTGCAATTTTAGCGGCAATTTTCTTACCTGCAATTGTAGGTACTGTTACATTTAGTGGTTCTCAGTTGTATCAGATGTTGGCATTGGCAGCAATATATTACTTAATCAAATATATCAAATTCTCAAAGTCCCATGATATTTTGATTGCCGGATTGCTATGCGGCTTACAGACCCTCGTTCGGAGCGAGTTTTTTGCATTATCATTTGCTTTAATATTCGGCGCTGTACTTGCAAATTACTTAAGGACAGCTAACAAAAAGTCTATTTTCAATCTGATTCTTGCTTTTGTTGCATTTGCTGCTGTAGTTGGTCCTTGGACATATCGAAATTATCAATTGTACGATAAATTCATACCTGTTGTGACTCATCCTTGGCACGAAATATGGCGGGGGAACAATATTTTCGCAAGTGGAGGCGCCAGAAACGCTGATGGAAGGCATGTATGGCTCGATGGTCATAATGATTACTCAGTTGCTCATAGATTGGACAGTTTACCGCTTGATACAAGATTTGAAATTGCAGCTGATTCGATTTTCCGAGATGAAACTATTCATTACTGGAAAAACAATCCTGAAAAAGCTATCCTTAATTCATTGCTTCGAGTGGTTTCGCTTTGGGCGATTGATTATACTTCTCCCGAAATTCATAATCCTATCTATTTTTTCTACGTCTTTATTATCACAATTCCGGCTCTTTATGCATTCGCTTACTCAATTAGAAAAGATGGACTTCTTAGAAATCCGATTCTTGTTTTTTTGTTGTTTGCACTATTTTACACAGTTCTAATCTTAACTGTGAATTTTATCATCCGCTATCAAATTTACTTTCTGACTGTTTTGCTTCCGGTATCTTCTTACGGAATCTATTTGATTTCTCAAAAATTAATTGAAAAATACAAACTCAAAAAGCAAATAACAAATTAGTCATCCCATCCCCAGAGAGATTCCGGAGCAGGCACTTCCTTAGTCAAATCAAACAAAACTCTGAAATGGCGGTCTGTGCCAATCCGCCTCAATGAATAAGCAAAATGATTGTTTGGGAGAAGCTCCACCATCCAAACATTGAATGCCGCAAAATCAAACATATCCAAAGTCTCTTGGTCAGCTATGAACATTTGGAGCGTGTCTCTACCGGCGTTACTCGTCATTCCACCGTAGAAATTTGTATCGTCTTCAGTGCCGTCTTCGTGGCGATGGTCATGTTTGAGCTGGAGCCTATCTCCAATTTTGGTAAAAATCCATGTCCGAGATTTATCATCGCCTACTACGAACGGAACCTTGATTTCATTTTCACTACATTTTCTAACGTTCATAATCAACACTTTACCGGCTACATCCGGGTCCGATGCCGAATCTGAATCCAATCTGCCTTCAAAAGATTTTCCGCACATGGCACTTAAATTGTCCCAAAATACTTGCGTTGGCGGCAATAAATTCAAGTCTTCATCTTCGATAATTTCGTCTTCGCCATTATTGAAATCCGAATTACAAGACATCAGAATCAACAGTATCATAATTGAAATAAACGTTTTCATATAGATTTATCCATTAATTTGAATCAAAATTTCTTCTGTTTTTTCAAGAATTATTTCAGCGCATTTCAGCTTAGACATTGTCGGAAATGTAAACAATTGCTTGGATTTTGTGATAATCGTAATAGTATTATCATCTCCCCCGAAACCACTATTGGTTTTGTTAGCTGAATTCACTACAATCATATCGCAATTCTTTCTTGCGAGTTTTTCCTTGCCATATTCGATTTCATTTTCAGATTCTAAAGCAAAGCCGACCAAAATTTGCTTGTCAGATTTGTGTTGACCGACATAAGCCAAAATATCAATCGTAGGTTTCAGTTCAATATTTAGAGAATCCATCGAAGTCTTTTTGATTTTGCCCTGATAAGGAGCTTTAGGTGTGAAATCTGCAACAGCAGCAGACATAATTATAATATCTTGCGTTTGGTAGCTCTCAGAAACAGCCTCATACATATTTTGAGCAGATTCAACATTTATTCGTTTGATTGAATCTGAGCAATCCAAATGGACAGGACCGCTTACTAATGTTACATCATATCCATTTTGGTTGAACACTTCAGCCAATGCAAATCCCATTTTGCCCGATGAAAAGTTTGAAATGTAACGAACATCGTCAATTCTTTCCAAAGTTGGTCCTGCCGTAATCAGAACTTTAGGCTTTTTCATCATTTCTTTTCTTCATTTTTTCTAAATCCATTTCGGCATTCCACTTATCTTTTTCGATTGCATCTTGCAAAGTTTCAAGCGGCTTATTAATCAACTCGGCAGTGTCATCATCGGTATCGGAAATGTTTTGCCCCTTTTTATACACATCATCTACAACTGTATATCTGGTACGATTTCGAAAATATTCTAAAGCATATGAAGTAAAATTAACAACATCCTCAATATCAGGAAATCTGCCCGGACCGACAAATCCACTCGATAAATCGCCATCAACCGGTGGCAAAATGAGTGCACCATCTGACTGAATTAGCTTTACTGACCTTTGGGTTGCAGGATGAAGCCACATTGTCGAATCCATAGCAGGTGACACAATGAGCGGGATTTCAGGAGGTAAAGCGGTCGCAACGGATATAAGAGGTGAATCACAAATCGCATTTGCTAATTTGCCGAGTGTAGTTGCCGAACACGGTGCAATTAGCATTATATCGCAAGAATGAGCTAATTCTATGTGCCAAGCACCCGAAGTCTGAGAGCTCTCATCGAACATATTTATTATTACATCATTTCTACTAAGATTGGCAAGTGTCAGCGGTGAAACGAACTCCTTTGCCGATTGGGTCATCAAAACAGTGACATCTGCCCCACTTTTGACAAATTCACGTACTAACAAGGGAGCTTTATAAGCAGCGATTGAACCGGTAATACCGAGTAGGATTTTTTTCTTATTTAGATTGTTTGTCATTTTATACTCAATTAATGTAAAATAGCCAACTTTAAAAATAATAAAAAGTGCTAAATGAAGACTATCTTGTAAAAAATATTTATCTTTGAAGTATCATTATTAACAAATTTTTAATAATATCCAAATATGAACTTAGTAGCAATTGTCGGGAGACCGAATGTAGGGAAGTCAACCCTGTTTAACAGATTAACAGGTACGACTAATGCGATAGTCGAGAACACTCCGGGAGTGACTCGAGATAGAATCTATGGCAACTCCGATTGGAACGGAAAAAAATTCCTCGTTATAGATACCGGTGGTTTCATTCCCGGTAGTGAAGATGACATGGAAGCTGCTGTCCGCGAACAAGCGATGATTGCAATTGATGAAGCTGATGTTATTGTCTTTGTGACTGATGCTCGAGACGGTGTCACAGCTTTCGATTTGGACATTGCAAATATTTTGCGAAGTTCAGACAAAAATGTCGTACTTGTAGTCAACAAATGCGATAGTTCAAATCAAGATGATTTATCTTATGAATTTTTCCGATTAGGTTTGGGAGACCCCTTCCCTATTTCAGCCTTGAGCGGGCATAACACAGGCGATTTCTTGGATGTAGTTGCTGACCATTTAAAAGATTTTGACCCGGACGAGGAAGATGCTCGGCTTAAAATTGCCATCGTCGGAAGACCTAATTCAGGGAAATCAAGCCTGACTAATTCATTGCTTGGTTATAATCGTGCTATCGTAACTGATATTCCGGGAACAACACGTGATTCATTTGATACCGTAATGAAGTTTCATGGTGAAGATATTGTCTTAATTGATACTGCAGGTTTGCGAAAACGCAGTCAAGTCAAAGAGAACATCGAAATGTACAGCAATATGCGTACTTCACGTGCAATTCAACGTTGCGATATCGCAGTTGTGCTAATTGATGCTACACGAGGTTTAGAAGACCAGGACAAAAAAATCATTAACCTTGTAAACGAAGAACGAAAAGGTATGATTATAGCATTTAACAAATGGGATTTGGTCGAAAAAGACCACAAGACAGCCGACAAATTGACAACTGACATTCACGAACAAATTCGTACTTTCGATTATATTCCAGTTATGTTTATTTCAGCATTGACTAAGCAAAGGATTGTAAAAATAATCGAATTATCGAAAGAAATTTTTGATAGACGAACCACAAGAATCAAAACTTCTGAACTTAACGACGTTATTTTAGCTGAATTAGAAAAAACTCCACCTCCTGCCTTTCGCGGACATGACTTGAGAATCAATTATATAACGCAAGTAGGCGTTGCACCTCCTTTGTTTGCATTCTTTTGCAACTATCCACAACATATACCCGACTCTTACAAAAGATTCATTGAGCGTAAGATACGGGAGCATTTTGATTTCCGTGGAACACCAATTTCATTTTTATTTAGAAGAAAAAATAAACCGAGAGATGAATAAGCATCTTAAGATATAATTTTAATAAGCCGATTAAACTAATGTTTGGTCGGCTTTTTTTTTGGCTTCATTTCTTAATATACCACTTTCTAACTAACAACCAAATACAGATAAGAACAAAAAAAAGAGGATTGCACTGCAATCCTCTTAAAATTAATACTTAGATACTGAGTTTATTTTACTACAGTAAGTTTAGTTGTCAAGTAAATATCGTTTCCACCTTTCAACACAATACTGTAAGAACCGTTAGCCATGTTGGCAACGTTTACGTTCACTTTGTGTTCGCCGGCATTTTGGAATCCGTTAAATAATGTTTGAATTTCGTTTCCAAGTGCATCATAAACAACAAGACTGATGTTCATACCTTCAGAAACATTGTAAGATACATCAGCAGTAGTTGAAACAGGATTTGGCTGAATCGAATTCAATTCAACTGCACCATAAGTGCCTTGAATTTCAACGAATTTTTCATCACTATAAGTGAATTCACCATTTCTGTCAATCATTTTCAATCTGTAAACATAAGTTTTGCCATATTGTACATCATTGTCAATGAAAGGTCCGTATTGTGCTGATACTGATGATTGACCAATTGCTTTGACTGATTCAATCATATTGAATGAACGACCTGCTTCAGAGAATTCTGATTTTTCGATTTCGAATTTATCTGAATCAATTTCACTTGCAGTTTTCCAAGAAATATCAACTCTCTTACCTGATGGAACGGCTACGAAATCGTAAAGTTCGACAGGAATGATATTTCCACCTTGCATTTCAATAAAATCAAACATTCCGCGCAATACGCTCGATAAATCTTCCCAATGTCGCCAATCCAAACCAGCCAAAATAGTATTATATTTAACCGAAGTTGTGGCGATAACAGCTACTCTTTGACCATCAGCAACATAGAAGTTATTGGCAGGAACATCATTTATATGCGAAGCGTATTTCATACCGATTCTTGATATACCAACACCTGCATTGTCTATTGTAAACAAACCGGCACGGGGGGCATCGTCACCGAAAAATTTAGTAGAAATTACTTTAAATTTAAGATCTCTTCCCAAAATAACACCGTTTACAAATTTACCGTCATAACTTGCACCACTGCCCAATGGATTATTCGGAACTCCGACTTTCGCATTGAGATTGGTTCTAACCCAAGCAGCCATGTCCATGCTTTCATTTCTGACCATTTCCTGACTACCGATAAGTAGATTTTTCTTACTATTGAAAGTACCTGAATTGAGGTAATCTTCAATATTATCTCTGTCGTAACGAGTTAATCTGTAAGTAGCACCATCAATTTGGTCATGTGCATCTACCCATACTAATGAACGATAAATCGTATAATCAATTGACCTTGGTTCCCAAGCACGACGGTCGAAAACGTCAACGTCAATTCTTGGGTCTTCCAATTCAAGATTGATATACCAACCAAGTCTGAAGAATGCAGCCATTATACTGTCAAGATTGAGATTGCCTGCAATTCTGTCAATTGGTGAATCCGAATCAATATTTTGAATATTTTCAGCAGAAACCATCAATTCAATTGGTGATTTTTTGATGTAAAATCTGACTAATTTTTCAATACTATTATTTGCATTATATTCATCAGCAGGGAATGTTACCATAATTTTATATAATGGAGTAACATTTGCTTCCATAGACTTGAATTGGTCAGGTATAACATATCCCGAACCTCTTAATTGTCCGTATGTAGATGGGAAAAATTCAGGGTTATCAGGTGTGTTGATACCATCATCAGTTCTGAAGTCAATTAATAAATCATCAGCAAATAAAAGTTTATCAATAGGTGCAACAATATCAGCACCTTCTTGAATATAAGTTCCTGAAGGTGACTCTCTAAAGATTTTCAAAACTACACTTGAAGCACCAACAGGTAACAAGCCATTGCTTCTGACAATTGCTTTGACACCAACAGGTGATGTTGTCATAATATATTCTGAATCACTGAATGGTAATGGTGGCGTAGCTTTATATCTACCCGGAGCAACAATTGCTGTTACTTCCAAATCCTTTCCAAAAATTCTTCCATCAAATTCTACCGCACCAATGTCATATCTTTCGCCTGCCATACCTCGTAATTTGCCGTCGATATCTCTGGCATTTACTTCAAGGTTTATGCCGCGATTATTTAAAATCGAGCCTCTTGGTACAGGATTGTCATTGATTCTCATTGTGTATGGAGCTAAACCAAAACGTTTGTAATCTAAAGTAAAGTTACCAAATACCGAATAGAAATCTTCACCTGTCCATTGTTGCCATTGCGCGAGGGTAGTAAACTCAGTTTTGTGACCGAATTCGAGTATTCTATTTTCTTCATCTGTTTCGATAAATCTGATTATCGAACCCAATGGAGTATCTATCCAATAAGCATTTCTATCCGAAGTCATGCCACCTTTCTTAGGATGCAGACCATAATAGAATAAAGCTGTAGTAAATGGACTTTCAGAAGATACCTGACTGTCGTCAATACCAATTGCGTTATTCATCAAAACCATACCTTTGGTATTCATAACAGCAATTGCAGCTAATGCACCGGTATTTACTAATCCGTCATCGTTCATGAAGATAGTATTGTTGGTAATTAAGTCATTACGTGAATAATAATCAGCGAATTTTGGAGTTAGATTCAATCCTGACCAATCAACAACATTTGTAACGCGTTGAGTAAACAAACCTAATCCGATAAAATTAGTTGCCGGACTAATTGGTTCAAATCCCCAAACCATATTATTGACAATCAAAATATTTTCATCTTCATTAGGGAATGAGAATTCTTCACCTAAGTCAAAGAAATCTAATCTTGATTGTTCAACTTTGATACCATAAGCAGTACCGGAAGCCTTAATATTGGATATTTCATTACCGGAAAGCTCTAAACCAATGTTATGATATGGGAACAGTGTAGCAGTTCCGTCGCCACCTGCAATTATACCGGCAGCATCATGTGAACAAGCACCGTTTATATTGTAGATTCTGTTTCCGAATACTTCAGTATTTTTTTCATATCCAAGGAAGATACCTGCTCTTGAAACACTTGAAATCGTGTTACTTGTATAGGAGTTATCAAAGTTGTAAAATGGGCTGTAAATGAATCTACCTGCTATTTGCAAAGGTCCGATACCAAGCGAAACAATACCATACCCGAAACGAGTAATTTCATTGTTATGAATCTTAATGTTATGGATTGATATTGTATCCAAATTAAATGGATTAGAACCAAGGGTTCTGTCTATCGGAGGTACGTTACGCACAACAATACCGGCTGAATAGGTACCTAAGGCACTTCTGTCAGCTTCGAATGAAAATTTTGATAAGAATGAACTATATGTTGTCAGAGGAATACGACACAAGTATGACGGTGTTTGATTTATTCCGTCTTCAATCAAGCAGTCCTTGATTGTGATGTTGTGTGCACCTGTTCCGAGATAGAATACAGCTCTAAATTGGCTTGGTGTATTTAAAGTAAATCTGAGCGATTTTTTAACACCACCGTCAAAAGTGATGTATCCTGATGGATTTGCATATCTTTTTACCATTGATTGTGTAACACCCACAATAGGTGCGTTTACATTAGCAGGGATAATATTTTGTGCAATAAAAATACCTATACCGCTTGCAGATGACAAATTGATTGTTACTGCTCCTCTTGCAGATTCGAGAGGATTGACGGTGAAAGTAACAGGATTTTCGGCACTCAATCCGATTATCGTAGATGATAAATCAATTGCCGGGTCATCCATAAGCAGATTACCTTCATAATAATTTTCATCATTCATCCAGAATATCACAGGACCGCTTATACCTTGTTGGTACATGGCGCTAACCGCTTCTGTGATAGTTTTGAAGTTACTGCCTGCTGCTTGAGAAATTGTATAAGTTCCCCGCATACCTGCTGTAACAGCGAAAGAAGTGATTAGTGTGTTGTTACCGGGTACTTCATCTCCGGGAGCATGAATATAAAATGTAACTGTATAATTACCTGTTAATTCAGGTATAAATGAATTGGGCCAAAATACATCAAGCGTATTTACAATACCACTCGGTATATTACCAACCGGAACAGTGTCAACGAAAACTACTTCGCCATTAGGGTCTTTAATTTCAACAGAAGCCCATGTGTCTGAAACATCAGATACACCATTATTTATTAGTTTAACACCCACTCTTACAGGTCTTTGTAAATAGATTTGACCGATAGGAGATAATAATTGACCAACTTGAGCTTCAATTGCATAACCGACTTCAAAAGGCTTAGCGGGGTCACCGTCTCTCGGGAAAACATTGTTAGCCATGAATTTATCTAAATCAAGATTATCAAAGTTAACTCGTACACGGATAGAATATTTCCCAACTTCTGATGGGAAAAAAGCATTCATAGCTAATTCGCGTTCTTCAAGATATTTTATAGGGTTACTTCCCAAATCAAATGGTTTTGCCATAGGATTTCCGACTAACTGACCACTTTCATTATAAATATATGCTGTTGCAGTAAATTTAGTAATATCATCAGCACCTTGATTCTTGACTCTGATTCTTATTGGAACACCACTACCAAATAATTGGTAAATAGAACCCGGTGTATTGATTGGCTCGATGACATTAAGTATAGCTAAGTCACTCGGGAAAGCAACTGTAAATACTGAAGAAACTGTATGGTTGTAAGGAGTACCATCAAGATATTCCAAAATTGCAGTTACTCTGTACTCACCACTTGGCAATTCACTGATATTCGTCATATCCAATGCACCATCGGAAAGTCTTCCTGCAATACCTTTAGCATGTGGCATGAAATATCTGATACCTGTTCCTATAGGTTGTGGATTAGGTACGACTTGCTCACTACTCAAAGCGTCATTTTCATTTACAGCGGTGTAAATTACTTTTTCATCAGGTGTGCCCAATGGACCTATAATGCTATAACGTACAGTAATAGCCTTGTGTTCGGCGGAACGACTTATACGTACAAATGGATGTTGTTCTCCGGTATAAACTTTACCGTTAGCAAGGACAGCATTTTGGTCAGGATAAATACCTGAAATACGCGGTAAAGATGTCAAAGTAAACGAACGACCACTATAGAAATATTTAATAGCATCTTTTGTCAACCATGAATTAACATTTGGGTTACTATTGCCATAGTAAAATGTAGAAGGCTGATATGGAGCATTAGGTTGAATATTGATATAGCGTGTTGTACCTGCGCCTTCAAAATATAAGAACCCATCTTGACCTGTACCACCAAATCCCGAAACTCTATTATAAATGATTTTTACTTCATTTGTTGTTTCGTAGAATTTAATCTGTGCATCTATAAGAGCACCTGAAAAGTCTGTCACAATTCGGAAACCGAGGTGTTCGATAGTCAGAACTCTGAACGGAGCCGCACCGGTAACTTTATAAGACAACATACCTTCCGTAAACAAATCTCTCTTATACCAAGATATGATATTTGTTGTTTGAGGAAAGTTAGGCAAATTAGCCTGAGCGGCATTAATTCTTAGGTAGCCGTCACCATACACGTATAAATTCGATACATTTGTACCGTCATATTGAAAGGTGAATGGCATGGGTATTTGTCTCCATGGGTTATCTCCATTGCCGATTAATACAGGGTCAACAAGGGGTGTCCATATTTCTGCTTCCTCACGGATAGTAGAATTAAGGATCAACTGTGCACTCATTGATGCTACCGATAAGTAAAATATGCTTACCAGCAAGAAACTCTTGAGTATATTGTTTGTTCTCACTACAAACCTCCAAATACAATTAATAATAAATTATTCTATTCAATCTCATAATCCAAGTAAAAAAACATGCCAATCTATCCATTCCGGCAGAATGAATTATCAACATTACACATAAAAAAGCAATTTTCAATAATTTCTTCAACAAATTATACTTTTTCTATCATACAAAATTAATAAAAAAGTAGAAACAAACTAACTTAAAAGTATATTTTCAAAATATTTTTTCATTATCTAATATAATAACATTATTTTAGAATGAGTTGAAATATTTGTAATTGAATAACTTTTTATTCCCTAAAGCATAAATTTCAAGTTCAACATGTTTAGAATAATCAACATATGTGTAATTTTCTTAACACTATCATAATATGGAAACCAGAAAATCAGAAATCACGAATCCTATCAAACATAATGACGATTCAGATAATAAATTAAGACCAGTTTCTTTTGATGACTTTACGGGGCAAAACAAAATTGTCGAAAATCTAAAAGTTTTCATTGCTGCAGCATTGAAGCGTTCTGAACCATTAGACCACGTTTTGCTTACAGGACCTCCAGGGTTGGGCAAGACGACATTAAGTCATATTATTTCCAGAGAAATGAATGCTGAACTCAAAATCACGTCAGGTCCTGTCCTCGAAAAAGCCGGCGATTTAGCCGGATTGTTGACAAACCTTGGTGAAGGTGATGTTTTATTCATAGACGAAATACATAGATTAAGTAATGTAGTCGAAGAATATTTATATTCGGCAATGGAAGATTACAAGATTGATATCATGATAGATTCAGGACCTTCGGCACGCTCTATTCAAATCACAGTGCCACCGTTCACTCTTATTGGAGCGACTACAAGAGCAGGATTGCTAACTTCGCCCCTATTGTCTCGATTTGGGATTGTGAACCGATTAGATTATTACGAACCGAAGGAATTGACAATCGTTGTGCTGCGGAGCGCTCAAATTTTAGATGTACCCATCACCGAAGAAGCCGCATTTGAATTAGCTCGTCGTTCGCGTGGTACTCCGAGAATCGCAAATAGACTGCTCAAAAGAACCCGCGATTTTGCACAAATTTTAGCCGATGGCAAGATTGATTTGAAAATTGCTGAAATATCTCTTGCAAGATTAGACGTTGATGATTTTGGACTTGATGATATGGACAAAAGAATCTTGCTGACTATAATCAATAAATTTGATGGCGGACCGGTCGGACTTAATTCAATTTCAGCAGCAGTTGGCGAAGATTCCGGAGCAATCGAAGAAGTTTATGAGCCATTTTTGATTCAACAAGGATTTTTGCAGAGAACACCCAAAGGTAGAATCGCTACCAAAAGAGCTTACGAACACCTTGAAATCTATAAAAAAAGCGAAGACAATCTTTTCAAATAGTTTATCTCCGCTTTTCAAAAAATGTAAATATTGACTACATAATACCCGGACGCACGATACTTACGATTTCATCAATTGCTTCGTAGGCTTCGTCAATATTTTTGAACAGATTCGGTGCTTGATACTTAGGGTGTGGCAATTTGAGCCTGACATCATACAATGCAGCCTTTATCAAAATACTGCCCCCTTCTATTACAAAAGAACCTGAAATCACCTGTTTGATATTAAGTTTAGTTATAGCTTTCCACATATCAGTAAAGTACTGTGGGTTTGATGGGTCTAAATTGTATTCGGCGAGTGCAATCTCAAGTGAATCTATCGGCACGACCCTGTAGTTTGATTCATCAGGGTCAGCAGCTTTGAGTGCTTGAGTCAACGAGTCTTGCAGGCTATAACACCATACATTATACTCATATTTACCGTCGTTGTTCTGAAAAGGCAGAACAGCTATTCGAGTTTGTGCTAAAGTCGATGATACAGTTAAAACCAACATTATAGCCATAAACGCGAAGGTGGATATCTTTTTCATAGTTTTTCACCTATTATTGTACGTATAAATTATTGACGATTAAATATTCTTTAAGTTTCTCGAAATGTGATATAAGAATTGGTTCCATTTCAGCGGCTTTTTCCCAGTTCTTTTCTTTTGCAAATCCCATAATCTGAATACCCAAATCTCCCACCTCGTTCATACCGAATTGGTAACAAGACCCTTTCAGAGTATGTGCCATTCGGTACAACTCTTCGGATTTCTGTTCATCTATCAATTTTTTGTATTGACTTTTCAAATCGTCAATCCAAGTATCAACAAATTCAGGCAACAATTCTCTAACAAACGGGTCTTCAGGAATATTCAAATTATCCTCCACTTCAATAAGTGTAAATTTAATGGAAATTTTGCTATCAAACAAATTATTTCGTAAAAAAAATTATAATGAAGAAAGCTATAAGCCGAATTCTGTCTTCGATTCTGGAATCGGAGGCAGTCATTTATCTAGAACTAACGTCACCGTCAGCTTCAAGCGGTCTACCCGAATATCGTAATTAAAATCGAGGAAACTTCGACGGCTTACGCCCGATATCCCTATTTGACCTTGCTCCGAGCGGGGTTTACCCGACATTGTAGTCACCTACGATGCCGATAGCTTCTTAGTTCTATCTTTTCACCCTTACCTCCATGACCTCTCTTTCGAGAGCGGATTGGCGGTTATTTTCTGCGGCACTTTCCGTCAACTTTCTCTGATAAATCAAAAATCGTCGCCTTCGCGTTACGAAGCGCCCTGTTTCCCGGAGTTCGGACTTTCCTCATCGTGCATTATGCACAACGCGACTGCCCGCTTTCCCCATTAATATAAATTATGCAATTTCTTCAAATTCAATAACACAATCTTCCGGAACTAACAATCTTCCACAACTTTCACAAAAATACAAAGTATTCAGATTATTTCTAACTTCAACAATAATTTGCGCAGGAATTGCGTTGAAACATCCCGAACAACTGTTTTTTCTAATAAGTACTGCTGCATCGCGGTGCATTATTCTAATTCGTTCATAATCTGAAATGAATTTTTTAGGAATAGTATTCAATACTGTACCTCTTTTTTCTCTCAGTGAGCTGAGCTCTCTGTCTTGGTCTCCAGCCAAACGTTGAACTTCTTCAAATTTGTCATCAAGTTCTTTTTGTGCTTCGTTCATTTCTGCAGTTTGTTGGTTCAGGATGTTCATCAAATTTTCTTCTTTGATTCCTTCTGTACGCATTCTGTCAGCTAACTTTTCGTGCTCAGTTTTAAGATGATTAATTTCGTTAGTTATTGCATCAAACTCTTTGTTGTTCCGAACTTTGAACTGTTGTTGAGTGAGTTTGTCCTCTTTGTCTTTTAGTTCTACCAAGGTTCTTTTAGCCTTCTTGATAAAATCACGAATTTCTTCGACAATAGTTTCGGTTTCGTTTACGAGAAGCTTTTTATCATTCAATTTTGCTTCTTTTTTCTTGATTTGTTCGGGCAAATCACCGTAATCTTCAATTAGTTCATCAAGCCGTTCATCAATTGCGGCAAGTAAAGCGATATTATAGATGTGAGATTCCATCAATCCTAACCATTATTTATTTTTAAATTGTTACTCTGTTTTTCGATGTACTGCGAAGTATTCGGATAATATTTCACAGGATTAGTGTAAGTTTTTGAAAGCTCAAATTCAACATCGTAATCTCTGAAGACTACTTTTAATTGATTATAGAGTGCTTCCGAAACAAATTGTTCTGTCTCGTAATGTCCCGGGTCTATCAACATCATTTTGCCTACAAAGGCATGAAAAGTATGATAACTGATGTCACTTGTGATTAAAACATCAGCCTTAGTTTTTGCCACATCGTTTAAAAATGATGTACCACTACCGCCGATTACTGCAACTTTCTGTACTTCAGAACCATTCCCCATATTGTAACGTAAGGGAGATTTGAAAACTTGACTACATAATTCAACAAAATTTTCTACACTAGTTGGTTTTGGTAATATGCCAACTAATCCCATGCCTTTTTCAGCATAATTTGGGTCAGAAACTATAAATTTTCTGTTCATCAAACCAAGATTATCCGCAATCAATGTGTTTGTACCGTTTTTATGTGAATCAAAATTTGTATGTACCACAAAGTGCATAATGTCGTTCTTAATCAGTTTAGATGCCAGTTTTCCAACCCTTTCGTCATTCGTAATAGCTTGCAAAGGCTTGTAAATCAGCGGATGAAAAGTTAAGATACAGTTTATATCATTTTTGCAAGCTTCGTCAATCACATCATCAGTTAATTCGTAAGCTACTAATATTTTAGAAACTTCCTCAACCGAACTTTGCACCTGCAACCCTATCCTATCCCCATCCATACTGCTATTTGGAGGATAACATTCATCAATTATCGTTATGAAACTTTGATAGTTCATCAAAACTTTTTTCATTTATGCAAATTTTGTTCATGTAAAATTACGAAAGTTATGATTGCTAAACAATTACAATTATCAGTTAATATGAAATATTCCTTACAAATAACTTTGTTTGCTTTACGTTTTATCTTTTGAAACACTTATTGGATGTACAATGACAAAACTATTTTTAGCTACAACTATCATTTTTATTATTTTTCATCAAATCACTTTTTCTCAACAAAAAGGTGGAGAATCGAAATCATTCAATCCGGATTCGGTTATTATTTTTGAATCTCCCCGTCCATTAGTGGAAGCTTTGAAGACTGAAAGTAGTATAAATTATGCTTTGGGTGGTGACCTTTTGATTTCGGATAGCGGATTTGGGATTGGATTTTTTTATCATAGATTTTTGAGCAACAGTACTGTGCTTTTCTCATCATTGTATATTTCAGGTGCTCGAAATTCAGATGAATTTGACAATTACAGTGATACAAATAACACTTGGCATGTACAAAATAAAATCAATCGTTTATTCAGATTCCCCTTGATGTTCGGGGTACAACAATTGGTATTTCAGCAATCTCTCGACGAATCACTCAAGCCATTTGTCACTTTCGGATTGGGACCAACTTTTATACTCGAAAATCCCTACACATACAATAAAGTACCAAATGGCGAAATTATCGGCTGGTTCGAAGCATTTAATTATAGTCAATGGCATACACGAATGGGTGGATTCGTAGGAATAGGAGCATATTTTGGAGATATTTCCAAATCCTTGTTCGGTGTAAATATCAAATATTACTACGTTCCTTTCGGCGACGCAGGATTAGAAAGCGTTGCCGGGCTTCCTATCAAAAATTTCGGAGGCTTGTTTATCTCACTAACTATAGGTAGTACCTATTGAAACACCGGGAATAGTGAACTCTACTTTCGTACCTTCGTTGTTCGAGCTTTCAATAAAAAATGTACCCGAATGAATCTCTACGATTTTCTTAGAAATCATTAAACCAAGCCCTACGCCTTGTTGCTCATAAATTTGTCTTTCGAATTGGATATAAGCTCCTATACTATTGATTTGTTCAGTTGACATTCCCCTTCCCAAATCAATAATTGTGAATTTTACATATCCGTCAACCAATTCGGCATTGATGCTAACTTTAGTCCCTTCATTTGAAAATTTAAAAGCATTATCAATCAATTCATCAACAACTTTGTAAAAACTTTCTGTTGACATTTCGATATATAAATCTGTGAGGTCTGATTCGATTGATAAATCTAACAATCTGTCATATTTAGCAGCAATGTTACTCGCTATATCAATCATTACGGCAAAAGGCTCATCAGTGTGGAATGTTCGCAATAAATCACGTTTTGCCGGATTGCCTGTTATAGCTTCAATCCGTGCATAAATCAAATAGTTCTCAGTGATTTTCAACAAACGTTGGGACGATTGAATGATGTCGTTGGAAATTTCACTTATATCTTCAGCTTCTATTGAAGTGGCATTTGATAGCATATACTTTGCAGAGCCACTGATTTGGTTGAGCACAGTGCGAAATTCGTGGGGTAATGCGCTGCTAATATTTTTGCTGACCTCTTCTACTTTCTGTTGTAGATGTTGCTCCACGATTGAACTTTTTTTCCATTGGGCTTCGATCGCACTAAGCAATTCTTCACGAGTAAATGGTTTGACCAAATAGTCATCGGCACCTTTTTCCATGCCTGCTCGCATGTTTGCCTTGTCTGTAAATGCAGTCAGAAAAATAAATGGCAGAGTTCGTGTGCTTGTGTGCGTTCTCACCCTTTCGAGCACGCCATATCCGTCAAGTCCGGGCATTGATATATCGCACAATATCAAATCAGGTGGAGATTGAATTGCTAATTCAAAACCGGACAATCCATCCGGCGCAGTCAGGATTTCATAACCTTCAAATCCCAAAAGCGTTGAAGTGCTTTCCAAAATAAATTCAGCATCATCTATTACGAGTATCTTTTTCATTTCATCCCCAAATATTTTTACAAAGATAACAAATTAAAATTGTTTATAAATTGTAGATAACGGTTTAAAAATAAAGCCTTCATTAGCATTATGAAAATTTACCAAAACTTAACTTTAAAACTTTCCAAATGAACAACGAAAAGCAATTTTACAAAGATAATAAAAAAAACGAATCCAATGCCTACTTAATGGGTGGCAAGATGCCACCACATTCATTAGAAGCCGAAAAAGCAGTTCTCGGTGCTATGATGATTGATAGATTGGCTATACCTCAAGCTGTTGAAATGTTGAGCGAGGATAGTTTTTACCAAATCGGACACCAAAAGATATTTTCCACAATCACAAAGCTAAGTAATACCGGTCAAACACCCGATATCATCACTGTTACTGAAGACCTGAAATCAAGAGGTGAGTTAGAAATCGTTGGTGGTATTGCATATCTGAGCGAAATAAACCACTTGACCCCGACTTCTGCATTCATTGAGCAACATGCTCGAATTGTTCAGGAAAAATACCTGAAACGACAGCTTATCTCCACTGCAAGAGAAATACTCAATTCAGCTTATGATGATTCGACAGACGCACTTGACGAAGTTGATGTTGCTGAAAGATTAATTTTCGAAATTGCCGAAAAGCGTCTCAAGAAAAGTTATATGTCAATGAATGCACTTTTGAAAGATGCTTATGAATTGATTTCCCAACTTTCACATAGAGACAAATCTAAATTGACAGGAGTTCCCTCAGGATATTCCGAGTTAGACCATCTTCTCGGTGGATTTCAAAAATCAGACTTGATAATAATTGCTGCCCGACCATCGATGGGTAAAACTGCTCTTGCGTTGAGTATGGCTCGAAATGCCGCTGTACTACACAAAGCAGCAGTTGCATTTTTCTCCATAGAAATGTCCTCGTTGCAACTTGTAATCCGTCTGATTAGTTCGGAATCTAAAGTTGACCAACAAAAAGTCCGTACAGGTTCTATCAATCAAGAGGACGACCAAAGAATTGTCAAAGGTTTGAATGTGTTGTCACATGCTCCTATCTATGTAGATGACAGCCCGATGTTATCAATACTCGAACTTAGGGCAAAGTGCAGAAGGCTGAAATCCGAGCACGACATCCAACTTGTTTTTGTGGATTATTTGCAATTATTGGCAGCTCCTAAAGCCGAAAGTCGCGAACGCGAAATTTCGTTGATTTCGGCATCGCTGAAGCAAATTGCCAAAGAATTGAACATTCCAGTAGTTGCTTTAGCTCAGTTGAATCGTTCAGTCGAATCCCGTACCGATAAGCGTCCGATGCTCTCGGATTTAAGAGAATCAGGCTCAATCGAACAAGACGCAGACGTTGTAATGTTTGTCAATCGTCCCGAACAATACGGACAAATGCACTATGACGATGCCAATAAAACACCTACACAAGGAACTGCCGAAATCATCGTCGGTAAGCAAAGAAACGGACCTGTTGGGACTATCAGGTTAGCATTCCAAAAGAATTATGCAAGATTTGAAAATTTGGCAACAGATTCGGCTTTCCCTGAGCCCGAAAATTTACCTGCTCAAACAGATGAAGCATTTTAATAAATTTATCTAAAATCTTTGTCAATCGGTATCTTTGTATTATATTTGTAGTTCGTTTAAATCGAAATTACAATAATTATGTTTGAGAATTTACAAGAAAAATTAGAATTAGCTCTGAAAAGATTCAGAGGTCAGTCAACTATAACCGAAGAGAATATCGCCGAAGCTTTAGTTGAGATTCGCCGTGCGTTGATAGATGCCGACGTGAACTTCAATGTAGCAAAGCAATTTGTCGAAGATGTCAAAGAAAAGGCACTCGGGCAGGAAGTCAAAGGTAAGTTGATGCCTGAGCAATTAATTGTCAAAATTGTTCGCGACGAATTAGTTGCTATCATGGGCAATAAGATGAGCGAATTACAATTCTCATCTCAAGCACCGACAGTAATACTTGTTGCCGGATTGCAAGGTTCGGGTAAAACTACTTTTTGCGGCAAATTAGCAAAAAGTTTGCGCAAAAAAGGCAGACAACCGCTCTTAGTCGCTTGCGATATTTATCGTCCTGCGGCGATTTTGCAATTAGAGCAGTTAGCTTCGCAAGTAAAAATTCCAATTTATAAAGAAGAAACTAAAGATGCCGTTGCCATAGCAAACAATGCTATCGCATATGCAAAAAAATTCGGTCGCGACGTAGTAATTATTGATACAGCCGGTAGATTGACAATTGATGAAGAAATGATGACGGAAGTCAAGAACATTTCCGATTCGGTAAAACCTACCGAAACCTTGTTCGTTTGCGATGCGATGATTGGTCAAGACGCCGTCACCACTGCAAGAGCTTTTCACGATAAATTATCACTTACCGGTGTCGTACTAACAAAATTGGACGGTGATACACGTGGTGGAGCAGCATTATCAGTGCTTCAAGTCGTAGGTAAACCCGTAAAATTTGTCGGTACAGGCGAAAAATTGGAAGCTCTCGAGCCATTCCATCCCGAACGTATCGCATCCCGTATCCTTGGTATGGGCGACGTGTTGACCTTAGTTGAAAAAGCTGAACAACAATACGACCAAAAAGAAGCCGAAGCACTCGAAGAAAAAATCAGAAAAAATCAATTCACTTTTGATGATTTTCTCGACCAACTCAAAATTATCCAAAAGATGGGTTCACTCAAAGATTTGCTCGGAATGATACCCGGAATGGATAAGCAACTCAAAAATGTAAATATTGATGACAAAGCTTTCAAAAAAGTTGAAGCAATAATATATTCGATGACAAGGGAAGAACGCAAAAGCCCTAAGATATTGAATGGTTCCAGACGTATGAGAATTGCCAAAGGCAGCGGCACACAAGTGCAAGATGTCAATAGATTGCTCAAACAATTTGACGATATGCAAAAAATGATGAAGAATATGACAAGAGGTAAAAAATCCCGCTTCATGCCAAAATTCCCCGGCATGGGTTAATATCTCATGGAGATTCGAGCATTCACGCTTGTTAGGACAAGCACCAAAAGAATGACAACAATAGTTTTTCTCTAATTTATTTAAAGGTTTTTAGAAATGGTAAAGTTAAGATTAAGAAGAAAAGGGAGAATTCATCATCCCGTTTATGACATCGTTGCAGTAGATTCGAAAGCAAGACGCGACGGTGCTTTTTTGGAAAGATTGGGCTACTACGACCCAAACACATCACCTACCACTATCAGTGTTGACCACGACAGAGCTATTTATTGGCTCAGCGTGGGTGCTCAGCCTACTGACGTGACTGAAAAGCTTTTGAGCTATGATGGTGTTTTGCTTCGCAGAGCAATGTCATTCAAAGACAAACCTCTCGAGGAAATCAACGAAGCTGTCGAAAAACATCGCAAGAATGTTCACGACAGATACTTCCGCCAAAAAGACAAAAGGTCACAACGTAAAGCTGCCAAAATCGCAGCAGAAAAGAAAGCAAAAGAAAAAGCAGCCGAAGGCGCCGAATAATTCTTTCTTCTCACAAAGAATCAATCAAGAAGCTGTCCCACAAGGGCAGCTTTTTTTTTGGGGGTGGGTTGGGAGTGTAAGAAAAAAAAGAAAAAAATTTTGATATTTCATTTGGAAATGACAAAAGTTTTATTATTTTGGAAATTAGGTTTTCACATTTTTATAAATTGTTATTAAGGAGTGGTTTATGAAAACAATGTACCCCCCCTCCACGAGAGCCTTTGGGCTATTGACAGCAGCTTTTTGCATACTATACTTAACTAATTCTACGGTGATGGAAGCACAAACCGGTAAAGAACTATTTCCCGAACAATTGCTTACTTCATGTTGCGAACAAATTGATATTGACTACTATGTTACAGAGGATTGTTGTATTCAAATTGATATTGACAATCCAAGTTGCGAAGATGCCAAAATATCAATTTTATATAGAGACCCTTATCATCATTTATGGCAAATAAAACATGTTGAATCTGCACCAGCAACAACTGTTAGCTATAAACTTTGCCCTACCGTAGTTTCCACTACAGTACAGTTCAAGGTAATAATTCAATATGCTAATGGAGCACCACATTGCGATGAGAGTTTTTTGGTTGAAGGAGTAAACCAATTCACATTTAATGTTGATAGAAGTCAATGTTGCAATTGTGAAGGTTCAAACACATGGTTAACTGCATCAATGCACGCGGATACTCTATGCCCTGATTCATGTACTATCAGAATGGATTTAGATATACCGGATTCACTAACATGTTTAAAATACTTCATTCCCCAAAATCAAGAAGCCCCGTATAATGAACCGCTGGAAATTAATACTGAAAACATTGAAAACTTCTATAGATGTCTAGGACCAGGTGAATCTACTTCAATTCAATTATTTTTATTAGCAAGTCCTGAAGAATATTTGCTTAGTCCTTTGGCTGGGTGCAAAGTTTATTCCAGTTTTTCATGTGACACAGTACCCATTATTGAATTCCCTGAAATTGACCCACCATGTTCTGAGGAATGCCCGGACAGTGCTTGGACTACTTATACTGATGTTTTTAGTATGGGTTCCCCATGTTCAGCCTGTCTTATATATGTTGAATATGTTGCAAGGAGATGCAATGGTAAACAGGAATTGCAAATCGTACGATTTTTTACTCCCCATCTTCCTAATTGTATTGGATGTCCGGATGACGTTATTTATTCAGAAGCAATAAAATATATAATTAATAAAAATGCTATGAATTTTGAACCTAGAGAGGAAGAAGATTGTGATACAACCTGGCGAGTAGGTGTAGGGAGTTGTTGGGCTACTTGGGAATATTACCAATATATAATGAAATGGCAAGATAATGGTCCCTCCGGTCCGGGTTGGGTATCAGTACTTGATACTATAGTAGTACGTGAAGTATGCGATAGCGTTCAGTGTTGCTTTGATATAGTTACAGTATGCAGATTATCGGAAGATGCAATTGATATTAGTATTGATTCCGTTTCGAATCGATTTGTGAATTGTGATTTTCAATCAAAACTGACTTACTCAGGTTTGTTTGTTTTTTGTACTCCTGCGTGCAATTGGTTAGATAGTTTAGAAGGTGAATACCAATATATACTTGGGAAAGAAAATATTTTTGAAGACACTAATCCCTCAAGTGAATTTATTATAAATTCATACACTTTGAATGAAAATATAGTCTTTGAAATTCAATCACAAAAATCTACTGATGTTGATATAAGAATTTATGATTTATTAGGGAACTTGATTATAGCAAAAACTACTAGAACTTCAACAAGATTATCTGAACATAAAATTGACTTAACACAATTTCAAAGTGGAACTTATATTTATTCAGTTGTAATAGGTAGTAAATTGATAAAATCGGATAAGTTCATATATCTGAAATAATTATGAGCAGTACTCCTGCTGAAAAGCAGGAGTACTGCTAGATTTTATTAATTTAATAAAGGATAAACTATATGAAAATTTTATTAATTCTTATTGTTTTTGCTTTTTCATTCATTCATATAAATTCTCAAACTGTATGGGAAAAAGTTAATCCATTTATGGGGCAATTTGCCAGATTTCAAGATGTCAGATGTTTTGATAATTTGAATTGCATAGGAATTGTTGAAAATACTGATACATGTTGCGATAGGATTGTTAAGACAACTGACGGTGGCAAAACTTGGTTTACTCATTATCATGAAAAAATATATAATGATGATACCGGTATGCCAATATTTCCAAATCCTATGTACATGAATTCGATTGACTATTTATCAGAAAAACAAATTTATATTTCCCGAAGCAGAGGTAAATTATTTAAAAGTACAGATGGGGGAATTACTTTTGATACAATTCAAGTAGTTGAATCTATCGAGGGGAAAAACCCGAGCGGCCTTTATAGTTTAGATATGTATGATTCATTAGTAGGTGGGGCTATATCAAATTCACATCTTTATATAACTGATGATGGATGGAAAACTTCAAAAAACTTATCAATTGAAGCTGAATTTATACCGGATGATTATCAAATCATTGCGCATAGTTTCATTTATTCAGGTAAAAATCAAATAACTGTTTATTTCAGAGTTTCTAAAGAAATATCTAAAAACAATTATCATGTATTATATAAAGGACTTATCACCTCTATTAATAGTGGTGAAACATGGTATTTGAGAGATATTCTCAAAGATTTCAATGCACGTTCAGTTCAAATTACTTCCTTGTTTTTCTTGGACTCAAAAATTGGCTGGGCTTCAGGTCAGGTTATATATGATACTGATAATGGAGGTAGATTAACTCACGGACTTGTGTATAAAACATATGATAGTGGTATAACTTGGGACTTAATTCATGTTGACGAGACTGAACCAACATTTGGATTGTGGGACATTGCTTTTTATGATGAATTAAATGGAATTGTTGTTGGTAAATACGGGAAGTTATTACGTACAACAGATGGTGGTTATACTTGGTTCCGTGATGCTTTTTTGGACAACTATTCTCAAAACATGCGAGTAGTTCAGAAAATTGCATTTGCGGGAGAACACCCTATCCTAAGTACTTTTAGTGATGGTCTCTGGCGTGGCACATACACACCGTCATCAGTAAATGAAAGCAAAGAAGCAGGGAAGGGGCTTTCCCTCTACCCCAACCCCACAATGGAATATATCACAATTACGAAACCTTCGGAAGGTTTCGAACCTTCGGAAGGTTCAGAAGTCAAAATTTTCAATATGCTTGGTGAATGTGTGATGACCGTAGAGACACGGCATGTCGAGTCTCTACAAAGAATTAATATTTCGCATCTCCCTCGTGGTGTGTATTATGTCCGTATGGGTAATCGGACGGAGATGTTTGTGAAGATGTGACAGATGAAGACTTCGGAAGTCTAATTTTCTAAAGTATATGAATATAATAAGCTTATTGATGTTAATTATACAGACTTCCGAAGTCTAACTCAAAAATCATCTTAATCACAAAAATCACACAAATCATAGTTCAGACAAACGAGACGGAGATTTTCACCGTTCCCCCCCTCAATTCTCGCTGCGATATGTGAGCCCTGCCCAAATGGCTTTGACAGTGGTTTTTATATCTGCGAGTGACCGGCTGTTTTTCAGAAATAAAAATGTATAGGCGATAGGTCGCAACAATTTCACAAAAATATTCCCGTATAAGCGGTCTATCACGACTAAATTTCTAATTGAATAAAAACTTTTCCATGTAAAATCTGCAACGTTCTCGGGTGGGTCAATCATTCGCACTAAATTGGCATCACGCACCAATAGCATTTTATATCCCGCTCTTTGGGCTCTGAGGAAATATTCTGTGTCATCAGCAAAAATGAAAAATTTCTTCTCAGGTAGTCCTACTTTGCTTATTACTTCTTTAGCGAACAATGGTCCTTCAAATGTTGGTCCTTGCACTTCGATTGTCTCATTAGTGAAGTCGCTTTCGGCAACTACTCGCTTCCAAATATGTTTGAATGGATTCGTCAGATTTAGTTTGATACAATCGTTCAGATAGGGTCTTTTGTCTCTGTATAGCCTAAGCGGAAAGAGCACATAACCCGCTTTGTAATGCTTGATTAATTTTTCTAAGCAATCCTTTTCGGGGACAACGTCATCGTCCATAATCCAAATCAAATCGCAATCGCTTGACTCAGATTCTTTGAATGCTCTGTATTGACCACCGGAACTACCCAGATTCGATTGCTTTATAACAATCAAATCTTTTTGCAATGACAACCAATCTTCGGTTCCATCAGTAGATGAGTTATTGATTATTATGATATTATCAATTTTGTAAGATTGTTCACGCAGTGCACCGATTACTTTTTTTAGCAAGTCAAGTCTATTGAAGGTTACAACGGCTGCTGTTACTTTGTAATTCATAATCTCACCTTGTAATGAGTTCCTAAGTCGCTCAAGCAATAATCTCTGAATATCCGTAAACCATCACGATGCGAAGGCAAGACCATCAATTCGTGAGACTCGTCAAAGTTTGTCCATTTGAATTCTTGATGTTCATCCGAAATTTTGACAATATCGGTAAAATTTACCAAAACACCGAATACGGGAGCGAAATTTACTTGATTTGCATGATAATCGAAAAAAGTTGTCACATATGGCAAACACCAAATTGTATCTGAAACTAAATCTGTTTCCTCCTTCAATTCACGGAGTGCAGCGTCGAGAGCCGTCTCATTCTTCCAAATTCCTCCTGTTACTGTTTGCCAAATCCCCGGATAAACTCTCATTTTATCAGCACGTTTGAGTACTAAGTATTCATATTCTTGAGTAGCTGGATTATATCGCGCAATATGAACTTGGACAGTTGTGAGATTAGCTTCTTGCATTGCGTTTTTCAAGTTTATTGATGAAGTTCATTAATCGCTCTGCTTCCACTTCCCAATTATATGTCGAATGTGCCTTTAAAGAAGCCTCCATCATATCATTAGTATCAGCAATTAGCATTTTTTCCATAGCTTCGGCGATGTCAGTTGGAGCTGCTGATTTTGCAACGATTCCCGAACCGGTTGATTCGACTATTCTCGCAGTAGGTATCATAGGCGTAACGACAACGGGCAATCCCAAAGCAAAATACTCAAAAAGTTTATTATGGATTGTATAATCATTGAAATCATTCAATTCGTAAGGAATGATACCATAATCAGCTTCAAACAGCAATTCGCCCAATTCTTCGCCGGAATACTCCCCATAAAAGATAATGTGATGATAGATACCTAATTCGTTGCACAATTCTTTGTAATCATCTTCGCAATCGCCAAATCCGGGTAAAATTACTTCGAAATTCAACCCTTTATCGAACAAAATTTTACAAGCGTAAAAGAAGCTCGTCAAACTTTTTTCTGAGGTCATCATGCCATGATGAATGAAAATGGGTGTTTCATTAGGTTCTTTATCGCAAACCGAAGGATGCAAATCCTTTGTGGGAGAATTATAAATACAAACAATCCTATCTTTATCGAATTGATATTCTTGGGCTAATCTTTCGATTTGCTCCTTGCAAACTACGATAATTCCATCCACTTTACCGACTGCATTTTTTTCCTTACGGCTGGGAAAATTCAATTTATGAATAATAAATTTTTTCAAAGCGCTCGAATTATACTTTTTCCAGCTTTTCATAGCAGCAGGATAATTTTCCGCCATATCCATCAAAACCGGGATATTTGTATCCTTTACCAAATCCGCTACCAAAGAGGATAAGAACATTTCTCTGACTATAATCAAATCCGATTTGAATTCTTTAATATTTTGCGCAATAAATTTTTTCCATTTCGGGTTCATATCCAAAGGCGTTGATTGCCAGGACCTACCTGAGCTATCTAATGCTCTGAATTCAAAATCTTCATCGCTTTCTGCTTCGATGTTGTCACTAAAACAACGAACCAAAAGTCTGGCTTTTGCACCGTTCTCCTTAAATGTTTGGAACATCTTCTTGATTCGTGGTTCGTAGGGATAATGGCTAAAGAAAACATATAAAATTCGTTGAAATCTCACTTTTTAACTCCACTCATAAAATAAGATGCCGCAAATCCGAGCAAAAGGAAAAATAAGCTGAAAATAATCGGTATTAATCCCAAAACCGGTTCTACCATAACTTGGAGCGACACTTGAATCACTGATGCAGCAATCAATCCGAGTATAAAATAGTATGTTTCTGGCGGATATTTTACCATCAATTTATTAATTACTTTCGAGGCTACAATCAAGCCGGGCAAGATACCAATTCCCATCAATGCAAGTTGGACAAGCATTCTATTATCTACAAAATGAAGAATATTGTAATATTCGCCGAGACTTATCAATAATGCAGAACCCGAAAAACCGGGTAAGACCATTGATACAGCACCAATAAAACCACAAAATATTAACCATAATGAGTAGAAAAAGTCTATGGTTGTGATAGTAAATAAATCGCCTACTTGGTAAACAATTTCCGGTTTCATGTTACCCTCGCCCCCACTCTTTTGACCAAAGTAAGAGGTGATAATAACAGCAGCAATTGCAACTACAAAAATGCTTAATCGTTTCGGATTGACTTTCATGTCATGATGCAAATTTAGAATAAATGGCACTGCACCAACAATCAATCCAATGAAGAAAATATAAGTATATTGGGCGCTTGTGGTATCTTCGAGCAGGAATGTAAACAGTCTGGCAAAAAGCACTACCCCAACGACGGCTCCCAATCCAATCTTAAGCAAAAGAATAGTGTATTGCTTTCGTTTTTCTCTATTTTGAAAGTAGAATCCTACAGCTTCTGTCAACTCTTTGTAAATTCCGAGAATGAAAGCCATTGTGCCACCGCTAACACCCGGGATAATATTTGCTATACCAATCAATACACCTTTTAGGAAGGTAGAGATAAAATCAATCATATTAGAATTTATAAATTAACAAAAATAAGAAAAACAAAACTAAGCTTATAAAGAATACAATCGCTATCACTCGTGAATATTTATCAAGAAAAACTTGGACTGCCGGACCAAATAAATAAATTAGCAATGCCAATGCAAAAAATCTGAATGAGCGTCCAAGAATACAAATGAGTATAAAATTTCCCAAATCCATCTCAGCTACACCGGCGGCTAAAGTTGCTATTGCGAATGGTAATGGAGTTACTGAAGCAAAGATGAGAGTCCACTCTGCTAAATCACCCCTGAAAGTTTCGAGAAGTGATTCCCATGTATTACTCGAGCCATACATTGTAACTATAGATTCTCCGACAGATGACATGAATTCCATCCCAATATAATAAGCAAACATACCTCCAAGTATGGAACCTAAAGTTGCCCAAAGAGCAAACTGAAATGCTCGCTTTGGCGATGCAATCGCTATCGGAATGAAAGTTATATCTATTGTTATCGGGAAAACAGATGAATCCGCAAACGAGTGCAGAAACAGTGTAGTACGCGCATAGGGTTTTTCGGCAAATAGGGAAACCCAAGATACAAGCCTGTGTTTGAGACTTCTAAGCTTTTTGAGCATATAATTATTTTAGAATGACCTTGTTTTAATAATTATTCTTGCCATACGCCCATTGCGTAAAATTTTTCACGTCGTGCTTTTATCAATTTTGAAATGTCTATCTTGGTCAATTTGCTGATTTCTTTGTCCAAAACATTTTTCAAATTTTGATACATTACAGTTGTATTATTGTGGGCACCACCTAATGGTTCGCTAACAATTTCATCAATGATTTTGTGTCGTTTTAAATCTTCGGCAGTAAGTTGTAAAGCTTCTGCGGCTTGTTCCTTGTAATCCCAACTTCTCCATAAAATACTTGAGCATGATTCGGGTGAAATCACCGAATACCATGCATTTTCCAGCATCAAAATCCTATCGCCCACACCAATACCAATAGCTCCACCTGAAGCCCCTTCGCCTATCACAACAACAATGATTGGTGTTCTGATTTTGCTCATAAGCATTAGATTAGATGCAATTGCTTCGGCTTGCCCTCGCTCTTCGGCTTCAATCCCGGGAAATGCACCGGGAGTATCGAGCAATGTGATAATTGGCTTATTGAATTTTTCAGCTAACTGAAAAAGTCTCGCTGCTTTGCGATATCCTTCGGGATTTGCCATACCAAAATTACGATACAAATTAGATTTTGTATCGCGACCTTTTTGGTGACCAACCACCATCACTGATTTTCCGTTCAATTTAGCAAAACCGCCTATTATTGCGGGGTCGTCTTTATATTTTCTATCGCCATGAAGCTCTACAAAATCTGTAAAGACATTTTTAATATAGTCCGATGTAATTGGTCGCTCGGGATGTCTGGCTAATTGGACGCGTTGCCAACGAGTGAGATTTTTGTAGATATCAATTCGTAAATCGTCAATCTTTAATTCAAGGTCTGAGATTTCTTTACTTATATCAATCTGTTGTCCGAGTTCACGCATCTCAGCAATTTTTTGTTCCAATTCAACAATCGGCTTTTCAAACTCTAAGATTACCTTTGCCATTTTTCCCTATAAAATAATTTCAACAATATATCAAAATCTAACGAGACGGAATAATGCTTCAAATAATATTCATTTAATTTCAAAATAGCTTTTTCGCTCAAAGCATTTGCCTGATTCAAATGGGCTAATCCCGTCAAACCGGGTTTGCCGAAATTCTTCCTACCAGGCAACTCAAAAATACCAATAAAAGAGTATTTCCCGTTCAAAACGTTGAAAATTTTTGAGATTATTTTATTTTCTCTGTTGTTAATCAAAAGTATGAATACAAGCCCAACGGTTAGCAATAAGAATGATAGAACTATATCTGTTGTCCGCTTTATGATTCTGTACCGAATCAGATTAGCCCTATACTTTAGAACTTCGTTTTTGTTTTCCGTGATTTCGGAAATCAACTTCGATACAATGAAATCTTCTAATTGATTAGCCACATGAAAATTTACTCTCGGATTTTTGTATTTGCTCGTCACAAACGAAATCTCATTATTATAGGTTTGTTCATCGGTAACGATTACGTCGCTGATTTTTTCATTTTCGATGATTGAATTGAGATGATTGATAGTACCTAACCATTTTAAGGGAAACGCATCATCTTGAGCCGGTTTAGAGTGAATGAAGCCAAGAATTTTCAATTGAGGTAAATTTTCCGAGATAAGTTTGTACAAATTCAAAGCGTCTTCAGGATTACTGACGATTACGATTTGTTTGTCGCTATAATTGTTTTTTATACTTGCTGCAGCCGAAATGACTATCCGAAGCAAGGTTGAACCTGTCATTCCGAAACCAATAGTGACAAGTAATGCTCCACGACTAAATCTATAGCCGGGGAAAAAATATATCAATGTGGACAGCACAAGAAAACTAATCGCATATCCGAATATGGTCTTTGTTGGCGAAAAGGTAGATTCAAAAAATCCACCGGCTGTAATATTTGCCATAATAGTAACAAAAATTACTGCTACGAAAACAGTCGGGTAGGCATATGGTTGCAGTCCAAATGGCGAACCAAGTGCCATATAAGTACCGAGCAAAATGCCGATGATAATGAAAATAGCATCCATTGCCATCAACTTTACATCAAGTTTGTATTTGTATAGATATGAAATCGATGCTCGTGTCAAAATACCTAATTTCAATAGTGCAAGGAAAAACCGAGAGTTCGAATAATGTTTTGAAACAAATATTTCCATTGCTTCGTAAAACAAATTGATTTCGTTCAAACTGCTGCGTTTCGAACTTTCACCCTTATGATGAATGATGCTTGTAGTATGTACGTAAGCATTTTTGTATCCGGCTTTGACCACACGATAGCATAAATCCAAATCTTCCCCATACATAAAGAAATCGGGGTCAAATCCATTGACTTGTTTGATTACATCTGTACGTGCAAACATGAAAGCCCCGGTAACTGCATCTACATAGTAAGTATTATCAGTTGGCATGTATGTTAGATTATATTTGCCGAAAACCTTAGACTTTGGGAACAAAGATTGCATTCCGAAAAGTTTGCTAAATGCAGACCATGGTCCGGGAAAACCTCTGCGACATGATGCTTGGAATGTGCCGTCGGTATTCAATACTTTGCAGACTGAGATTCCAACTTCGGAGTGATTCTCCATATACTTGTACATTTCATCAAGTGTATCCGGTTGGAGTAATGTATCAGGGTTCAAGATTAAGATGTACTTGCCCGCAGCTTTTTCAAAACCGAGATTGTTTGCTTTGCCAAATCCGATATTCTCGCTTAATGCGATAATTTCTACATTTGGGAATGCTCTAGAAATAAATTCGACTGAACCATCTTCGGAATTGTTGTCAACAACTATAATTTCAACTTTTAAATTCTTTGATGCTTGATTGACAGATTCGATACAACTATAGAGATAATCCTTCACATTATAATTTACAATTACAATCGAAATATCTGTATGTGAGGGATTATTCAAAATCATTTTTTCTTGTTTTTGAAGGTCCATGAAAATAATTTCAGTTTCCAGACTAAGAAAATGGCTTCGTAAATAATGCTTTTGTTCATCTTGGAAGTTCCGCTTCTACGGTCAATGAATATGATTGGAATTTCTTTGATTCGAGCACCATTTTTCCACATGCGGTAATTCATTTCGATTTGAAATCCGTAACCATTTGTCTTGACTGATTTCAAATCAATTTGAGATAATTTCGAGGCTCTGAAGCATTTGAAACCACCGGTTGCATCTTTAACAGGCATTCCTGTTATCACTCTTGTGTATAGATTAGCACCATAGCTGAGAATCAGCCTGCTCAGGGGCCAATTTATCACATTGACGCCCTTAATATAGCGAGAACCAATTACAAGGTCGTGATTTTCCAATTCAACAAGAAATCTTGGCAAATCGGCAGGGTCATGTGAAAAATCTGCGTCCATTTCGAAAATAGCCTCGAAATCTCTATCCAAGGCATATTGGAAGCCCTCGCAATAAGCTGTTCCCAAACCCATTTTACCTGCTCGGACTATCAAATGGATTCTGTTGTCATTAGCCATCATTTTTCGGACTACATCCGCAGTGCCATCGGGTGAATTATCATCTACGACTAATACGTTTAATCCATCAATCACCTTCAAAACTTCGGTAACAATGTGTTCGATGTTTTCAAGTTCGTTATATGTAGGTATTACAACAATTGCTTTCATAGTTTTTCCTTAATCAAATTCTTAAGCTTGCCCTCTTCCCATAATCATACACCAGAGGGTTCGAACAATAATTTCTATATCTAATTTTAGTGACATATTTTCTATATAATGAAAATCATTTCTCAATCTGTCTCGAATTTCTTCGGCAGATAATTCATAACCGTAGCTTGTGACCTGATGCCAACCTGTGATTCCCGGGCGAACTTTCAAGCGACGTTTATAATGCGGAAAATCTTTTGAAAAATCATCTACAAATTTTGGTTGCTCGGGTCTCGGACCAACGATGCTCATATGACCGAGTAATACATTCAGAAATTGTGGGATTTCGTCTAAGTGTGTTTTCCTGATAAATCGCCCAAAGGTCGTGACTCTCGGGTCATTCATAGTTGTCCAAGTTTGGTCATTGCGTTCCGGCTGGAAAACCATTGACCTGAATTTATAAATCTCAAAGATTCTACCGTCTTTGCCTACCCTTTTTTGAGTATAGAAAACCGGACCACGAGAATCTATTCTCACCCCAAGAGCTATCAATAACCAAATTGGCAAACCTGCCAATAATACAACAAAGCTAAAAACAAAATCAAAAATTCTCTTGATAGTTTCCTGCCAAGGCTTTAAAAGCTGCGTAGAAACTTCAATTAAAGGTAAGCCGTAAAGGTAGTAAGTTTTGGTTTGTCCGGCAAATACATCATACAAATCGGGTTCAATTTTGACACGAACCTTTTCATCAGCACATTGATTAACAATATCTACAAGAAGTATATGGTCAGGTTTTTCAGTTGCGATTACTACTTCTTCGGGTTTGGTATGCCTGAGTACATCTCCTAATTGGTCAACTGTTCCTAAGTATGTTCCGCTTTCAACTACAATATCACCGGACTTCTCCTTCAACTCATCGCCGGAAATCAGTAAAACTGCCAAAGGTTGATAACCCCAAGTTTTGACTCTTCTAAATTTCTTGAAATAATTGATTACTTTTTCATAATCACCCACAATTACAACCGGAATACTTAGCAGCCCTTTAATCCGCATATATCTTTCGATGAATCTAGCTGTTATTCTACCGCTAATCAGCAAGGTTGAATGCAGCACAAAATATATCAGGAACAACTGCCGTGGCGATGATTGGCTATCTATTTTTACTGCAAAAATTATGATTACGCAACCGATTAAAGTTACTTTGATTATTGACCAAAACTCTTCGAAAGGTGAGCGTTCGTACCAATTTTTATACATACCAGAAAAAAAGAACATAAGCAACCAAAAAATCAGGAAAATGAAAGTGCCTATAGTGATTTCAAGTGCACCGGGTTTGACAGCAGATGGATAAATCCCTGAACCGAATCTGATAAAAAAGAATAGCAGATATGCTGATATGATTGCAAGATTGTCAACGAATAATTGGATGACAAATCGCCAATGCCCGGACTTAATCAGTCTTTGGGGCTTAAAAGTAGCAAGCAAATTGCTTATTTCGGCTATATGTCCTTTTTGTGTTTCTATCATTTTATTTCTAAGAAGAACTGAATCCCTGTCTGTCCCAAATTGCATTTTGCGCACCCTTCAAGAATCGAAATGAACCAAGTAATATCGCAAAGTTGATTACTACGAAAAAAAGAAAAGGTCTGAACAAAGAAAAATTTATTTTTGCTTTCTCGACTAAGAATCCCAATAATGCACCGACATATAAAACTAATTGTGTTACCAAAATAACTCGAAAAGTAATCGTACCACTATTCATCATTATTGTTAAAAGTACTAAAAGAATCATCAAATATGGAGTAGTCCATCTTGTTACTTTGTGCGACCAGATAAAAAATGAGACCCAACCGTACTCGAAAATATTCAATAAATGCCTAAAATGAAAGACTGTAGCCATTCCACCGGCAGAAGCTCTCAATCTGCGATGCTTTTCATTTTCTAAAGATTTTTCGCGAACTTCATTCACCATAGCTTCAGGAGCAAATTTCACCTTGCTTTTGTTTTCCAAAACGGTGTAAATCGTAAACATATCATCGCAAAGCAAATCGCTTGCAATTGGTTTGAAAAATTTGCTGCGTATAGCATAAAAATAACCGAAGGCATTCACGCAGGAATCAATTGCGGATTCGTAGTATTTCAGGAAGTTTTCATATTGTTGATATATCAATACTCCGGCACTACCGCTATTTTCATTTTTCTCATTTTCGATATTTTGAGTGGCGATTACTCCACCGACATTCCGGTCGGCGAAATGCGAAATAATGATGCTCAAAGCATTTTCATTCAATCGGATGTCTGCATCCATCATGACGATGATTTCAGTTTCCGCAAGTGGAATAATTTTGTTGAGCGTGTTGTTTTTGCCGCCACGTCCGAAGCAATGAAATGATAGGCTGGAATATTTGGCGGAAAGCTCAGCTAAAATCTGATTAGTCCTATCAGTTGAGCCATCAGAACCAACGAGAACGCGAATTTTTTCTTTGGGATAATCACCTTCGAAAACCGAATCAATAGCATCGGCAATCAGTTCTTCCTCATTGTATGCAGCTATGATTACAGTGATTTCGGGCTGAAATTCAAGGTCGCTATTGTAAATTTTGGGTACAAACAGGCTTACAACCTTCAATATCAACGGATAGAAAGTATAATTAAAAATTATTGCTATGCCAATAACAAGTAATATTACATCAGTAAAAATCAATTTATCTTGCTGATTAATTTACAAACTACAAAAATATCAAAATTCATCAAATCGTAGCATAGCTCGTATAAAATGCTCCCCCGAATTGTCAGTGTTTATGAATCTATAATAAAGCTGAAGGTTGAAACCACGCGATAGTTCCACCCCGGATGATAATGCAAATGAAAAATATTCTTCCAAATTCCCGTCAAGAAATTTGACTTCTTGGCTATCAACATCAAATCTGAATCCTTCAAGATGATTACCGCCAACATTTCTAATTAATTCACCTGATTCAGAGTAAATATTATCACCGTGTCTGAAATATGAAAGTTCCAATTCAAACGGATAACGGCTGCCCCACCAATAACGAGTGGTAAAGGAGTATTTTTCCGAATTTGGCAAAATATACGATGAGACTACAAATCCATCATTGACAGCGGAATTATTTTGGTTGAAATGGGAGAAAGTGTAAGGTTGAACTCGTGCATATTCTGCAATCAAGTCAATGTTTGGGATTAGCGACAGCATTGCTCCCAAATTATAAGCAGTTTTGTTACCCCAATAATCTGTTCCAATCTTTTCAAATCGGATATCATCCAATAAGAAGGAACCTTTGACTAATAATCCTGTCATTGGTTTGACTGTTAAGTCCATGCCCATCAAGGCATTATCTCTATCTCTTAAAGCATGTTCTAAAGACTTTAGGAAACTGAGTGGATTCAAATATGCAATATCAGGATGACGATTGGAATAAACTAAAGATTCCCAAAAAGCAAATTCTCCCCAACTCGGAGTTAAAGCAAATCTATGCGTGACAAGATATTTGCTTGGTATATCAATGTGTGAACCTGATACGCCGATATTGGGTTGGGCAAGCAATGAGGCATGAACAAATTTATATCTGAAACTTTCAAACTCTGCACCTGCTGAAATGACGTCCATTGCAGGTGAGTTATCGGACATGATTAATCTTTGACCAAATCCTGCGCCCAATAATCTGGATTCGCGACCAATATTAAAATGGAACCATCGAGACACATAATTTATATGTGATTCGGTAAAATCTATATCGTCCTGATAAACGTTGAATTTTATATTTTGCGAATACTTTCTAATCGTATTAGCAACACTTCTCTCGCCTGAGAACAAAGTTCCGTTAGTGACTTGCAAATTATATCCGAAATTACTTTCAATTGTCCCATACAAACGAAATCCCAAATTCCCAATCAAAGCACAATTTTCATCGTTTCTCATGTAGTCAATTGAAGCAAGTGGCATTATCTGAACATTAGTTTCATCGTTTGAATTGCGATAGAAGAATTTTTCATCATTCGAAAAAAGTCCACTGAATAAGATTTGGTTTGAATCTGTTTCGCTTGTAATCAAGGTATATGTTTTTGAATCATTGATGAAAAACTCTTGCTTGAATTTTTCGAGCAGTTTTTTATCTGCATTTCCAAGTTCGGTTTTATTTTTTTCAATTTCATTTAAGGCTTTTGTGATATGGGAAAGTCTCATTGGCAAATCATTCAAAGGATAGCCTTCGTAATGCCCTTGATTATACATTCTCTCCAAAAAAGGATACACAGAATGGTAGATATGTACGTGCTCAGATTGCGAGTATGCTATAAAAATATTCGCAATAAAAAATAGGATGATTACGCTTGTTTTTTTCATCGAGTTAATAATGTGAAAACTGTGGTTATCAATATTGAGACTGTAGCTATCAGACTGGCATATACAGCAAAACGTTGCAATTTCAGCGTTGTTGGTTCATCAGGTACTCTTGGTGCATAAATTTGGTCACCTGCATAAACTACAACGTCATCGGTGCCTGCAATCCAAACATTTGTTCTGCCACGAATAATCCTTGCTCTTTCGGGTTCAGAACCTTCTGCAAAACCGCCTGCACGCTCTATGTACCAACTCATATTTCTACCTTCTTCAAATTCTACATATCCCGGATTTTTGACTTGACCGTTCACGAAAACTAATCCCGGATTGGTTGGTATATGAATAATATCGCCGTCATACAAAAGCACATCGTTGATATTGTTATTCTTTTCAAAAAGTTCTACAAAATCGGTCGCAACTAACGGCTGTTTGTACTTCATATCAATATAATATCGAGTAGTGTCGTCCATTGTCAAATCGCTGTATTGCATTACTTCATAAGTTTCTTGGCGAGGGTCCGTAAGTGATTTCAGTTTCGATTCACGTCGAACGATATTCGCAAGCGGCAAATAAGCATCTTGGGTAAAGCCACCTGCCATGTCTATCAAATCCCGAAGGCGTGTGTTTCTCAGTGTAATCAGATAATTGCCCGGGTTGCGGACTTGCCCTTTGATTGAAACAGTACCTGTACTCTGGCTTTGTGGCGTAATATTTTGTCCAACAATTATTACTGCACCCGGTTCAATCTCAAAATCTTCTCCAATCAGATTCAAACTTTTGTCTGTTTTGAGTAAAATTTGCTTGTTTTGCGATGGCATGTAGATTTTTATATTATTTATATCGGCATCATCAGTCAGTCCATAGCCAAATTTTAATAATAAGGATGCTTTATCGCCGGGTTTGTATGGCAAAATTATCGGTCTGGTAACACCACCGGAAATCGAAATCATTGGGAAATTATCTCTATCGAACGGGACGATAATTTCATCACCTTCCTTAACATATGGGTCGTATGATGCATCATTTGTAGCAGCTGCTTTTTCGAGGTCAATCGTCAACGAAGTGCCATCTTTACGAAGTAAAATTATATTTCTAGATGAATAGAATGGTTTTGTGCTCAGCCCGCTTTCCGAAAAACGACGTTCAGTTTCTCGTTCTGCCTCTTGTACTTGTAGCAATGCTTCCATTTGTGGTAAGGCGATTGCAGTATTTTTTTGGAGTTGATTGGCGAAAAGTATTGCCGTTGATACCTGATAGCTCGAGGGCATCGTATAAATTGAAGGATAGAGAACATTGCCGCCAATTTTCACTATACATTGCCTTGCTGCACGTAAATTTGTTGAAACTTCAAATTTAGGATTGAATGCTTTAAAAAACGATTCAATGCTATCTTGAGCTTGTTTCAAAGTAAGCCCTCGCATATCAATTTTGCCGACTCGCGGAATCATTATGGACATATCCGGCGATAATTTGATACTTCTGGGATTATTCATAATGGGCACAATTTGGATTGTTAGAATATCTTCGGGACCCAGAAAATATAACTCGGGGTCAATGATATTGCCAACCGGCATAGATTCCATCCGCATGGCATCATCAGAAAATTGGCTTTCGAGCTCCATTTTCAGAAGCTCATCGCCACTCATTCCGGATAAGCCTTTGATTTGAGCTTGAAGATTTGAGTGATTTGCAATCACCATTAAAAAAACAAAGATGCAAACTGCAATATTACGATACATCGTTCATAACCAATTGTTAATAAATAACTAAAGAAGCTTTAATGCTTCCTTTCTACCGCTTAGCTCTATTACTACAGATGCTAATGACGGAAAAGAATCAGAATAAGTCCAAATTTTTACAGATGAATCAAAAATTTCACCAAAATACGGATTTCCAAGAAAAATAACTATCGTGTCTTTACCCGCACTAAGTTTATCAAATATTTCTTTAGCTTTGGTGATTAAATCGGTTCTGCCATCATAAGCGACAGCTTTGATAAAGACAGCGAAAATAAGAATTTTGGCATCTTTGATACCGTCTTTGATTGCCGACAGGTCACTATCAGTGATAGTTTCACTTACAAAAGCAAAGTCACAGTCGTTTTCAATTGCTTGGGATAACATTGTGAAAAAGCGTGTTGCTGTTCGCAAATCCTTGTCTTGTTGCAAAAATGCAATTCCGGCAAAATTCACATCATCAGTTATAGGTATAATTGGCTTATCTATCTTTATTTGCAATGCTTTATAAGCAACATTTAAAGCTAAATTCAAATGGTCGGTAAAGATTTGTTTCGTGCTTTCGAGTGTCGCAAATAGAGGAATCAATTTCGCATTTCGTTTTGCAGTGATAATCCGCTTAGATGATTCGAAACAATTTTCGACTAGTTTTTCATCACTTTCGGCTCTTTCGATTAATCCTGCCATTGCTTCACTTGCATTTTCGGGCATAAGTGCAATATCAGCCCCTGCAAGAAGACAATCAATAGTTGCATCTGAGGAGTTACGAAGTTTCGTGATACTTTTCATATCCAAAGCATCAGTAACTATAAGCCCTCTGAACTTCATTTCATCGCGAATATAGCTGTAAACTTTTGGTGAAAGTGATGTCGGAAGCAGATTATTACTCATAGCCGGCACGTACAAATGTCCCACCATAATTGAATCCACACCTGCATCAATAGCCGCTTTGAATGGTAACAATTCAAATTTTTCCAAATCCTCCAGCGTTTTTGAAACCGCAGGTAATTCGATATGCGAGTCAGACAGCGTATCTCCATGCCCGGGAAAATGCTTTGCACAAGTCAAAACATTTACCGTTCGTGAACCTTCGATAAATTTCACAACATTATCGGAGACTAATTCCGGTGTCTCGCCAAATGAACGAATATTGATTATCGGGTTCGATTGGTTTGAATTAATATCGCAAACAGGAGCAAGATTCCATTTAACACCAACTGATTTGACTTCTTTGGAAATTGCAGTAGAAATTTTGAAACTCGTATCCGAATCTGAATTCTGACCTAATGCCATTGCATGAGGAAACTCGGTCCCTTCGGAAAGTCGCATTGGTAAGCCAAATTCAAAATCCCCTGCAAAAAGCAATGGTACAGCAGCGATATTTTGAAGCGAATTGGTCATTAGCTCTACCTGAACAGTATCTCCGCCGAAAATACAAAATCCCCCAACTCCCAATTCAACAAAACGAATAATTTCACGCTTGTAATCGGGATTTGTAAAAAAATCTTCTGTAGATAGCTTGGGAAATAGACATTGAGCTACGATTTGTTGCTTTGTCCAATTCATCGGATTACTCATCTATTTTGGCTCACTTTCAATAATTTCCAAATCATCTCCCTCGACCATCATAATGGCATTCCGCATGTAGTCCGGCAAACGTGTCGGGCGGTAATCTGTATTGCTCATATAAACGAGCGTCACTTCAGCTTTTATCGCAATTTTGCCCGAATTCATTCGAATAACATTTTCCATAACAATTGATGAATTTCCTATCGTTTTGGTACGAGTCAAAACATCATAGTAATCGGTAAAATAGAGTGGATTGAAATAATCCATCACATGGCGAACTGTCATAATTGGATTTTCAGCAGTATAGGTGCGATGATTGAGCGGCATCCCAATAAACTCGAAATATTTGGTTCTCGCCCACTCTAAAAAATAAAAATACTGAATATTGTGGACCACTCCAAAGGAATCAACTTCATGAAATTTGACTTGAGCATTTGTTGTATGCTTGTATTTATCTATATCTTTGAGTATATCTTGCTCGGTAATTCGGTTGCTCATTTTCAATTCCTCATCATTTTTTTCATTATTTCTGCAACTATTTCTACTGCATTTTGAATGTCTGCTTTAGAAATTTGGTGATAAGTCACAATTCTAATTTTGTTATCGCCAACATTGCTCAAAAGCAAGTTGCGTTCTTTACAATTTGCAACAAAATCTTCTGAATTGATTCTTTTATCAAGTTCAAAAATAACGATATTTGTTTGTACTTTCCGCAAATCTATTCTTATTCCGTCAAGATTCGCAATCTCATTGGCAAAATTCCGTGCATTCTCGTGGTCAATTTTCAAGAGCGGCAAATTATTTTCTAAGGCATACAAACCACATGCGGCGATATAACCAACTTGTCGCATTCCCCCACCAAAGATTTTGCGCCATTTCAGTGCTTTTTGAATTCGCGCTTTATCCGAAATAATTAGCGACCCAATTGGAGCCCCCATACCTTTCGACAAACAAACTGAAATTGTATCGAAATATTTTCCGTATTCTTCAAATGATACTCCTGAAGCAATATGAGCATTCCAAATTCTTGCTCCGTCGAGATGAGTATAAATTCCATGCTTATCGGCAAGCGCCTTGACGTCTTTGATATAGTCGAGGTCTATTACTGTACCACCGTGGCGGTTGTGCGTGTTTTCAAGTGCGATGATTTTTGTATCCGCAAAATAATATATTTTGGGGCGAATATGCTTCTCGATTTCATCAATTAGAATTTGACCGGATTCGGATGGAATAGTTCGGAATTGAAGATTGGACAATATTGCAGGTGCAGCAGTTTCGTAGTAGAAAATATGAGCATCGGCATCGGTTATGACTTCGTTTCCCGGCTCGGTAAGTACTCTGAGCGAAAGTTGATTGCTCATAGTACTGGAAGGCACAAATAATGCAGCTTCTTTTCCGAATAGTCTGGCAATTTTGTCCTGAAGTAAATTTACAGTAGGGTCTTCCCCATAAACATCATCACCAACATCTGCATTAACCATTGCTTGCAACATTTCGGGTGTTGGCTTTGTGAAAGTATCACTTCTTAAATCAATCATTTTCATCTCTTTGCTTTAAAATGTCAACTGCTTTATACCCTTTTTTCGGGACAAAAACTGAAGTCAAAATCACAGTATCCTTTGGAAAAGGCATCCCTTCTGTAATTTTTGAAAAACCGGTATAAACGGCACCGTTCTTTGCTAATAGCAACTTATTGGTAATCTCAGGGTTTTTATATTTCTCTCTGAGTATTACAGCTTGCTCTTCGGGAATTTCATCATAGACATCAGGAATATAAAAATATGAAATCAACACATGAAGTATGGAATCGTGTTCAACTCTCATAATCGTGTCTTTCGATTTGAATTCTTTTGTCCAATTCAAAATGTCGTCTTGAATTATAGTATCAGTCTCGACAAAAAGGAATACAAATTTGCCTCTGTCTGTACTGTCTGTGAAATAATCAACAATCTTGTACTCTGAATGCTTCGAGCATGAGCCAAGCAGAGCGATTGCGAATAATAATAATACTATTGTTTGTTTCATTTTACATCATATTTAAGAAACTGGCGCCGTGACCGTTAAAAATAAAATCAATCAACAGCATTACAATCCCAACCGAAGCAGGTATTGACATGTTATCATCAACTTTCATTTTTTTGGAGTACGCTTCGACTATTCCGCCAACAATGGCAGCAGTCCCACCAGCCAGATAATAAAGCCAATTACCATCAAAAAAGAATCCGATTATCGATACAACTATAAGCGCCGACACTATAAAAGCCATAGTCCCTTCGAGCGACTTATTGAATAATTTTGTTTTGCCAAACTTCCTGCCTATCAACGCAGCAGACATATCGGAAATTATCAAAATAGCAAACGCCACAACAGCTACAATTTTCGGGAACACTAATACGGTAATAACGGCGGATATCAAAACCCATGAAGCACCATTTAGTATCAATCTTTTTTTCTTTTTTTCGTGCTTTCTGAGCATACCCCCAAAATATTTGTGCATCAACTCCGAAACAGCTTGATTTTTTTTGCTAATTATATCAATCGCTACAAACAATATACACAAAGGTATCAATATTGATAAGGCAAATGTTTTAGAAACAAATATGTATAGAATTGGAATATTCAAGGACACCAAGTGAATACCCTTTCTGAGCAATTCTTGCTCGAATGGAATATTCTCCTTCAATTTTTTCTCTTTTTTCTTTGATGACTTTTCTATACTTTCGTCATTCTCTCTCAGAAACTGTTCTTTTATAATTTCTTCCATCAATCCTTAATAACAAATATGTGAATCAGTAAAAACTAAGAATATGAAAATATTAAAAAAATACGCACGAGCCAAAATAAATTTAGGTCTCGAAATTTTAAATAAGAATAATGACGGATACCATAACATAAATACTGTATTCAAAAGCATTGATTTATTTGATGAAATGACTTTCCGATTAAGTGAAAAAGAAATTGAAACAAATTTGGATTCAATTATTCCTTTAGAATCTAATCTGATTTACATTGCGGCACACAAAATTTTCGATATAGCAGGCTACGAAGGTGGTGTCCGAGTTGATGTCAAGAAAATCATACCCCAAGGTGCAGGTCTTGGCGGTGGCAGTGCTGATGCTGCAAGCACTTTGCAGGCTTTGAACATACTTTGTGACTTAAGATTAAGTTATGAAGACTTATTTGATATTGCCCAAACTATCGGTGCTGATGTGCCCTATTTTTTGAAATACGGTGCTGCTGAAGGCAAATCGCGAGGAGAGAAGCTGAAATACTTCAGCTTCTATATGCCATATTATATTCTGCTCGTGCATCCTGCAATTCACGTATCAACAAAAGAGGCTTACCAATCATTAGGACGAGATGAAAATTTCAACCGTGAAATGACTGATTTGCCAGAATTGTTGAAAACTTCAATTTTTGATTCTGAAGAGTTGAAAAAAAATTTAGTGAATGACTTTGAGCCTTTCGTTTTTGAAAGTCATCCAGAATTATCAAGCATAAAAGACGAACTATACAAAAATGGAGCAATATATGCTTCAATGTCCGGTTCGGGTTCTTCACTATTTGGATTGTTCACTAAATTTCCCGAAGTAAAATCGGCTGAATCCATGTTTAGCAGCTACTTTACACATATCAGCTACCCGGGTTTTTAATAATATGTTTAATTTCTATGAATTTTATCGTTAGATTTGTAGCTTATTTTGTTGCAACGAAATAAATTGATTTGATGAATATACTATTAGCATCTACAGAAGTAGCACCCTATGCCAAAGCTGGCGGACTTGCCGATATAACGGCATCTTTGCCCATTGAATGGCAGAAATACGGACAAAATCCGATTATCATTATGCCCAAATATGGTTTCATAGATGTCCATAAGTACGGCTTCACACCTCTTGATAAAACCTTGATTGTCCCGATGGGATATTGGACAGAATTTGCTCGATTATGGCTTGGTTACCTCAATGGCTCGAGAGTTCCGGTGTATTTGGTCGAACATAATGAGTATTTTGATAGACAGGGAATATATGGTGACCCTAAGGAATATGATGATAATGACAGACGTTTCATCTTTTTTAGTCGAGCTGTTTTCGAGGCGGCAAAGGCTCTAAATTTTTCGCCTCATATTATTCATGCTCATGATTTTCATACTGCCTTTACTATGGCATTCCTCAAGTCATATTACAACACTGACCCTCACTTTTCGGACACAGCCGGTGTTTATACGATTCATAATTTAGCTTATCAAGGCAAATTCAATCCACATACAGCAATGTTATACTCAGGATTCGGAATGAAAGAAATTTTTCCCGGTTCGTGGTTTGAACAATTTGGTGCTGTTAATTCGATGAAAACAGGTATCATGTTTGCAGATAAAATCACGACGGTCAGCCCTACTTATGCAAAAGAAATTCGCTATGATTACTATAGCGAAGGCTTGCGTGACGAACTGAATATTCGCGGCGCTGATTTGGTAGGCATTTTGAACGGAGTTTATTACGATGTTTGGAATCCTGAAAGCGACAAATACATAACTCATAATTATAATGCCGATTCTTTGCATTTGAAGCAAGCTAACAAAATTGAGTATCTCAAATCATTTGGTTTGGACGAATCTGACAATCTCGATATGCCTCTCATTGGCATGGTTTCGCGATTGACCGAACAAAAAGGCATTGATTTGATTCGCATAAAATTAGAGCATTATTTGGCAAATAACGCTCTACGATTTACTTTGCTTGGTAATGGTGAATCGCCATATGTTGATTATTTCAACTATCTAAAAGAAAAATATCCCAAAAATTGTTTTATTACGATTGGTTACAATGAAAATTTGTCTCATAGGATATTTGCAGCTTCGGATTTTCTTTTGATGCCATCGCGATTTGAACCCTGCGGACTGACTCAAATGTATGCACTCAAATATGGTACTATTCCAATTGTCCGCAACACCGGCGGATTGGCAGATACAGTGACCGAATACATACCCGATAGTGGTCAAGGTTGGGGTTTTACATTTTGGCAATATAACGCAGACGATTTTACTTATGCAATACGCCGTGCTTTGTCTGTATATAGACAAGAGCCACATTGGGATTTGATACGTAAAAACGGAATGGCAAGAAACTATTCTTCAGCACAATCTGCTCTCGATTACCTCAAAGTATTCAAATGGGCGAAAGAAAAAGCGGTCTCAAAATGATAACTATTCGAAAAGCAAATATTAACGACATTGATTTGATAATGCAATTTATCAAAGATTTGGCTGAATTCGAGAAATTAAGCGATGCAGTAGTGTTTGATAAAGATACTATATCAAAAAATTTATTTGGCGAAATTCGATATGCACATTGCTTAATTGCAGATTACGACAATGAAGCCGCCGGATTTGTAATCTATTTCTTCAATTTTTCAACTTTTGAAGGAAAACCCGGTTTATATATTGAGGATTTGTTCGTAAAAGAAGATTACAGAGGCAAGGGCATTGGTTTCAAACTTTTCCGGGAATGTACAAAAATTGCATCTGAAAAGTCTTGCGGACGAATGGAATGGAGCGTCTTAGATTGGAATCCTGCACGCGAATTTTACGAGAAACTCGGTGCCAAAGGGCTGAATGATTGGATATTGCACAGACTAAACGCAGATAATTTTGGCTCAATCACCGGTTAGGATAATGAATAAGTACCTTATTCTACTTGTCATTTCCATTTTATTTCTTGCAATTACGATCCTGCATATTATTCAAATTGATGAAAAATTTGGCGAATATGTTTACCCTCTTGATGATACATATATACATTTAGCTACAGCGGATAATTTCGCTAATCATGGCGTTTGGGGCGTTACCAAGCATGGTTTTACCTCGTCCTCATCATCTCCAATTTATCCAATTCTCATAAGCGCTTTAATCATCCTTACTGACTGGGATATTTACATTCCATTAATACTGAATACAATTTTTGCTCTCTTGCTAATCTACGTGCTATATAGATTTTCCGAAAAAGAGATGCAAAGTCATGTTTGGGGAATAATCTTGATAAGCGGAATTTTCATATTATCACCTATAAGTGCTAATATATACAATGGAATGGAACATTTACTTCATATTTTAGTTTCAATACTATTCATAACATCATACATCATATACAATAGAGATGAATCTCATTTCAAATATATTGCTGTTTTGGCTTTTGCTTTAGTTTGCGTCAGGTATGAAAGTATTTTTATTATCATTGCGTTTTCATTGATTGAACTATATGAAAAAAAGTACCGAAAAGTTGCAATCATTATGGCTGTGGGAGTGCTACCAATCATCATTTACGGTATCATTTCGCTTATGAATGGGGACATGTTTTTGCCAAATTCAATTCTATTGAAGGGCGACGCTCCGCGAAATATTAGTGCTGCACTGAATTTCCCAATGAAGATAATTGGAAAATTCATAAATGCACCACATTTCGCAGCATTAATCAGCTTGTCAATTATTTATCTTATTTTTCAATATTTTGCTAAGAATCGTTCAACCCTACTTTTAAAATTGCATATTTTATGCACACTAACAGCATTAATGCATATTGCCTTTGCTAAAACCGGCTGGGTTTACAGATACGAATCATATCTTATGGCAATATATTGCTTAACTTTCATCTTTAGTCTGAAAATTTTGTTTAAACAACATCCGAAAAATTTACATCGCATAATTTTGGCTTCTATATTCATCTTATTTTCGATTCCGTCGGTCATGAGGTATGTCGAATCACTTCAAAATATTCCACAAATGTCAAAAAATATTTATGACCAGCAAATTCAGATGAGCAAATTTTTGCATACCTATTATGATGAATCATCTGTGGTATTGAATGATATTGGGGCTTGTTGCTATTTCACGTCAATTCGATTGACAGATTTTATTGGTTTAGCGGATAGAGATATTATCCGGATGCGAATTCAGAAAAATTTCAACCAAAATTCGATTGCAAAATTAACTCGCAAACGTGATGCTGAAATTGCTATTCTTTATGTACAAGGATTTCAAGATTTTCTACCTGTTTCATGGGTTCCTGTTGCAAAGTTGAAAATACGAGATAATATTGGATGTGCTTTTGATGAAGTAACTTTTCTTTCCTGCTCGGATGATATTGATGATGTAAACTTACTCAGGCATAATTTGGAAAAATTCCAAAAAAGCTTACCTGAAGATGTTTTTTTAGAATTAGACTGAAATGATGAATCGGGCAAAACGCATAAATAGAAATCGAATTAAGCCTTTACAACTGCTAATGGCGATAGTTCAATCAAAATTTTGACCAAATCACTTTGGTTTTGCATTACTTGGTAAATGTCTTTATAAGCTCCCGGGGCTTCGTCCAATTGCTTGGAAGAGCGGATACCATGAAGAATGCCACGTTTATTCATCTTGGCAACTTCTTCTTCAAAATCAAGTTCCTTTATGGCTCTATTTCTTCCAATTTTTCTACCGGCACCATGGGAGCTTGATTCGAAGCTTTCGGGATTGCCCAAGCCCTCTACGATATATGAAAACGTTCCTTGCGAACCGGGAATAATGCCGATGCAGCCTTTATAAGCCGGTGTTGCTCCTTTTCTGTGCACCCAAACTTGTTCACCAAAATGCTCTTCGAGCGAAGCGAAATTGTGCGGAATATTTATTGATTCATCAAATTCGCAGTCTCCGGCTATATCAACGACAATTTCCTGAACAGTTTCCATCATCAGCAATCTATTTGCCAGAGCAAATTTGACACAATATTCCATTTCGCTCAGATATTTGCGACCGTCATCGCTATCCAGATGCAAAAACGCCAAATCCCATTTGTCCGGGATTTCCTTATATTTTTCGTTTAGTTTTTTTGCAAGACTGTTGTAATGTTCGGCAACAGTTTTCCCAATATTCCTACTGCCGCTATGAATCATCAAATAGATGAATCCATCAGAACCCTTTTGGATTTCGATAAAGTGATTGCCTCCTCCGAGAGTGCCTAATTGGCGACGAGCACTATTAAATTGGCGATTTGTTATTGAGTCAAAATCTGACACTGAATCAGGACTTGGCATAATTGCAATGTCTTGCATTGCCTTGTGATGATTGAAGCCAAGTGGGACAAATTCGCGGATTTTTCCAAGAATTCGTTTCAAATTTGCAGTATCAATATGAGTGAATGAAGTTTTAACTGCACACATACCGCAACCAATATCCACGCCGACAGCATTTGGGACTATGACATCCTTAGTTGCCATCACTCCGCCAATCGGCATTCCGTACCCAACATGTGCATCGGGCATTAATGCAATGTGCTTGAAAGCGTAAGGGAAGTTTGACAAATTGATAGCTTGATTCATCGAATCTATGTCTGCATCGTCAAGCCACAACTTGATTGGGATATTTCCTTGATTGATTTCGTATATCATAATTAAAGCCGTCCTATTTTAAAAATTCAACATATAAAAAAATATGCAAATTATCAAATAAAACGACTTTAATTTTATGGGAGATTTTTAATTTTCTTATTTCGTTTTTTTGCTACTTGGAAAAGCTGCAATAAATCCGATAACTGCACCATAGAGAGTTGAAACGTGCCAATTTGACGTTATCGGGCATGTACCGGTATTGCATCCTACGAAGTAGTAGTATGCATAACCGATAGCTCCGCCCAAAACTGTCAAGGCAATAAACTTGATATACTTGGCTTGCATCTTAGTTAACTTCCGGTTCGGGAATTCCAAATATTTCGTTGAATGCACGTTTGTAATCGTCTTTTTGCATTGCACCAACCGACATACGCGGTTTATCATTCAATGGGATGAACAATACTGAAGGTATGCTTCTGATACCGAAAGCAGCCGCCAATTCATTTTCTTGTTCTGTATCAATTTTGTAAATATCAATCTTGCCATCGTATTCTTTTGACAATGCTTCCATTACAGGTGAGAGCACCTTGCATGGACCACACCAATCAGCATAAAAATCGATTACAACCGGACGGCTTCCTGAAAATTCCCATTCTGTTTTCGTTTCGAAATCAAAAATTTTTTCGATAAATTCTTGTTTTGATAAAAATTGCATTTTACTTTCCTTAAATATGAACATATTGACATATTTATAAACGAAAGAATATTTTTAATATTTTGTCAGATTGAAAATTATTTCAATTCATTATCCATAGGAAGTATAAATCCGTTGAAATTGAAGTCTTTTTCAACTTCATTTTCAGATTCGACAGGTTCATGAATGTCAGATGAGGCAATTTCTTCAATTTCCTTCAATTTTGGCAATTCTTGGAGTGAATTCAAACCGAATGTACGAAGGAAATCATTTGTTGTGGCATATAAAATTGGCTTACCGAGAGCCTCGCTCCTACCTGCAATTTTTATTAGATTCTTTTCGATTAGCGAATTGACAACTTCATTAGAATTTACGCCTCTGATTTGTTCAATCTCAGGTTTGGAAACAGGTTGCTTGTAGGCAATAATAGCAAGAACTTCGAGGGATGCCTGCGAAAGTCTTTTACGCAATTTAGTCTTCAACACGCTGTTTATGAGTTCGCCATATTCCGCTTTGACCGAATAGAGCCATCCACCACCCGATTTGATTATCCTGAATGGACGTCCGGAATTGTCAAGTTCGGAGTTGATTTCCTCAATCAAATTTTCAAAATACAAATCGTCAGCCATAGATTCAGCAATCTCGTCATTGAGAGTAACTTGGTCAATTTCATCATCATTATTTTGCTTTTTCGATGATAAATAATCGGTCACCAATAATTTACGCATTGTGGCTGTATTCAAGGGCACTTCGGATGAAAAAATGATTGCTTCGAGAGCTAACTTTTGTTCATCATAATTCAATTGCAAAAATGGTGCAACTTGCTTTATTTCGTTTGATTCTTTCAATTCAATATTGTCCTGTCTGTAATAATAATATCATCGAAGTGTTCATCTTGGTAAATCATGATGATTTGTGATTTCATCAAATCAAGAATCGCCAAAAAAGTGACGATTAGATGAGATACGGATTGATTTTGCGTTAGCGTGAAAAAACTCAATCTCGATTTAGTTTTCAATTGCGAGATTATTTCATTGGCTTTTTCTTCGGCGGAGATATTGTGCATCTCGACAATGTGGTCGAAACTCACCTCTTTAGCTTTTTCCATTACTTTTTGAAATGCTTTTATTAATTCAAAAAGAGTGGCATTTTTGTATTCGGCACTTGCTTCGATAACTTCTTTATCCGCATCGAAAAGATTTCTATAAAAAATGTATTTGTTATCGTCAGCTTTCAGACTTAGTTCATGTGCTGCATCTTTCATTTGCTTGTATTCTAATAATTTCTGAACCAATGCAGTTCGTGGGTCTTCTACCTCACTATCGGAATCAGATTTGGGTTTTGGGAGCAAAAGTTGGGCTTTGATGTACATCAATGTGGAAGCCATCAGTATGAATTCTCCGGCTAATTCGAGGTCGAAAAAGCGAATGATTCTGATATATTCCAAAAATTCCGATGTGACACGCGCAATCGGAATGTCATATATATTGAGCTCGTCCCGCTTGATGAAATAGAGCAACAAGTCGAAAGGACCCTCAAAATTCGGTAATCTTATTTTGTACATCTTATAAGTATGAATTTAAAAATCAATAAAAATAAGCATAAAAGAGACTTATTTGTTTACAAGTTTTCCACATCAAAGGTAAATTCTTGGGATTCGCCATTTCAAAGCTGTTGTAATTTCATACGGAATTGTACCCATTGCATTTGCCAAATCGTAGGCATCAACGGATTCTTCGCCCTGATTACCAATAAACACAACGTCATCGCCAATATGGACATTTTCGTCGCCAATATCAATCAAGCATTGGTCCATACAAATTGTACCGACTATTGGGAATTTCTTTCCATTAATCAGGCAATGAGCTTTGTTTGCCAAAACTCGATGGTAGCCATCTCCATAACCCAACGGCACAACTGCAATTCTGCGTCTAGCATCCGAGATATAATTTAAGCTGTAGCCCACAGTATCGCCGGCGTCAACAGTATTGATGTTAATCACTTTGGAAACAAGCTCAAGTATAGGTTTCAAATTTAGCTTATCCGACAATTGCTTATAATCCATATATCCGTAAAGTGATATGCCACAACGAGCCAAATTGTAGGGTCTATCAGAAAAATTCAATGTTCCGGCGCTATTCAAAGCATGAATATATTTGAAACTATGTCCCGCATTTTGCAACTCTGCAAGAACACTATCAAACAAATCCAATTGATGGTCGGAAAATGTTCTGTCCTCCAATTCAGAACCTGCCAAATGTGTCAATATCCCGAACATATCAATCCCCTCCAATTCAACTGCACGGTTCATGAAATCTAATGCCATTTCAGGTTTGATTCCATCGCGATTCATTCCTGTGTTGATGAATAAATGCGTTTTGATTGTCATATTTCGCGAATGTGCTTCGTGCGAGAGCTTTTTCAGCACATCAAAATCTTCAACGGACGCTTGGAGATTATATGCACAATACAAATCTGTATCGTATTCTGTTCCCGGGATTAGCACAAAAATCTCGCCTGTGTCTCCCGATTCTCTTAATTTTACGGCTTCGTCTGCAAAAGCTACGCCGATTATACGCACTTTTTCACTTCGTAATATTCTGGAAATTTCAACTATACCGTGTCCGTAAGCATCTGCTTTGACTACAGGCATTATTTCCATTTTTTGAGCAACTTGGCGCATCATTTGCAGGTTATGCTTCAAATTTGCAACATTTATCTTAGCTATTGTAGATCTCATTATAAATTTTTTACTTTATTTACCGATTATCTAAATTGATAATTATATTTTTACAAACTTAAGAATAATAAATATTCAGGAATTTATAAAAAATGTTTAAAACATTAACTATATGCATCGTTTTATCAACTTTCATTGTGTTAGCTTCATGTTCGAGTCCCAAAATTTGCACAGTTGATACAACAGACGGAAACATAGGTGCAACATTCAACTCCTCTATGCATGAGTTTTCGCCATTTATTTTTGACGGAAATTTTTATTATCATAGAGTTGACCCTCAAAAAGCGGAATTATTTCAAATCAACAAAGCCCAAATTATTGATGGTGTCTTGAGTGAACCTGAACTTGTAAGCAATTTCCCAAATGAAGGATTTGAAGTTCTTGGTTCGCATTTTATTTCGCGTAATCCCAAAACCGGTGATATCGAACTTTATTTTTCAGCTACAATAAGCAATAAAAATTACAACAGCGACTTGTTCAAATCAACATTTATCAATGGCAAATGGTCGAGACCGTCTGCGATTTCGGAATTGAACACAGAATATTTCGAGTCAATGCCATTCGTTTCGGAAAATGGTGATTATCTCGTGTTTGTATCTGACCGCCCCGATTCATACGGTGGATTGGATATTTACATCAGCACCAGAAATGATGATGGCTCGTGGTTTTCTCCCAGAAATGCCGGAGCGATGATAAATAGCGAAGCAAACGAAATTAACCCAACATTTCAAAATTCGGAAAAAGTGATTTATGCTTCAAATCGTGACGGATATTTTAATTTGTATAGTGCTGATTTGCTCAACCAAATGAATTTCACGGGACCTACGAGATTGAAAAGCCCTATGAATTCAATAGACAACGAATTTGGTGCATATGTGCATGAAGATATGATTTATGTTGTTTCAGACCGATTGCCAAGTTGTGGTAACGGAGATATTTTTCTATTCAAATACTGTGGAGCTGTGATTTTAGACGTTGTCATCAATCCTGAAAGTCCGGCATTTCCTACTGACGGATTCGTTCGATTGCTGGATAAAGATAGAAATTTTATTATGAGCGATGTAATCGAATCATCAAAAGCTTTGAAATTGGAAATTTTCCCGAATAAGCAATATATAATTCAATATTTCAACAAATGTATCCCTCAATATATTCCGGAGCAACGCATTATAGCTCCGTGTTCGGACTCTTCAATCGTTAGATTGAGAGCCCAATTTATCATTCCGCGAACGAGCACGGAATTTGATTTCGGACAGTACGATGTACCGTTCTTTGTCACGGGCTACTATCACCCGAATACTATCGAAAATTTGGAAATGCTACGCAAGAAATTTGCAAAAAAAAGTATTGGCAAGAACGATAGTACGAATTATATTGAAAATCCGGGCGAAATTTACGATGGTTACGCAAAAGTGGTTGATAATGCCTTAGACGATGCCATTGATTTCATAAATAACATCCTTAACAGCATTGATGATGAATGTAAGCAACAAAACGTTGGCGGATTGTCAATCAAAATTATTGGATTTGCAGACCCGAGACCGCTATCACCAATCGCTACTTATGTAGAAAGCAACATTGATGACGAGGAATACGAGCTCCAAATCGAAAGAGGCACTCAAATGGATAACGAATTGCTATCCAAATTGAGAGCCTACTATACTGCAAAATATCTTGATGATAAATTAAGCGAAAACCCGAAATATAATGAAATCCGCAGCAATATAAATTGGGGTATCGAAGGCAGAGGCATTGATACCACAGATTTGGCAAACGAACTCAAACGACGTGTAAGTATCGAAATCGGCGTTTTCGAAAATTAGCTTTTTCTGGCTGCTAACAAATCTATTATTTCTTTGGATTTGAGCGATGCACGTTGGACGAGTTCATCGGCTTCTTTCGTTTTTATGGCTTTAAACTCAGCATCTTTGATGCCGTCCATATTTATCATAACGTTTCTCCATGCACCCCAAATGCCTGTTTCGAGGGCTTTGGCGCCAACTTCTATGTCAGATTTCGAGCTAATATTGCCATATTTTGCTGTTTCGAGCATTGCTTCCCAAGCTGAATCGGCAAATCTCATAGTATTCAAAGGCACTTCGATAGCCGATTTCAAACCTTTTTGCATAGCTGCAATTCGTTCGGCTTTTTCTTCATCAGTGCCTTTAGGCATTCTGAGCGCTTCCATGTAATCGCCAAAAGCGTTTGTATCAGCATCAATCATTGGAATAAGTTCGCGGCTTACTTTCAGAAGATTTGGAATAATCTCCCTCATTTTGTCGTCGAGATGCTCAAATTTTCTGAAACCGTAAGTCAACTGTGCAACCATACAACCCAAAGCGGCACCAATAGCAGCAATTGCCGCAGATGCCGAACCACCGCCCGGAGCAGAAGTTCTTGCCGCAATTGATTCCACGAAATCGCGGACGCTCAAATTTGCCAAAGGTTCATCTTTTTTCTCATCAATCATGTACTCTATTACGCGCTTTTTAGGGTCGAATTGAGCAATGGAATTCAGTCCCAATCTGTCAATCACGAGCTTGATTTTTTGCTCATCTTCGAGTATGAAGAGGTTTTCCTTTTCGATGTAATATTCAGCTGACATCAACATAGCCTCCAAGGGAACAAGCCCGACCATTTCCGAGCCTGCAATGCCGACTTTGAGGATTTCTGCTTCTTTTTTGGCTTCCTCAAATGCTATATGAATCGGCGTGACTTTGTAATTTGTGAGATTAATCGAAATTTGAGCCATGCCGTATTCCTCAACAAACCAGCCCAAAGCCTTCACTTCTTTCAATTTGCCGGGTTCGCCTTCTCCCCTGCCTGCTTCACGAAGATTGAGTGCAATGCGGTGAGCCTGATTGTGTGTGCCGAGTACGTTCACATTGTAAGCAATCAGGAAAAATCTCGCACCTGTGACTGTTGCGCCCCATTTGGGGATAAATTCCGCAGGTCCGTAATCCGGCTTCCATTCGGGCAATTTGATTTTCTTCGCAAAGCCTTCGTATTCTCCCTGACGTATTTGTGGCAAAGTTTTGCGGTGTTCTTGAGTTGAGGCATATTCGTACAAATAAATCGGGATTCCGAGCTCTGTAGAAGCATTTTCAGCAAAACGCTTGGCACAATCAACACAATCTTCCATCGTGGCACCACGAACCGGAATGAATGGACAAACGTCCAATGCACCCATTCGCGGATGCTCGCCTGTTTGTTTGCTCATGTCAATTAGTTTATGTGCAACTCTTGCAGCTGCCAATGCACCTTCGACAACGCTGACTTCATCACCTACGAAAGTATAGACAGTGCGATTTGTGGAATAGCCCGGGTCAACATCGAGCAGTGTGACGCCCTCAGTTTGCCTGATAGCTTCAGCAATAGCTTCAATTATTTCTTTATTTCGTCCTTCAGAAAAATTCGGAACACATTCGATTATTTTTTTCATTGATTTTTTCCATTTTGTTAAAAAGTACAATTACAAAATTAAGAAATATTATTTCTACTTATGCCATTGCTTGTAGTATAAATCTTTTGAGTTTGTTTATTTTGTACATCTTGTTATATTTGTATATTCACATTAAAAAGGAAAATTATGAAACTGAAAATGTTTTGCAAAATCTGCCTATACTTGGCATCCTTTTTCATTTTATTTACTCCACTGCTCAGTTCTGATTTGAATCAAAAACTTGTAGAAGCAGCCTATGAAGGTAATTTAATCGAAGTCGAAAGATTGATTGATTTAGGTGCTGATGTTCATTCTAAAGATAAAATGGGCGAGACTGCCCTAATGAAGGCAAGCAAGTTTGGAAACACTGAAATAGTAAAACTTCTTTTGGAAAAAGGTGCAGATGTTAACTCTACCGATAATGATGGAGTGACATCGCTTTTTAAGGCATGTAGACATCTAAATTTAGAAATTGTCAAGTTTTTGATAAAAAATGGAGCCGAAGTGAATACTTCAACTAATTTGGGTTGGACACCGCTCCATGAGGCAAGCAACTGGGGACGTATAGAAACTGTTAAGCTATTACTGCTAAAAGGAGCTAATATAAATGCTAAAGGTGATGGTGGTACTGGTGGTACTCCTCTCTATGCTGCAATCTTGAATGGACATTTGGATATTATGAAGCTTTTAATACAAAAAGGTGCTGATGTGAATGCTAGAAATCATTTCGGCAAAACTATACTCCATTGGGGAATTAAGAGTGGTAATATTTATATAGCGAAGCTATTGATAGAAAAAGGAGCTGATGTGAATGCTAAAGATGATTATGGTAATACACCGCTCCATGAGGCGAGTAAGGCAGGACGTTTAGAAATTGTCAAGCTTTTGTTGCAAAAAGGAGCAAACAGAGCTTTCTTAATAAGTCACAAACTAACACAGTGGTGGTTCTGTAATGATTATAATGATAATAGATGTATTGAAAGTGTTCGTTTTACTTTTGAAAATAAATCGTTTTCTCACATTTCAAGCATTACTTTAATGTTAACAATCGAATGTAACGAAAATGTGATTTATAAGAAAAAACACACTGTAAGTATAGATTTAGCTCATGGAGAAGTTGGTACATGCAGAACGTTCAATCTCGCTAATGATGTTTGGGCTTGCTCGGATTATGATTTTAATGATAATAAAGAGAATATCAAAATTCATGTTGATGTCTTATCGGTTAAGTAGCTTATTCTTACAAATTCTAAATACCTCAGTCCCTCCTACGTCTTTATATTAACTTTTGCTCAAGATGCAAAATAGAGTTACTTTTGTTTCTCGTACCATAACAAATTAAAAAAGGTATTGAATTGTTAAGAAATTTTTTAAAATCGAAGATTCACCAAGCTACTATAACCCAAGCGGAATTATATTACGAAGGTAGTTTGACAATTGATATTGAATTGATGGAAACAGCCGACATCCGCCCTTACGAGAAGGTTGCGGTGGTTGATATAAATAATGGCGAAAGATTCGAAACTTACGTGATTCCGGGCAAACGCGGCACGGGTGTAATGTGTGTCAATGGTGCAGCAGCCCGCTTAGTATCTGTCGGTGATTTGATTATCGTCATGAGCTACTGCCAGTTGAATGCCGAAGAAATCGAAAACTATAAGCCACTTGTGGTATTGTTAGACAGAGAAAACCACATCAAGCAAATTTCGCATTTAATCACAAACGAATTAGGCGAATGACAAGGAATCTATCTACCATTGTGCTTGCTGCAGGTAAGGGCAAGCGTATGCTCAATCCCGAATTACCCAAAGTTCTGACCAAACTACAAAACAAAGCATTGATTGATTATGTGCTTGAGTTAATCCAAGACCTCAATCCCGAAAAATCTGTGATTGTGGTTGGTTTCCAAAAAGACCAAGTCATCGAACACATCAAAAATTTAAACTTCCCGAATATTGAATTTGCCGAACAAAAAGAGCAACTCGGCACAGGTCACGCAGTAATGTCAGCATATGACAATCTTGTCGATTTCAACGGCGATGTGCTTATTCTTGCCGGAGATGTACCTATGATGCGTACTTCTACGATTCGGAAATTTATTAATCTGCACACTGAAGCCGCTTCAAGAGTTTCGGTTCTTTCTACAGATGCCCCAAATCCGACAGGATATGGACGCATAATAAGAGATTCGGCAGATAGTTTTATCAAAATCGTCGAAGAAAAAGACGCCGACACTGAGCAAAAACTCGTTAAAGAGATAAATAGCGGAATCTTCCTCGTGGACAGCAAATTGCTATTCGACGCGCTCCAAAAAATTGGCAACAAAAATGCCCAAAATGAATATTATTTGACCGATATCATCCAAATTTTGCGAGATGAGGGCGAATCGGTTCATGCAATAAATTGTTCGGATTTTGCAGAATTGCAAGGTATCAATACTTTGGAAGATTTGCTTCGCGCCGAACAAATTTTACAACATTTAAAACAAACAATGGAAAACGACAATGTATAAGTTAGTATTAGTACGACACGGCGAAAGCACCTGGAATCAGGAAAACAGATTTACCGGTTGGGTTGATGTGGATTTGACCGAAAAAGGTCGGACAGAAGCCCTCACTGCAGCCCATATGCTGAAAGAATCTGGATTAACATTCGATGTGGCTTACACATCGGTACTCAAAAGAGCTGTCCGCACACTTTGGACAATTTTGGACGAGATGGATTTGCTGTGGCTTCCGGTAATCAGGGATTGGAGATTGAACGAACGTCATTACGGCGCTTTGCAAGGATTGAACAAATCCGATATGGCAAAACAATATGGTGAAGAGCAAGTTTTGATATGGCGTCGCAGCTATGATACTCCTCCGCCTGCACTCGACGAAAGTCACGAGTATTATCCGGGTCACGACCGCCGCTATGCTAATGTTCCGCAAAATCTGCTCCCAAAAGGTGAATGCCTCAAAGACACAGTCGAACGCGTGTTGCCACTTTGGAATGATATATTAGTTCCGGAAATCAAGTCCGGTAAACGCTTAATCATCGCTGCTCATGGAAATTCTTTAAGAGCAATGGTAAAAATGTTGGATAAAATGCCCGATGACGAAATTTTGAAATTTAATGTCCCAACCGGGATACCGCTTGTATATGATTTGGACGAAAACTTGCAACCAATAAAAAGAGAGTTTCTCGCAGATGAAGAAACCCTCAAAAAAGCTATGGAAAGCGTAGCTAACCAAGGCAAAGCAAAATAATCAATAATCCCGTTCAGATTCGAGTAATTTGGACGGGTTAGATTTTTGTTGTTGCATCTTCTACGTTATCGTAAACTCCAATGATGTCAGTAATTCTGAGCAAATTAAACAAAGATTGAACATTTTGTGTCAAACAGCAAATGCGAAATGATGCTTCTTCGTTCATTTTTTTAGATACTTCCAGCAAATGATTATACCCCGCGATCACCGAGCCTAAAGCCGAACTATCCATGAAAGTAACCTTTGACAAATCAAGTACAATTTTGTAATGACCTTCATTGATTAATTGAATCAACCCTTCTCTAAATTCGTTAGAAATGTTTACTGTTAGCTTCTGTTCGGCTATCAACAGTACAAGATAACCGTTTTGGCTTGAATTTTTTACGAACATTTGTATTCTCCAATTTATATTACAATGCAAAGTAGCAAAAAAATTTGTAATTTGAAAATTGAAATTTCAAACTTTTACAGCTGTTAGTTTAAATAATGTGTTTGAATTCAATTTATTTTAACTTAATTTGAAATTGGTGATAAAACAAAATTTATGAACAAATTTATGCAGAGCAAAAGTAAAGATGAGTTTATTTGAAGACTTCCAAAATAGACGAACTCGCGGAAATGAGTTAGTCAATTCGCAGGACTTTTTACCCTATAAGCGATTTTACAACCTTGATACCACCGCTTATTCGGAAGGTGCACTCTCATCGAAATCTAAGGAATTGATGGGATTGGCTTGTTCATTAGTCTTGCGATGTAATGATTGCGTACTTTATCACATTGACAAAGCTATCGAATTTGGTGCTACTCGCGAAGAACTGAATGAGACAATGAATATTTCACTCGTAATTGGTGGCTCGATTGTAATTCCCCACTTGCGATTTGCCGTAGAAGCAATGGAAGAGCGATTAAGTCGTGGTTAAGTATATCGAAATTATCAAACAATCATGAAAAGTTTAATATATATTATAGCCTTTATTTTCACCTTTGCGAATTGCTTCGCTGAGGAATCGGATAATTGCAAAATACAGGGATTTGAGCGTCCAGCATGGAACAAAGCGGATTCAGGAACTAATGTAAGCGAAAGGTATAATCCCGTAAATCCCACGGTATTATTGCACCCCAACCCCACCGGTGGAGCATTCATCATAACATCAAAATCCACAGAGTTCGTTGCAGGAAGCATTTCGATTACGGATTTACTCGGACAAATCGTGATTGAAGATGTCAAATTTGAAGTTATCAATAGTGAATCAATTGAAGTGAGAGATGAAAGATTCACCAAAGCCCCACGCGGAATTTATTTTTTGAGAATTTTTTCGGAAAATGAGACAATCCAACTAAAACTTGTCAAGTTCGAATAATTCTACCCTTAGAATTCCCTTTCCAACGCCTAAAAATCACGATACACTATACCTATCAATGATTCCGTTTATATTATGATTGGATTATTTGAAATCCTGAGTAATTATATTCAAAAATACAACGAAACGAAAATTTAAACTGAAGCATTCAATGTTAATATTCTTGCTTTTGATATTGTTTAGTACGACGGAAAGCAATGCAAAAGAAAATCTTTTTATGAAAGATACAACTTTTGTGTTTTCGGGCTATGTATATGACCGCGAAGAAGGTAAAGCCTTGCAGAGCGTGACTGTTCGGGTTGCGGCTTTGCACGTTGGCACATTTACCAAAAGCGACGGCTCGTTTAATCTGAGATTGATGCCCGGCAAACACACGCTTATGTTTTCCATGGTCGGCAGAGAGAAATTTATCATGGATATTGATTTAACAAAAGATTCATATACAAACGAAATCTTTCTCAAGAGCAGTTCGTCCATGACTGAAGCTGTCGTGGTAATAGCCGAAGACCCGGGCGAAAGAATAATGAGGAAGGTAAATGAACGGAAACAAAGCTTCAAAGATTCGCTCCAAACTTATACTTATATGCTTTATACGAAGTTTTCTGCGGCAACTGATTCGTCAACAGCCGGCAGAAGCGAGGATAGAACCGATACCACAATAGTATCCATATTCGAATCATATTCAAAAGGCTACTTCAGAGCGCCGGACAGCTATTATAATGAAATTATCCAAAGACGGCAAAGCCAAAATATACCCGCAAGTTCAAATTTTGTCACTTTCGGCACAAACACCAATTCATACGAAGATTTTGTAACTATACTCGGCGAAAAAATTGCGACACCATTTTATCCCGATGCACATGAATTTTACGAATTTATTCTTGATGAAAAGTACTTTGACCCTGATAATCGAATGATAGCGAGGATACTCGCCTATCCCGATAGCAAGACGAGAAAAATGTTCACAGGGATTTTGTTGATTGATACTTTGAATCTGATTCCGAAATATGTAGAGTTATCCCCTACTCAAGCCGTTCAGTTGCCTTTTTCGGCAATTTTGCGATTCAAGCAAACATTTACTTTAATTGATTCAAGTTTTGTCATGCCAAAAGAATTGGACATTTTCGGTTCTGCTGAAGCCAATATTCTGTGGCTCATGACGCCCCGATTAGACATCAGAATTACAACTCGAGCCTATGATTACGAGATTAATCAGCCAATTCCCAATTCATACTTTAACCGTCGGAGAGTCGAAGCAGCGGCTACAGCATCTGAATTTGATTCAATATATTGGAAACAAAATGATTTCGGGCTTTTATCCCCAAAGGAAATTCAAGCGTATGAATCCATAAGATTGAACATGGAAAATCCGGACTCGGCTTTGAGACAAAATCTTTTCAATGAATATTTCGGAGTTGTGGCTCGGACGATTTCGAGATTAGACCGCAAACCATTCACCGGATTTGAGGATGTAATCTCTTATAATCGAGTACAAGGATTATATCTCGGTATGGGACTTCGAACACCGCTTACAGACAGACTTGTAATGCAAAATAAGGTTGGATATGGATTCGCCGATGATGAACTCTACGGGCAGTCTCAGTTACAATATTATTTTGATGAATTAGAGCAATTTTCGGTTTATTCATTAGTGCATAAAAGCTTGAACAGGTCTGATGAACTGTCGCAATTACGAAAGCCTACAATGAGTTTGGTAACATTATTCAGCGGAAGAGATTATGGTGATTACTATTACTCCCAAGGTTTTGAATTCGGCGTTGAAGCCGGAATTGGTCAATTGGTTTTCTTGCGGCGTGACAATTTTTTCCGCCCCAAAAGAATCAAATTGTATTTCAAATCGGATAAACAAATGAATGCCGATATCAACAGCACTTTTTCAATTTTCGGTAAAGGTGTCAGCAGGGACAACCCAAGGATAATCGAAGGAAATATGAATTCAATCGGAATGGAAATGAATTGGGATTATCATTCTCGGAGGAGATTTTCCGAAAGTGGTTTCCAATTAGCAGCTGAAATTTCAAATAAAGCAATCGGAAGCGATTTTGATTTCACGAGATTTCACGGCGCTTTTTTTGTCCGATTCCAAACAATGCCGTCGTGGCTCGCTGATTTCAGAATTATTGGTGGATATTCGATTGGCAAAGTGCCTCCACAAAAGTTCTTCAGTCTCGAATCATCTACCTCCGGAATAGCAAGTGCAATATCTCTCCGTGCTATGAATGTGAAAGAATTTTATGGTTCAGAATTTTTCATTGCGTCCTTTGAACATAATTTCGGAGAACTAATACCCGGTATTTTGAGGATTCCAAGTGTGGCAGCATTTGGGATTGAATTCATTGCCTTTGGGCGATTAGCATTTACGGATTTTGGCAAAGATGCGATTTTTGCTTCTGACAGCGTGAGTTCCTTTATACCGCCTACCACAGCATCAACTTCAGACAAATATTACTACGAAACAGGAATCGGATTAAACAAAATCTTGATTTTTTTCCGAATTGACTTAACAGCGAGACTTTCGCAAAGAAGCAAACCACAATTCATTCTAACATTCACAAATGCATCATTTTAAGCTTTTATCAATTCAAAATTTACTGTGAATTTCGTACCTTTATTTTGAACCGTTTCGAATGAAATACTTCCACCCATTGCTTCAGTTAGTTTCTTCACGATGGACAAACCCAACCCGGTCGTGCTTTCGTCGCCTGTTGGTTTAGCTGATAATTTAGCAAATTTTTTGAACATCATCGGAATGTCTTCCTCTTTAAAACCTGGTCCCTGGTCTATAATTTCCGTAGCGATAACGATGGACTTCCAGATTGAACAATTTTGCAATTTAGTAATTTTCGTATTGGGTGGAGAAAATTTCAAAGCATTCGAAATCAAATTATCAAAAACTCTTTCAAGTTTGACCCCATCTGCTTCTACGAAACAATCTTCGTCGGTCTCGTTGTAAATTATCGAAATCTGTTTGTCTGAGGCTTTATGAGTGAATGAGTCAACAGCTCTCATCAGCACATCTCTAAAATCAATCTTTGCCATATCGAGGATGAAATTCCCTTCTTCTAAGCGATTAACTTCAAGCAGGTCCTGTATTATATTTATCGCTTGCAACGTTGATTGGCGCAATGGATTGACGAATTTCATTAGGTCGTGCTCGTCGCTTTTTGTAAGTCTGCGGATAATCAAATCCGAATATCCCAAAACTGTTTGCAATGGATTTTTCAAATCATGAACCGTGATTTGCAAAAGACCGTCTTTCTCTTGATTTAAAAAATTTAGTTTTTGATTTTGTTCTTTAATGATTCGAGTTTGGTTTATAATATTGATATGGTTTTTGACTCGTAAAATGAATTCCTCTCTGGTAAAAGGTTTGGTGATATAATCAACAGCGCCGTAATTGAACGCTTTCACAATATCTCGCGTTTCCGACAGTGCTGTCAGAAAAATAATCGGTATGTCCTTAGTAGATTTCTTGGATTTAACGATAGAACAAAATTCAAAACCGTCCATAACAGGCATCATAATGTCTAAGATTATGAGGTCGGGCTTATCCGCTTCAATCATCGAAAGTGCCTTTCTCCCCGAGCTTGCTATGCTAACATTATACTTTAAGCTATTTAAGTAAGTTCGTGCAATTTCTAGGTTTTGGTCATTGTCGTCAATTACAATTACTTTCGGAATAAATGTTTCATTAAAAGGAGTTTTAGGATTATTCATTATATGCTAACATTGTTATACAAAATATATTTATAGAATTTCTTTGAAATTTTTATCAATACGTCTCAAAACTGAGTTAAGTTCATCGCTTTGTATTGGTTTTTTTATCGTGGAATAAAACAAATGCATTTCTTCGTCAATTTTTAAACCGGAATGAACATTGCTTATGGCAATAATTGGAATATCGCGTGTGCTTTTGTTAAGCTTGATGTGCCTTGCAGCTTCAATCCCATTCATTCCTGACATTCTCAGATTCATAAAAATTAAGTCGGGTTTGATTTCAGATGCTAATACAATAGCACTTTCAGCTTTATCAGCTTCATAATAGCTTGCATTATACGACCTGAACATCTGTTTGAGCTTTTCTCTATCTAATTTTTGGTCATTCACCACAAGAATTGATTTGATGTTTTTCAAGATAAATCCCTCACTATGTACGTACTTTGTCTCTGAAGCTTTCTTCAATTTGATGAAAGGTATATCTACAAGTTTCAAGGTAAATGTTGAACCGACACCAACTTTTGAATCAATTTTCAATTCACCATTAAGCTTTTTGACTAATCGCGAGACAATTGCCAAACCCAAGCCTGCTCCTCCAAAACTCTTGCTATTATGCTCGTTTGCTTGTGAAAATATATCGTATAGATGAGCCTTATATTCATCGGAAATGCCCATTCCTGTATCAATCACTTGAAACTCAAGGTCTAATATGTTACTTCGTAGATTCTGAAATTCAACTTTTACAGTAACTGAGCCTTCGTGAGTAAATTTGATGGCGTTACCAATCAGATTGAATAGGATTTGGCGTAGCATAATTTCATCTAATCTCAATCTTACATTGACATCTTGATTGAAATTAACATTAAAATCAAGTCCCTTCATATTGATTTGAAAGCTGAAAATGTCGTAAATTTCATCAAAAACTTGTTTCAAATCAATTTCATCCACAACTACTTCAACTAATCCCGATTGTAGTTTAGATAAACTCAGTAAGTCATTGATTAATGAAAGAAGATTATTACTATTTTGTTTGATTATATTCAATCTTGAAATTTGATTTTCATCACCAATTTCGTTAATCAGAATATCCGAATAACCCTGAAATTGCATTAAGCGGAGTTCGGAATTCATGGCTGATATTTGAAATAAAATCTATCTTAGCACTCCGAGAAATATCGCTTTGGTTGTCATCTAAATCGTTCAAGTCACAAATTTCAAAAAGAATGAATTTGCTGCCATTTTGGGATATATCCTTAGATTTCACTTGTATAGTTCGAGCTATCGATTGTTTATCATTCAAATAAATCTGTAAAGCTCTCTGGTTGTTATCCGATTTCAATTCATTGTACGAATCACTTAACAACTCTCTTATAAAATCTTTGGAATACACTGAATTATCAATGATTTGTGATGCAGATGTATTGCAATAAATGACTGAAAAATCTTCATCAGTCACTATCATTCCTTGACTTGTTGAATCCAAGACAATATTTAGCAATTTTCCAATCATTAAATCATTAATATTTATAATCTTACAAATATAGTCAATAAGATTTATTTAGCATCACCATGTCTGCAATACATATAGCTGCAACAGCTTCTAAAACTGGCGGTACACGTAGTGCTATACAGGCATCATGACGCCCTTGTGTGCTCAATTTAGTTTGCTCTCCGGTTCTGATATCAATCGTATTTTGAGTTTTCGATATTGAGGAAGTCGGTTTAACTGCAATCCGAAAAACTATATCGTTGCCATTTGAGATGCCACCATTCACTCCTCCGGCATTATTAGTGGATGTCTTACCATCAGAATCAATTATCTCGTCATTCATAGCACTACCGCTAATTTTGGCAGATTCAAATCCTCTGCCGAATTCAATCGCTTTTATAGCAGGAATTGAAAATACTGCATGTGAAATGACAGATTCAACAGAATCGAAAAATGGTTCGCCTAATCCAATCGGAACGCCGGAAATAACGCATTCGACAATTCCACCAAGTGAATCACCGGATTGAATAGCATTATTGAGCACTTCATCATAATTTTTTTCACCGCCAATTTCAATTATTTGAGCTTGGATTTTGATTGAGCCAATCAACTTTTTAGCCACAACGCCTGCTGCTACTAAGGGTGCCGTCAATCTCCCTGAAAAGTGCCCACCACCTCGAAAATCATTGAAACCTTTGAATTTGATATGTGCAGTATAATCTGAATGTCCCGGGCGAGGAATGAATTGATTTTTTTCATAATCTCCGCTTCGTTGCTGATTATTCTCAAATGTTATCGTTAATGGCGACCCGGTGGTCTTGCCTTCATAAACACCTGACAACAATTTAGGAATATCATCCTCAATTCGAGTAGTTGTGCCTGTAATTCCGGGTTTGCGTCGGTCCAAATCTGCATGGAAATCATCAACATTCAGCGCTATTCCGGGTGGACAACCGTCAATCAAAACTCCAACAATAGGTCCGTGCGATTCGCCGAAAATGCTTACTCTAAATATTCTGCCAAATGTATTCATTTTGAGTCCAAATTTATTTTCTTCATATCATTCCAAAATTCAGGATAAGATTTGCTGACGCAGCCTTCTTCATCAATCGTAACTCCACGTTCAGATATCGCTCCTGCAACAGCAAAAGACATAACCAATCTGTGGTCATTGAAAGTTTGAGCAGTTCCGCCGATTATTTTTCCACCATTGATTTCAATAACTCCATCAATAATTTCAATCTCAGAGCCCATGTGCTTAAATTGATTGACTAAATTTGCCAGCCTGTCACTTTCCTTGAATTTCAGACGTTCAACGCCTTTTATAGTTGATTTACCCGAAATTGACATTGCCAATGGAATCAATGCAGGTACCAAATCCGGTGTATGAGTTGAATCATAATCGAATGCTTTAAGTTCTGATTTTTCAACAACAATGCTATCCTTTGTTAAGAAGATTTCTGCTCCAATCTTTTGTAATAAATCTAAAATTGCTCTATCAGGTTGGACTGAATCATGGTTCAATCCCTTAATTTCAATTCGACCGGTTATAGCTCCTAAGACCATTAAAAAAGCAGCCGCACTCCAATCTCCCTCAACGATGAATTCATTGGTTGGATTATGACTGATATTCAAGAGTTTGAATTTTGAATAATCAACATTTGCAAAACTAATATCCATGGATTGTAAAGTATCTAAGGTATAATCTATATATCCTTTACTTTTCAATGATTTAACATTAATAGTTTTGAAAATTTCCAGCTTTGAAAATAGGTACAAAATTCCGCTAAGATATTGCGAACTTACACTTCCATCAAGGCTTATATCTGCACCTACTGCCTGTCCGTGAGAAGTTATATTACAACTATGGTAATCGATTTCAATCGAAGCATTCAGCTGATTTGCAATTGCAGTCAAATCGCTAAGCGGTCTTTGAAATAAACTTTTTGTCCCGCTGAAGACAGTCTTTCCTTCAAAGCAAAGCGCCACTAATGGCAAAACTCTTGCACAAAAACCTGATTCACCAAGATGGATTAATCTGTCGGTTCGTTTAATTTCTCCACTTAAGATAGCACTTTCACTATCAAATTCAAGAGACTTGCCCCATTGTTTCAAAGCATAAATCAGCAGTATTGAATCTTCACAATCCGATAGATTTTTGATTATTATCTCCGAGCTTGTTAAAATAGAATTTAGCAAAAGCCTTTGTGAATGGCTCTTGGAAGGCGGTGCAGTTAAGATACCTTGAATATTAGAGCGTGTTACGAATTTCATTTTCGAGCAAATCTAATGTTTCATCAAGCTGATTGTTATGAATAATCATATCAGATGACTCAAAATAAGTATCAATCCTACTTTCGTAAAGTTCTGCGACGTTCCCGGTAAAGAGTGGTCGTTCCATGTTGTCAGTTCGTTCCAAAATATCACGTAAGTAATTGAAAATCCAAATACTATACCCGTTTGAGTTAATGATATCAACATTCGCAGAATTAAGTACAGTGCCACCTCCAAGTGAAATTATTGTTTTAGCTCGCAACGAAATTTCTTTGAGCGATTTACTTTCGATTTCTCTGAATCCACTCTCTCCAATGGAATTGAAAATATTGGAGATATTCATCCCCGTAATCCTTTCAATGTATTCGTCCAAATCTATAAAATCATAGTTAAGTCGAATCGCCAACTCTTTGCCAATTGTAGTCTTGCCGGATTTCATAAACCCGCTTAGGTAAAAATTGCTTTTTTCGTTGAATGCAGACTCATTAATGAATTCAAAATCGAGAATATCAATATCAATTGCATATTCAAATGATTTCAAGCCTTGTTGCTTCAACCATTCGAGTCCGTCTATATAAAGTTTGCTTTGAAATTGATTCAACCAAGGTTTATGATATATGGCATCAATTACAATCGAATCTTTAAAAAAGTTAGCAGGATAGTTGAAAGCTTTTTTGGGATGAGTGTTGATAATTAAATCAAATTGGCAATCTAAATTTATCAATTCATCAAACTTAAATACTTGATAATATTGGTTAATAGAATCACGTATTGATAATCCGAAAACTTCTTCAGCAAAATTTTTGAGGACATGGTAACTGATTAATGCTGTGTCACCACCACCAATTATGAGCGCTCTTTTGAATTTTGTTTGAGGCATTTGCTTCAATATTGTCGAAATTGCATATGTATCGGTATTCAGAGCGATTGCTTGAGATGAATTGAACAAAATCGTATTTACCAATTTAGTTTCAAATGCTGTAGATTGCATTATATGACCGAGTTTTGTTGCTTCGCTTTTGAATGGAGATGTAATGTTGATGTAATCAAGTTCCAGATAATTTACAAGATTGATAACATCATCAAAATCCGAACCGCATATTCGCGAATAATGACCATCCAACTCGCAAACTTGAAAAAGTTGATGAGCCAGCACAGGACTTAAACTGTGCAAAATTGGATTGCCTATTACTGCAGCTCTAATCATAAACCCATTACTTTCGACAATGTATCATATTCATCAATAGTCAGTTGCCCGGCACCCGTTTTTACTGTTTCATCAAGGGCTACATACGTAAATGGCGAACCAAGTACTAAGCACAACATTCGTGTAAATTTCATCGAATCTCCGGCTATAAACGAAATCAATTTACGATGAAAAAGCTTGAAAGTTGAGATATAATCCACGATGTACCTCCGCTCACTCTCAGAATACACGATTTTGATGAAGTCGCAATCAACTTGTTGAAACATGCCGAAGACATTCTCTAATTCAGCTTTTTGGGACAAATCCACATCGTGCTTTGATAAAATCAATTGGACTTCATTACTTCTCAATTTTGAAACAGATTCAATAGTTTTCGGATTGATAAGCTCCAAATCTAAATCAACAGCCATTACTTTAAGTGCAATTGCATTGTTAACAAAATTTTTCAAATTTGTTTCATCAACACTTTTGTCTGTCAAAATAAGTTTTCGTCTGTATTCGATTGGTAGAGAATTCAGTTGTTCGTAATTGAATTGAGCTAAGTCCTGCCTGAGCTCGACAAGCGGAAATCGCTCAAATAATTTCAAAAACAAATCAAGGTCGTTCTTTCCATAGCTTAAGCACTTCATGGCATACACTCTTAAATTCGATTATATCGGTGTTGAAAATATACGGCTCGCCTATTGCTTTCAGCAAAATAAATTCAATCTTATCGTATGATGCTTTTTTATCTTGGCTAACGATTTTTGCCACTTCATCAACAGCAAAATCATACTTATACTGCATATTATAGGCATTCACGATTTTGTAAAATGCCATTAATTCGTCGTTTGATATATTCCCTTTGAGATGCGAAAACTCCATCCCGAAGCTCATACCAATGCTAACAGCCTGTCCGTGCGAAATATTGTAGAGCAATTCTATAGCGTGACCCAGAGTATGCCCAAAATTCAAAATCTTTCTAAAGCCAACGTCAAATGGGTCATGAGCAACTATTTCACTTTTGATATTTGCAGAACGAGAAATGATTTTTTCAAATAGCGTTTCATCTTTCAAGATGGATTTCAAATCATTTTCAATAAGCCAATTGAATAATTTCTCATCATATATCAAACCGTATTTGATAACCTCAGCCATTCCATTGATTAATTCTTCGCGGGGCAGGGTGTTCAGAAAATACCTGTTAACATAGATATATTCCGGCGTTTTGAATGTACCGATAAGATTTTTTAAATTATGAAAATTCACTCCCGATTTGCCTCCGATTGAAGCATCAACTTGAGCCAACAAAGTTGTAGGAACAAGTCCCAACTTAGTGCCACGCTTATAAACGGATGCCAAAAATGCAGCTATATCGGTAACCACTCCGCCACCGACGCCCACAATCATTTGATTACGCCGTAAATTGAATTTCAGCAATTTTTTGATGATTGGTTCCAAGTTGCTCATTGATTTACTTTCTTCACCGCTTGGTATTTTGATAATTTTGTATGAATCAAAATGCGACTTGAAGTGTTTGTAGGCATTTTCATCAATCAAAAAAACATCGCCGTCAATATGACGGAGATACTCGAAATCATCATCGTGTTCAATTATTAACATGAAATCATCTAATTATTAGTTTCAAAATCCTTTCCAATTCTTGTGGAGAAATTGTCTGTGACGAATCCGACACAGATTCCTCCGGATTAACATGACATTCAATCATAAGTCCGTCTGCACCAAGCTCCAAAGCCGCTTTAGAAACAGGATAAACATAACTTGCTTTTCCGGTTGCATGTGACGGGTCAAAAATAACTTTCAAAGGCGAATTTCGTTTCAACTCGACAATAGATGCTAAGTCGGGAGTATAACGCAATTCTGATTCGATTTGTTCAAAAGAACGAATACCTCGCAAACAAAGCATAACATTCGGATTGCCCTCATTTATGATGTATTGTGATGCAAGCAAAAATTCATTAATTGTGGAAGCGAAACCTCGCTTTAGTATAACAGGCTTTTTGTCCTTTGACGTGCGACGTCCGACTTGTTTCAAAAAACCCGATGACGTCATATTCCGACTGCCGATTTGGATTATATCCACTTCGTCATAATGCTTTTCCAATTGCTCTGAATCAGTGAATTCGCTGACTACAAACATATCATACTTTTGAGCCGTTTCCTTAAGCAATCGAATTCCTTCGTTTTCGAGCCCCTGAAATGACATTGGCGATGTACGCGGCTTATAGGCACCACCTCTTAATAGTCTTATTCCAAGATTACTCAGTTTTTGAGCAACGCTATCCATTTGTTCGTGATTTTCTACAGTGCATGGTCCGGCAATTATAAAGGGAGTCTCCGCTAAAATTCTCTCAAGACTTAGATTTTGCAAGCCTGAAAACTTGAAATAGTCAATTTTTGAATAGAACAAAATGTCGCCAAAGATGTGCTCAATCTGAAAACTGTCAATTTGCTTATGAAATTTTGTTTTGAGCCTATTCAATATGTCCAGCTCTCTGTCGGAATCATAAATCGGAATTTGAGCATTGACTTTTTGTTGGATGATGCCGTCGGAATGAGCCTTCCTATTAATAAGCAACTGAACGATTTTGTCGTCAATGTTATCAATTTCTTGCCTCAATTTTTCAATATTATTAAACATAATTAATCTAATCGTGTTCTATGATATCAATAAGTTCGACTTCAAATGACAAAGACCTCCCGACGTAAGGATGATTGGCATCAATCAGCACACCATCTTCTTGGTTCTGAACTACTTCGACAGTTATCAATTCGCCCGATGGTAATTGCAGTTCAACTATGTCTCCGGGCTCGGGTTCAATGTCGAACACAAGGTCTTTCCTATCCACAAGCAATATAAAATCAGGATTATGAAGTCCATAAGCCTGTTCGGGTTCAATCGAAAAATTCCTTTTCTCGCCGATTCTCATACCTATAATATTTTCTTTCAAACCCGGAAGCAGCTCCTCGTCTATTAACAAAAATTCATACGGAGATGAATTGCTTGTGTTGTCAAAAATGAATCCGTCATCGAACATACCTATCAAATGAACAACTATTCTGTCACCTTCTTGAGCAATTTTCATAATTTATTTCTCATACAATAAAAAAATACAAATTTAATCTTTATTACAAAACGAATATACACAATTTAATGATTTAGGAAAAAAAAATATGGCAACTATTAATAAAACTTTTCAGACAACTGCAAGTGCAATGGAAATGAGGCACTATATTGACACGAAAATTTTGCCACAACCTGCTCTAAAACCTTTGTTGGAGAAGGTTACTTGGTCTGAGAACACTTTATACATTAATTCTAAGCTCGGAGACGGGCATATAATTTTGCGAGATAATGAAGTTGAAATTTTGATAGAGCTCACTCTCTTTGGCTCGATGGCAAAGAAAACTTTGGAATCTGCCATTGATAAAGAATTTAAGCAACTAAAATCTTAGTATCATTTAAAAATACGGCGGAGGAAAACTCCGCCTATGATTAAAATCAGCCCAAAGATTGATGTGGCTTGAATTGATTCGCCAAGCACTAAGTGTATCAAGATAAGCGATAAAAACGGCGACAAATAGACTATCATGCCTATTTGTGCATTGTTTTGCGATAGTTGTAAAGCTTTCATCCACAAAACGAATGTGACTCCCATTTCGAATAATCCGACATAGCAGGAACTCAGCAAAATTTCGGGTGATAAAGTTGGAATTGAAAAACCTCTGTATATGAAAATATAGATAGTTCCAAACAAAAAGCTCCAAAAGAGCTTGATTTCAACTGCTCTACTGTCTTTTAGATTCAAAATCCAATACACGCCCCAAAGCAATGAACTTCCAATAGCTAAAAATATTCCTACGGTGCTGTAATTTGTATCGTAAATCAACTTCCCGCCGGAGGCTATAACTGCAACGCCAAGCAATCCAAAGCCGAGAGATAAGAATTCTACGGCTCTGATTTTTTGTTTCAGTACAACTATGCTCAATATCGAAATAACAATCACCCAACTGTAATTGAGCGGCTGTGCAAGTTGCGCCGGCAGCAAATCATATGCTATGAATAGCACCAGATAGTATAAAAAAGGGTTAATTAGTCCGGCTAAAGCCGATTTGGCTAAATCAACGGGCTTGGGCAATTCGAATTTGGTCTTTTTGGAAAAAAGAACGTAAATGCCAAAGAAAATGGTTGAAAAAAATACCGACAAAAAGAGCAAATCATCCGGAGATTGATATTCCAAAGCAATCTTGAATGCAGTTGCAACTGTTGACCATAGAGCAACAGCAGCAAATGCAAATAAAATTGATTGCGACTTGTTTGTCAATGCTTTCTCGCTTTATTAGTTAAATTTGCCCGAATAAGGTATATCGCAAACAGAATTGTCAATAAGTCTCGTTTTGCCCAGATAACATGCGATTAGCAGTACAATTTTATCGCCCGGAAAAAAGTGTTCCGGCTCTTCCAAAGTTTCCGAAAGAGCGGATGCAACATAATCAATCCTAATATCAGTCACTTCTTTCAACACTTTCAACATATGCGAATTGATGATTTTGCGGTCTGTCTGCCCTATTGAAATCACTCTTTTGGCTTCCTCGATTGCTTTGAAAATTATTCCCGCTTTGGCTCGATGTTCGGCTGATAAATATGAATTTCTCGAACTCATAGCTAATCCGTCGTGCTCTCTAATTGTAGGGGCAATTATAATTTTTATATCAAAATTCAAATCTACAGTCATACGCTTAATCAATAAACATTGTTGGTAATCTTTCTGACCAAACACTGCAAAATGCGGTTTTGTACAATTGAACAACTTTGCTACAACAGTGGCAACTCCGCTAAAATGAGATGGGCGGCTAACACCCTCGAATTTATCGGTCACGCCATCTACTTCAACTTTTGTGTTATAGCCAATCGGGTAAATCTCTCTCACATCAGGAATGAACATATAATCAGTGCCGTTGCTTTCGGCTAAATGGCTATCTCGCTCAAAATCACGCGGATATTTTTCGAAATCTTCGTTTGGAGCAAACTGCTTTGGGTTTACAAACAAAGTTGTGATAACAACATCAGCATTATTCTTGGCAATTTTTATAAGCGAAGTATGCCCTTCGTGAAGATAGCCCATTGTGGGAACTACTCCGATTGTTTTCTTTTCGAGCCTAATTTTATCGCAAATTTGTTGCATTTCGGCAACGGTTGTAATAATTTTCATTGTTTAGTCCTGTTCGTTGAGTTTGACAGGCGTTATCCTGCCGTTAGTTGATGAAAAAATATAATCTATAAATGTATCGGATGATGATTTAAAAATCTTAGCTTTAAAAATAACATTTTCCGAGTATGTTTCGGTTGATTCTATAGACAAATCGGCAATCAATCTTTTAATCGTGGATACATCTGTGTATTCACAGCATATTTCAAATGTATCGGTCAGATAAACCGCTTCTTTTGAGCAAAGTTCGAGAGCGGATTCCGCAGCTTCTCCATAAGCACGGACTAATCCACCTACTCCAAGTTTGGTACCGCCGAAAAAGCGAGTTACAATAACCAAAATGTCCGTATAATTGAATTTTCCGATTGCAAAATAAATCGGTTTACCTGCTGAGCCTGAGGGCTCTCCGTCATCGGAGTATCTGTACAAATCACCTTTGGCTCCAATCTTAAAAGCAAAACAATTATGCGAAGCATCGTAAAATTCATTTCGGATTTTGGATAGCTCATTGTTTGCTTGTTCTACATTACTTACCGGAATAACTGAGGCGATAAAATCGGACGATTTTACTTTTATAGCATTTCTTACCGCACTCTTTACAGTATAATATACATCAATATCGTCTATATATTTTTTCATTTTATAATGATGGTGATTGGAGTAATTGATGAAAATTGGAATCGTGTGTTATCCCACTTTTGGTGGAAGCGGAATTGTAGCTACGGAACTTGGACAAAAACTTGCCGAAAGAGGACATCAGATACATTTCATTAGTTACGCAGCTCCGATGCGTATGGAAAAATTCAGAGAAAACATTTTCTACCACGAAGTTGACGTATCGCACTACCCTCTTTTCGAGTTCAACCTCTATACTCTTGCTCTGACAAGCAAAATTATTGATGTCGTCAAATTTGAAAAATTGGATATTATCCATGCCCATTATGCAATTCCTCACGCTATTAGTGGAATACTTTCAAAACAAGTTCTCTCAGATACAAAAATAAAACTTTTAACCACATTACACGGCACTGATATAACATTAGTTGGTCTCGAACCTGCTTTTCATCCTTTGGTAAAGTACTCTTTAGACAATTCAGACGGGATTACAGCCGTTTCCAACTATCTCAAAAATAATACTCTGCAGCATTTCAAAATCAACAAAGATATTTCGGTAATTCATAATTTCATCGACCCGGAATTGTACAAACGCAAAGATTGTTCAGAAATTAAACCTGCAATTTGCCCAAAGGGTGAAAAAGTTTTGATTCATATCTCCAATTTCCGTCCGGTAAAACGAATAAAAGATACGGTGTTGATTTTAAATGAAGTCTTGAAAGAAATGCCTGCTAGATTAGTTCTCGTTGGCGATGGTCCTGAAAGAGGCGAAGCTGAAAAATTGGCGAGAGAACTTGGAATCGCCGAACATGTTAAGTTTTTGGGTAAGCAGCACGCTTTGATTGAACTTTTGTCTTGTGCTGATGTTTTCTTGTTGCCGAGTCAATCTGAAAGTTTCGGATTGGCAGCATTGGAAGCAATGAGTTGCGGAGTGCCGGTTGTTGCTTCAAATATCGGGGGAATTCCTGAAGTTGTTGCACATGGCGAGACGGGATACGTTGCAGAATTCGGAGATGTAAAGCGTATGTCAAAATATGTAATCGAATTACTCACCAATAAAAGAAAGTGGGAACTTTTCTCAGAAAATTCAAGGCGTCACTCTGTCGAAAAATTCAATACTAATATCATAATTCCCCAGTATGAAAAAGTATATGAAGAATTGCTTTAGAGCTAGTTAATTTATAATTTCAGCCAAAGGAAAGTAAGCACCTCAGAATCAATTTATTGTTAATTAGCAAGCAATATTTATGACATCAATCAGATTTTTGTTAAATTTGTTGTTTATAATTAACACTATTTGGAAAATTTTTATGTTTAAAATCATAGTATCAATAATTGCTCTAACATTTTTAGTAATTTCTTGTTCGCCGAAAGAACAAGAAAAAATTGAGGTCAAGACAATGGATTTATCATTAAATCAAAGCAATCTCGGGTTTCGAAACATGTCTGCTTTAGACTTATTTTCGACCAAAAGATTAGGCGAATTCAAACTCTCACCCGACGGTCAATGGATTGTGTATCGCTTGTCAATGCCTGCAATTGCCGATAACAAAATCTATGGCGACCTTTATGCAATGAAGCTTGACGGTAGTGAAACAATAAGATTAACAGAGGATTTATTCTCTCAATCAAATTTAATCTTTTCTCCCGACGGTTCCAAATTAGGTTTCATATCCAACTCAGAAGGTAGCCAACAGTTTTATGCAATGGATTTCCCAAAGGGAACACCCCAAAAAATCACATCAATGGAACAAGGCGTAGCAAATGCAGCTTGGTCGCCGGACGGCAAACACCTTTATTTTACTGCTGATGTGCAAATCAAACCAACTCTTAACGAAATGTATCCTGATTACGACAAAGCCAACGTCAAAATTTATGATGAATTGCCAATCAGGCATTGGGACACATGGACAGATGAAAACAAGAGCCACTTGTTTGTACAAAACTTAGAAGGTGGCACTCCTAAAGATTTGATGGAAGGTGAAATTTACAATACACCTCTAAAACCATACGGTGGTGCTGAAGAAATTTGCTGGGGACAAGACAGCAAACACATTGCCTATACTTGTATGAAAGTTGACAATTTCGTCATGAGTACAAATTCAGATATTTATATTGTAAATATTGAAACCGGAAATACAGTCAATATCAGCAAAGAAAACATGGGATACGATAAGGTGCCCTTATATTCACCCGATGGAGCTTACATTGCATATACTTCACAAGTCAGACCTGGTTTTGAATCCGATAAGCCGCGTTTGGTTGTATTCGAGTTGGTTAGTGGTACAATAACCGATATAAGCATCAATATCGACCAATGGGTAAGTGAATTTATATGGGCAAATGATAGCAAATCTTTGTATTTCGTAGCAACAGATTCAGGTAGTTATAACATTTTCAATGCTGATTTAAACGGTAATATTACTCGTATTACTAACTATAAAGAAAAATTTGGAGGTGGGTTGCAAATCACTCCTGACGGGAAAAATATTATTACCGCAAGAGAGACATTTACAAAGCCTAAAGATTTGGTTTCGATAGACATCCAAAGCGGTCAATACACTACTTTGACAAATTTCAATGCCGAATTATACGAAAAAATCAATCCAATTGCTGTTGAAGAAAGATGGGTAACCTCATTTGACGGCAAAAAAATCCATTGTTGGGTGCTTTATCCACCACAATTTGACCCTACCAAACCACAACCAATGATAACTTATTGCCAAGGTGGTCCACAAAGCATGTTGAGCCCGAACTTCCATTACCGATGGAATATGTATATGTTTGCATCGCAAGGTTATGTTGTATTAGCAACAAACCGACGCGGAGTTCCGGGATTCGGACAAGAATGGAATGATGCTATTAGCCTTGATTGGGGCGGATGGGCAATGAATGACTTATTGGCAGCAACCGATGATATATCAATTGAACCATACATTGATTACGACCGTAGAGCTGCTATTGGAGCAAGTGCCGGTGGATACGCAGCATTTTGGCTTGCAGCACACCACAATAAACGTTTCAGTGCCTTTCTCTCGCATTGTGGTGTATTCAACTTTGAAAGCATGTATGGCTCGACCGAAGAATTGTTCTTTTCAAATTGGGAATATGGCGGTCCGTATTGGGACCCCAAGCATAAGCCAAATTATGACAAAAATTCACCTCATAATTATGTAAGCAAATGGGACACACCAATATTGATTTCAACTGGCATGAAAGATTTCAGAGTGCCTTACACACAAAGTCTTGAAGCTTTTACGGCTGCAAAAGCTCAGGGAATACCTGCTGAAATATTGATATATCCCGAAGAATCGCATTTTATTCAGAAACCACAAGAATACTTGATTTGGGCTGATAGAGTATTCTCATTTTTAGATAAATATTGTAAAAGCAAGTACATATTTGCATTGTTTTGCATAAATATGCTAATAAATGTCATAATAATTGAATTTTATTTTTTATTGTACTAAGAATTGATTATATTTGTAATGCTTAAATAGCTTTTTAGGATTTCTATTTGCATTTAGAGCATTTTGTTTTTATTTTTTTTGAGTATAAACTCAAGTTTTTATTTTTGTATTATTTTTTTTTCAAAAGGGTTTTCTATGAATATTTATGTTGGTAATTTGAATTACAGAACTAGTGAAGAGTCTCTTAGACGTTTGTTCGAAGAATACGGAGAGGTTCAATCAGTCAAACTTATAACTGACCGTGAAACCGGCAGACGCAAAGGCTACGGCTTTATCGAAATGGACAATGATGGTGGACAAGCCGCTATTGACCAATTAAACGACAAAGAATTTGATGGAAGAAACATCAAAGTTAACGAAGCCAGACAAAGAGATTAATCTAATCTTTCGTTTATCCTAAGACTATTAAAGCATTCGGCTCTCTATTGAGAGCCTTTTTTTTGATATTTTGCGATTTTCTTCGGAAATTGACATTTTTTTTACTATTTTTAAGATTGTGATTAGAAACTTCTTGGGGAATTGCTATGATGAAAATATTACTAACTTCATTTTTGCTTTGCTTTGCATCATTTGTTGATTTGACAGCCCAACAGCCGGGCAATTTTCACGTGGATAACGGAAACTTAGCAGGTTCTTTTGCAGACGGAACCCGAGACAATTGGGAAGAAACTGTTATCATACGCGCTCCCGCTCCCGGGCAAATCAAAAAAGTGTTCATTTATCTCACGGGCTCAGTTGCCAAAAAGGACACAATTTGGATTGTTGGCGACCCAACCGACGGACCAACATTTCCGCCATCAATTTTTTGCAGATACATAAATTCATTTGCAGGCTTTATTGTTGAATATACAGGTTCGCAAGGTTGGTACGAATTGGATGTTGAGTATTTGAATCTGAAATCCGGCGGTATCAACTCAATCGGAGTTCAACACTTAATCAAGCCGGGCGGACCCTATTTCGGTGTGGATACAAAAGCACAAGCCGCAGACAACGTAACAAGCTTTTTAGCCGATGTTTTTCGACCAAATACTCAGTTTTATAATTTGCGCGGTACAATTGCCGGCGCCACACCGGGCTCATATATGGCAGGTGTTCAAATCGAATATGACAATGTTGATTCTGAGGGCAAGCCATTGCCTGCTCCCAGCCCAAGTTTAATTGATGTTACAGTCGAAGCAGGACTCGTTGATAATGCCGGCAATCCGATTAAATCTGCAATCGCAAGTGTTGCCGATTGGAATAATGATGGTCGGGACGATATTGCAATTGCCGGAGGACATTTTTTCAAAAATAACGGAAACGGCACATTCACAAATGTATCGAGTAGCATAAATGCACCGAATTCAGGCACAATTTGGGGCGATATTGACAACGACGGCTATTTGGATTTTTTCGCAGTTCGCGGATGGGGCAATGACAAAATTTATTACGGAAATGGCGATGGCACTTTCACCGAGGACACTGACCCGACTGTAGTAATAAATGCACCTACTGTATCGCCGATGTGGATTGATTATGATATGGACGGATTGTTGGATTTATTCATAGCTTATGGTCGGAAAGAGGAAGGCGGGACTGAAACTTTTTATCCCGACCAATTATTCAGAAACTTGGGAAATAGGAAATTTGAGAATGTTACTGCAAAAGCAGGTATTGCTGCCGGTGAACCTGCACCCTATTATGATTGTTGGGGAGCAAGCATAACTGATTATAATGACGATGGATTGCCGGATATTTTTGTTGCTACTTATCGCTTAGCACCCGATTTGCTCTTCCGAAATAATGGTGATGGTACTTTTACAGAAGTTAGCGCAACCACAGGTGCACGCGGTGTTGCTACAAGTTCGCCTCAACATTTCGGTCATGGTATGGGTTCGGATTGGGGCGATTATGACAATGACGGTGACCTTGACTTAGTTGTTGGCAATTTGAGTCATCCTGACGAAAGAGCTTTGTGGTCCAACCGTTCATTAATATTAGAAAATAAAATCAACGAGAATAATAGATTCGAAGATGTTACCGAAAAATCAAGACTCCAGAATTATGAAATGAATGCCGGTGCTGTTTGGGTTGATATTGATAATGACGGATATTTAGATTTAGTCCATTGCCAATACGCATACTATGCAAAAGATGCCGGCAAAGCAAAAAATACACGTTTTTACAGAAATTTAGGTGCTGATTATTCTCACCAACTCGAAGATAATACTTGGCAATGGGGTGCATATATTCATGGGGCATGGTCGCCTGTCAGGATTGATTACGATAGAGACGGCAAAATGGATATACTTGTTGCAAGTTCAAATGATTATGTTAAGTTATTCAAAAATAAGGTTGCTCAGAATTCCAATTATATCAATTTCATAATAAAGGGAATTGCCGACTCTAATGTGAACTCAACCGGTTACGGCAGCAAAGTCACAGTTGATATTGGTTCAAAACAATTCCATAGATTTCTCCCGGGTTCAGTTCTAAATGCCAGAGCCTCACAAAGCAGCAACGATTTGCATTTCGGTTTGGGCGACGCAGAAAGCATTGTGAGTGTAGTTGTGAAATTTTCTGATGGACAAGAACTATTGTTCGATGATTTGCTTGTCAACAAAACATATATGATTGATTATGATGGCAATGTAGATTTGGTTCCTCAAGCCGGAGGCACGAGCGTAAGCGAAAATCTTGCCAATCGCCATGTAAGCATTTTTCCCAATCCTGTAAACGGAAATTCAACAATTGAATATTTCGTTGTGAATGCAGGTGATGTGCAATTAAGTATTTACGATATGTCCGGAATTGAAATCATGAATCTGAAAAATGAATTCACAGAATCGGGCACTCATCAATTAAATTTGAATGGAAAGGATTTGCCGAACGGAGCATATGTTTTGAGATATACTACGAACAATGTAATTTATTCGTTCAAATTCATTGTTGCGAATTGATAGTGAAACGTTTACTTGCGGCTGAAACTCGAAAGACGCATCAGAATCAGGTCTTGTAAATTTTGTGCAGTAGTCAACGGGGCAGTGAAGTTTAGCATCATAATCGAAAATGCAAGCACTTCATTGTCCCTTGTAGTAACGTATCCACAGATTGATGATATGTTGTTCATTGAGCCGGTCTTAGCTTTCACGTTATTTTCGGCACGGCTGCGTTTCATTCGCCTCAACAAAGTTCCTTCTTCGCCGGGCTCAGCAAGAGTTTTGACAAATTGTTCGCGATAATTTGAACGGTAAATATTGTTCAACAAAGTGACAAAATTTCTTGGAGTGAATAGGTTAAACCTTGACAAGCCCGAACCATCAACAATCCTAATATTATCTGAAGTTATGCTGTTTGACTTGAGATATTTTAATAAATAATCAGTGCCTTTATCAAATGAGCCCTCACCTTGAGTTTCCTTAGCAAGTGTTTTCAACAACATTTCAGCACAAAAATTATGGCTTTCAGCATTTACGACTTTCAGAATTTCAAGTAAAGGTGGCGAGACGTGAGTATAAACCGGGACAAGATTCGTATATAAAATTGGATTTTGCGACATCGAAATTGGCAACAAGGCTCCATTATGCCTTATACGGAACTTTGACAATGACGATTTAAACAATTCTAAGAAAAACATTGTCGGATTGTCAATAGCGATTTTTTGAATATGAGTCCTTTTTTTCGTAGAATCAAATGTGATATTACCATAAATTTCGATATAATTGCTTTTGAAATCTCTTGCCGTGATTATATCTGTGATTTTGTCAGGTTCACTTGTCATCACATAATTATAAATACGAGCCAAGTTATTTTCAGGTATGACACTATATTTAGATAAAGAATTCACCGAATCACCCGGTGTAATCACTAATGAAATCGAATTGTCATTAATCGAAAGTGCGCTGATTTGAGCTGAGAATGTGTACATAAAATCGTCCCACGACCAACCGGGACCATAATAAATATTATCAAAATATGAATCATCGCCTATAATGTTTCCTTTGATGGTGCTGATACCGAGAGAATCCAATTGTTTTGCGAAAGCTTCAATAATTTGAATTGGTTCGGCATAGAAATACTCCGACATGGTTGGGTCACCCGAACCACGAATTATAACATTGCCGTGGTATTCGCCATTTTCGTGAATAACACCATCCAAATACATATTAGTTTGAAAGCGAAAATCAGGTCCGAAGTAATCAAGAGCCGCAATAGAAGTAACAATCTTGATAGTTGATGCAGGTATCAGATTCTTTGATTCGTTCAGTCTATAAAACATCTCCCCCGATTCGATTGATTGGACACATGCTCCAATAATAGCGTTGGACATGTCGGGGCTTTCAATCAAAGCGTCCAAATCATTCCTAAGCTCCTGCAAAGGATTGACCTGTGGCACTGAATCAACGCTCACTTGGGCAAATATACAAGACGTATAAACATTACCCACCAGCATTATCAGAAATATGAAATTACATAATTTGAACATATTTACAAAATTTTAAATTTATCAATGATTCAAAAATACTATTAAATTTTCAAACCAAATTCAATATACATATAAGCATTTCGTCACAAAGCAATATGAAATTTCGGATTTCGGAATTTCATTATTTTGTTATGTTTAACAAATTGTTGAAATTACAATTATGAGTCAAGTATCTACAGAGCAATCGGGAACATTTGAATTTAGAGCGGAAATGAAGCAATTGCTCAATATAATCATTCACTCATTATATACCAACCCAGAAGTTTTTCTCCGTGAATTAGTATCAAACTCCTCTGACGCACTTAATAAGGTACGATTCATGAAATTGACCGATTCGAACATCATCAATCCTGAAAGCGAACTGAAAATCAGCATTCATGTTGATAAAGACGCCAAAAGTCTGACAATCGAAGATACCGGAATCGGTATGACTCATGAAGATATGGTCACACATTTGGGTACAATCGCAAAGTCAGGAACATCAGAATTAATAAGTAAATTAAAAGAATCCGGTAAGAGCGTTGATGCAAATCTTATTGGTCAATTCGGTGTAGGCTTTTACTCAGTTTTTATGGTAACTGACGAAGTTGTAGTAGAATCAAGACACGCTGCTGAAGATTCCAAAAGTTATAGATGGAAATCAAGTGGCGAATATGGCTTCGAGATTGACCCAATTGAAGACAGGAATCGCGGTACAAGTATAACATTCAAGCTGAAAGAGGAATATCACCACTTTGCTGATGAAATGAGCATTAAGCAATTACTTAAGAAGTATTCTAACTTTGTTGATTTCCCGATTTACGTGAACGATGAAGAAGTCAACAAGGTTCAAGCACTTTGGCACAAACGCAAGGATGATATTTCAACTGAGGAACTCAATGAATTTTACAAATTTATAAGTGGTGATTACCAAGAACCTCTTACCCATTTGCACCTCAATCTCGAGGGCAACATAAATTTCAAAGCACTTCTTTTCATACCACAAATAGCTCCGGCAAACCTTTTTCGCGATATAACCGACAAAAACTTACATTTATATTCGAACAAGATATTCATCCAAGACGACCCTAAGGATTTATTGCCCGAATATTTGCGTTTCATACGCGGTGTGGTTGATACTGAAGATTTGCCTTTGAATGTGTCGCGAGAAGTGACGCAGTCAAGCCCGGTAATGGCGAAAATCAAGCAAATCATTACAAGCAAAATGCTGGCTCATCTTGACGAAATGTCATCAAAAGAACCTGAAAAGTACGACAAATTCTTCAAGCAATTCGGTGCCTTATTCAAAACGGGCGTCAATCAAGATTACACCAACAAAAGCAAAATTGTAGAACTATTGCGCTTTGAATCTTCAAAAACTGCATCGGGAGAGTTCACTTCTCTTAATCGTTATGTGTCGAATATGAGAACTGAACAAAGTGAAATATTCTATATAATGGGTAATTATCGAAACGAAGTTGACCGCAACCCGAATATGGAATATTTCAAAAAGCACGACATTGAAGTGCTTTATTTGCTCGACCCTGTTGATTTGTTCACCATACCGTATATTTTCGATTATGATGGAAAAAATCTTATATCAATCGAAAAAGCAGATATTTCCATACCTGAAACCAAATCTGAAAACGAGAATCCGGAAAATGACGATGCTAAAACTATAATCTCGTTCGCTAAAGAAGTGTTGGGAGATAAAGTCGAGGATGTCATTCAATCTAAACGATTAGTGGATTCTGTAGCGTCATTAGTTGTAGGGAAAAATTCTTTAGACCCGCAGATGGAAAAGATGATGAAAATGATGGATAAGGAATTTATAGCCTCTAAGAGAATTTTAGAATTGAATACGGAGCATCCGATTTTGAAAAATTTATCGGAAAAACTTAGCTCCGAAGCGGATAATGAGATATTGAAACTTACGATTTTACAGATATTTGATATTGCAATGCTGAACGATGGGCAATCCATAGAGGTAAGCGAATTTACAAAACGTGCTAATGAGATGATGTTGCACGCTACAAATAGGATCTAAACTAAAAAATATATAGAGGGAATTACTTATGAAGTTGTCAGAATTCAAATACACAATTACGAAAAATGCAGTTGCGAAATTTCCCGCAGACCCAAGAGATTCATCTAAATTGATGGTCTTGAACCGTCAAACAGGTGAAACTGAGGACACGAAGTTCGACAAGATATTAGACATTTTCCAAAAAGGTGACGTAATTGTGTTGAACGAGACCAAAGTCTTCCCGGCACGACTTTTCGGAACTAAGGAAAAAACTAATGCTACAATTGAAGTCCTACTTCTTAGAGAGCTAAAACGTGAAGATAGAATCTGGGATGTTTTGGTAGAGCCGGCTCGCAAGGTGAGAATTGGGAACAAAATCTATTTCGACAATGGAGCATTTTATTGCGAAGTGATTGACAACACTACTTCACGTGGACGTACAGTAAGATTCAGCTACGACGGCAATCTTTTCGACGTAATTGAACGAATCGGCGAAATGCCGCTACCTGAATACATTAAGCGTACACCTGAAGAACACGACAAGCAAACTTATCAATGCGTTTTCGCAAATGATAAATATTTGTCATCAATCGCTCCACCTACTGCAGGGTTGCACTTTTCCGAAGAATTAATCCAAGCACTCGAAGACAAGGGCGTAAGAATCGCCAAAATAGTCATGAATATCGGTCAAGGTATCTTCGAAAAAATCGAAGTAGAAGATTTGACCAAGCATAGAATGTATTCGGAGTATTTTGAAATCTCGCGCGAAACCGCAGAAAAAATCAACATCACTTTGAAATCGAAAAAGAATGTTTATGCTGCCGGATGTAGTGTAGTCAGAGCAATGGAATCATCCGTCTTAACTACAGGGGCAGTCAAACCCAACAAAGGTTGGACTGACCGTTTCATCTATCCTCCTTACGATTTCAAAATTGCAACACGATTCATCACAAACTTCCATCCATCGGAAACACCATCATTTCTCTTAGCTGCAACGTTTGCCGGTACTGAGAATTTGCATAATGCCTACAAAAAAGCAATGAAAAATGATTATAGATTTCATGCCTATGGCGATGCGATGTTGATAATTTAAGCCCTTTCCTCATAATTTTTAAGGCTGTCATCGAAATCAAGCGATTTTAATGACAGTTTTTTTTATTTGCAGCCGAAAAGTAGTGTTTTAATAACACATTTGTGACAATATTTTCATTATCTATAATTTATTTCGTAATTTTGAATTATAGAATTGTCATAATTTTGAAAATATGAGAAAAAAAATGGAAACGAACTTTGATAATTTTTTTAGCGAATTTGACGAAGCAAACTATGAACAGTGGAAGTCTGAGGCAGAAGCTGCTCTGAAGGGTGCTCCTTTTGATAAGCTGATGTTTACCGATACATACGAAGGCATCAGGTTAAAACCGATTTATAATAAGGAAGACAGAGCAAGCACTTCGTTCTTGGCGAATTTGCCCGGATTTTACCCTTTCAGTCGCGGAGCAAATCCTTCGGGATACAAAAAATCAAGTTGGGAAATAAGTCAAAATATTCCCTACGCCGACTGTGAAAATGTTAATAAAGCTCTGAAAAACGACTTGGCAACCGGACAAAACTCAATCAGGTTGAACTTCGACAAAGCAATTGCAATGTATGAGGACTTTAACGAAGACGATATTTGGGGCTATGCGAACATGATTTCGGATTTGGGAGATATGGAAAAAGCGCTCCACGGAATTGATTTGAAGCTCTACCCTATTCATATTGATGCGGGATTAGCGTCATTGCCGGTATTTGCTCTTCTCGTAGCATATATGAAGAGTAAATCTGAGGATAGTAGTCAAGTAAAAGCTTCAATCGTCTGCGACCCTTTGAAAGAACTCTGTATTGAAGGCACTTTGCCGGTGGCTTTGGAAAGACTATACGATGAAATGGCGGTAATTACTAAGAAGGCAGTTGCTGAATTTCCGCAAATCAAAACGATAAGCGTAGCGACCAATCAAATTCATGACGAAGGCGGAAGTGCTGTTCATGAGCTTGCGTATATGGCATCTGTGCTTACTGAATATTGCAATCAAATGCAAGCTCGCGATATTGACATTAATAATCTTGCCGATAAATTCATCGTAGGCTTTTCGGTTGGAACGAATTATTTCATGGAATTAGCAAAACTAAGAGCCGCAAGAATAATCGCAGCAAAGATTTTCAATGAATTTGGAGCTGCACCGGAAAACTGCAAAATCACAATTCACGCCACAACATCAGAGCGTGACATTGCTGCTCTCGACCCTCATGTAAATATTTTACGAGGCACTTCGCAAGCATTTTCAGCTATTATGGGGCTTTGCGACATCTTGACTGTGACTCCATTTGACAATGTTTACGGAGCACCAACTGATTTTTCGCGACGAATAGCACGCAATACTCAAAATGTTTTGCTTCACGAATCGCACTTGACAGATTCGATTGACCCTGCAGCAGGCTCATATTATATTGAATGTTTGACTGAAGAATTGGCAACGAAAGCTTGGGATGAATTTCAAAAAATTGAATCAAGCGGTGGAATTTTTGAAAGTCTCAAATCAAATCATCTGATTGAAAGTGTTCGCAAAACTTTCAAAGCAAGATATGACAATCTTGCAATTCGTAAAGATGTAATTATCGGTACAAATAAATATCCTATTTTAATCCAAAAGGATATCGATTCAGTTTTGTGCGACCAAGAAGTAATCGAAAAATATGTAGATGATTATGATAAAAAATTATTAAGCAGAAATATTGAAATAATTGACCAAAATTTGGACGAATTTGAAAACTTATTGGAAGCAAATTCGGTTGAAGCAATTGATTTGGCGGTAAAAGCCTTTGAAACCGGTGCTGTGATGGCTGAAGTATTCAATAGTTTAGTTCATAATATCGAATTCGATACGCAAATCGAACATTTTGAATTGAATCGTTCATCGGCTCCATTCGAAGAAATTCGCGAAAAAGCAATTCTTTACAAATATGAAAATGGAACTTTGCCGAAATTACCTTTAATATGTATCGGAAAATTAAAAGAATTCAAACCAAGAGCTGATTTTTCTAATGATTTTTTCAAAGTTGGCGGATTTGATTGCGATATTTATTCCGGATTTGAAGATGTCGAGAATATTGATTTGACTACAATTCCTAAAAGCGAAGCATATGTATTTTGCTCAAATGATGATTTATATGCTCAATTTATTCCAACTTTTGCGAAAAAAATGAAAGAAAATAATCCGAATTCGATTTTAATTTTGGCAGGTTATCCAAAAGATAAAATTGAAGAATTCAAAAATGCAGGAATAGACGATTTTATCCATATTAAATCAAATATTATTGATTCGCTAAATATGCTACATTCAAAATTTAAAAAACATGACGATAAAGGAGCTTTATAATATGAAAAAGCCCGATTTTTCTAAAATTAAACTGGATTTTGACAAAGTCGAAAATAAATTTGAAGATTGGAAAGAAATATTTTTAAATGATATGAATTCCGATTTTCCGGAATTAAAAATTAATTCAATGGAAAATATTCCGATTGACCCATTATATAATATTGATGATGAAAATCAATTAGAGCATACAAAATTTACAGCCGGAATTGCACCATTTTTAAGAGGTCCCTACCCAACTATGTTTGTTACTCGTCCTTGGACAATCAGACAATATGCAGGTTTTTCGACAGCCGAAGAAAGCAACGCCTTTTACAGACGAAATATTGAAGCAGGTCAGCAGGGACTTTCTGTAGCATTCGATTTGGCAACGCACAGAGGCTATGATTCAGACCACGAGCGCGTTGTGGGCGATGTCGGTAAAGCCGGTGTTGCAATAGATTCAATTTTGGATATGAAAGTTTTATTCGATGGAATACCACTCGACAAAGTTTCTGTCTCAATGACAATGAACGGTGCCGTTCTTCCGGTTTTGGCATTTTATATTGTCGCTGCATTGGAGCAAGGCGTTAAATACGAACAACTTACAGGCACAATACAAAATGATATTTTAAAAGAATATATGGTTCGGAATACTTATATTTATCCACCCGAACCATCTATACGAATAATTGCAGATATATTCGAATTTACATCGAAAAATATGCCGAAATTTAATAGTATTTCAATTTCGGGTTATCATATGCAAGAAGCCGGAGCTACTGCCGATATTGAAATGGGATATACATTAGCCGACGGCTTGGAATATGTGCGTACCGGAATTAAAGCCGGAATCGATATTGATGCATTCGCTCCGCGTCTATCGTTTTTCTGGGCAATTGGTATGAATTATTTCATGGAAGTCGCTAAAATGCGTGCTGCCAGATTGATATGGGCTAAAATAATTAAGCAATTTAATCCTAAAAACCCTAAGTCATTGGCATTACGTACACATAGCCAAACTTCAGGATGGAGCCTTACAGAACAAGACCCTTATAATAATGTCGTAAGAACTTGTATGGAGGCTATGGGAGCAGTTTTGGGGCATACTCAGTCATTGCACACTAACGCTCTTGATGAAGCAATTGCTTTACCAACTGATTTTTCGGCGAGAATTGCAAGAAATACTCAAATTTATTTGCAAGAAGAAACCGGAATTACTAAGGTTATTGACCCATGGGGCGGCTCTTATTATGTCGAAAAATTAACTTACGAATTAGTCAAAAAAGCGTGGACACATATTCAAGAAATTGAAAATCTTGGTGGAATGGCAAAAGCAATCGAATCCGGCATTCCGAAAATGAGAATTGAAGAGGCTGCAGCACGACGCCAAGCCAGAATTGACTCGGGTGCAGAATATATTATCGGTGTAAATAAATATCGTTTGGAACATGAAGACCCGCTCGAAATATTAAATATTGATAATTCTGCAGTTCGAGACCAGCAACTCAAGCGATTAGAAGAACTTAAGGCTAATCGTAACGAGAATGACGTGAAAATGGCATTAGATGCAATCACAAAATCAATTGAGACGGGCGAAGGCAATTTGCTCGAATTATCCATCAAAGCCGCACAGGTTCGGGCTTCATTGGGTGAGATTTCTTCTGCGATTGAAAAAATAGTTGGCAGGCATAATGCGCAAACTCGTACTATCTCAGGTGTTTATAGCTCGTCCTATGCTGAATCGGGCGCTATTGATAAAGTTCGCGATTTGACTGACCAATTTGAAGCTTTGGAAGGTCGCCGTCCGAGAATTCTTGTTGCGAAAATGGGTCAAGATGGTCACGACAGAGGCGCGAAAGTTATCTCTACAGCCTTTGCGGATATGGGTTTTGACGTTGATGTCGGTCCACTTTTCCAGACTCCGCGAGAAACTGCCAAACAAGCCGTCGAGAATGATGTCCATATTATTGGCGTCAGTTCGCTCGCTGCCGGGCATAAAACCTTAGTTCCACAGCTTGTTGCCGAGTTAAAAACTTTAGGACGTGACGATATTATTATCTGCGTCGGCGGTGTGATACCTCCGCAAGATTATGAATTTTTGTATCAAAACGGAGCCGACGAGATTTTCGGTCCCGGTACAATTATTCCTCTTGCAGCCGAAAAGCTAATGCACGACCTGTTAGACAAAGAATAAATTTATATTTAATAAATTATGGGTGGTGATTAGCCACCCATTTTTTTTTACTTCATTATCATTACTTGTTCGGATAATTTGTTCCAAGGGGTGATGAGTTGAATTGTGTATGTGCCGTTGCCGATTGATTTTGTGTTAACGTTGAACTCTATGATTTCCAATGTGTTAGAGCCGCGTTTGAAGTCGCCTTTGTGGACGATTTTTCCGTGAATATCGTAAATTTCGATGCGGAAATTGCCCTGTTCTTGGGTTGAGATGCTCAAAGTGATTTCGTCACGAGCGGGATTGGGAGCGACGGTCAAGGCAGTTGGCTTGAACATCTGAACGCCGCTCAAATCGTTGACGCAACCTTCGACAGTGAGCTCGCCATTAATTGTTTCGGAATAATATTTAGGTTCGGAAAATGTGACAGAATTTATTTTAAGTGCTGTGGCTTCGCTGCGACCGACGAGGGCTTTACCATAAATATAATTAATTATTTTATTTTGTGGCGTAAATTCTGCTTCGGGAGCTTTGATAGTGATAATTCTATCCGCTCCGAGACGAGTATTGCTCACGATTTCACCATATTTAACGCTGTCGGGATAGAAATATTCGGCATCGAAAGCGATTGTGATTTCGTAATCGGTGGTGATGCTCTGCCAATCGGGACAAGCGAGTTTGGCATAAAGTGGAATCGCTATTGAAGCACCTGATTCGACTTTCATCACAGGCAACGAAAATACGTAATGCATCTTGCTGCTTGCTGAGAGCGGAATTTCGAGCGTGAATTCGCAAGGTGAATTTGATTTAATAATTAAAATATCGGAAAAGTCAGCAATATTTTGAGGAGTGTAATTGATTGATAATTCTATTACTTCGCCATTAGAATAAGTTCGGATAAATGAATTAATATTTTCGATTGCAAAATAATTATTTTGGAAAATTATTTCACTAATTGATAAATCTGAATCTGTTTGGACGGTTAATTTTAATGTCTCAGTGACCTTTGTACCAAGGCAAATTTCGCCGAAATCAATGGAATTTTTGTCCGGAATTAAAGAAATATTATTTTGTCGAATGTCAATAGTAGCTGAATCTGTGCATCCTGACTCATTTTCGACGCGGAGTGAATAAAGTCCCGCTTGAGTGACTGTGATTATTTCCGTAGTTTCGCCTGTTGACCAGAAATATGCATCATATTTCAATTTTGAGGAAATTACAACCGGTTCCTCATTACAGATTGAGAGCGGCGATGAGACTAATTCGAGTTCCAAATCGGGATAAATTGTTACGTCAATTTCCGTGCTGTCGGAGCATATATTATTTGTGATTTTTAATTTATACTTTCCGGTGGTGGAAACCGTGATGGATTCGCTTGTTTCGCCTGTGGACCATAAATAATTATAATCGGGATTGAAATTATTCGCTGATAATGTGATTTCTTCGCCAAAGCAGGCTGAGAGTGACGATGCGAGAATTTCTGCTTTGGGCAGAGCGAAAACTGTGACTTCGGCAAAGGCTGTGTCTGTGCAGCCGTTGGGCGATATTGCCACGAGAAAATAATCACCGGATTCGCTAATAATGCGTTCGGAGGAATTTAGCCCGTCGTTCCATTTGTAAATATTTTCGGAAATAATTTCAAGTGGGCGCAGCGTGACGCTCTCCCCTTCGCACAGTTCGTACAAATATTTCTCGAAATTAATTTCGGGCTTGTCAAATTCTTCGATTGTGATTGTTTCGGTGCCTGTGCAACCAGCATCAGATACGACTGTAACGGAATATTCCCCTCCTCGAGTAATCACAATTTCAGGGGTTTTTTCGCCTATTGACCAATTATATTTATAGCCTTCGCCTGTCAAACTCGTTTTCAATACAATTGTATCACCCAAACAAATATAATCGGGTGCGAGGATGGAGAAAAGCAATTTATCGCCTATTTTAACATTAATTGTGTCGTAAGCGATGCATCCGTTTTCATTTTCAACAGTTAAGATATATTGACCAATTTTATTAATTGTAATTCTGTCTGAAGTGGAACCGGTTGACCATTTATATTTGTAATTAGCTCCGGGTTGGGCTCGTAGCTGCAATGTCGCACCGTCGCAAAGAAGCGTATCGCCGATAATTTTTGCAATTGGTTTAGGTAAAATAGTAATCATCACAGAATCGGAGCGAATTGTGCTGTTTATATCAACGGTGACTTTGTACTGCCCTGCATCGGAGAGTTTTGCATTGCGAATTGTGAGTGTTTTGCCGGAATATTGCGTACCATCCGGAGCGAACCATGTGTATTTATTGGTCGTTATGTCCGGTTGGACGTCAACACGGAGAACCAAATCTTCGCCCTCGCAAACAGAATCAGGAATTATTTTGACCCAAAAATCAATTAATCCCTGCACAAAGTTGGGAAGACCGGCATTCCATCTATAAGATAGATAATTAAATTTATCATAATTCCTCAATTCACATGCTTCTCCAGTTAGATTTGGTTTATTTATTACATATAGAGAAAGGGTATTGAGCGCACCAAGTTCATGAATAGCCCTATGAATATAAATTTTACCGTTAGGTGCTAATTTTAAATCCCCATGTGACATTTCTTCACCAGCAGCATAATGACTATATAAAATCAATTCGGATGTGTTTTTTATAATATTTGAATCTAATACAGAAATATCAAATTGAATAAGTTTGCTATTATCACTAGCAGTGCTTAAATACAGTTTTTTAGAATTTGGAGAAAATGCAACACTATATGCAAGTGAATTACTAATAAGACTATCTATACTAAAATTTAATAGAGATGTAATTTTTCCTGTCATTTTATCAAAACTTAAAATATCCAACATTTTTGTATGTCGTACTATAAGAGTTATAATGTCACCATCAATATTTGAAGACATAAGACCTGAATAATGCAACTTATTGGCATTTGGGAAAGGACCATAAAGAGGATGAAATACTCCTGTTGTGCTTTTTACAATTTCGGGCTCAAGACCATCCTCAGTCAATAAAGCAGCAAGAAAAGTACGAGAATTAAGTTCATGAGAAATTATCCAAACATCTTTTCCATTTCCATGTTTAATGCCTATTAATTTTTCACCCGTATTTTTGAATAAATCGTTATCAGTAACAATCATTTCGCCTACTCCATTATTTCCGTCCATGTCAACTATGCTATACCTCGTTGTGAAATAGTTATGATTTTCAAATTTGCACAATGATGCAAAAATATAATAATTATTATTATTTCCCGGTTGTTTTACAATTAATCCTGTTTGCCCTGCCCTTGCATAATCTTTTAGATCAACTAAAGTACAAAAAGGTTCATAAAAACCATTGCTCAATTTAATAGAATCCGGTATTCCGGTATATGAGTATGCAGACACACCGCCTGTTGAAAATAAAAATCTACCGTTTGAATCAGAAATTGATGAACATCCCTCGCTTGCACTACTTATACTTTCTCTCAAAACTTTCGGTTCACCATCGGGAGTATCGAATGTGATTACCCATTTTCCTCCATAATCCCAATTGTATGCTTCTTTTTGGGAGAGAAGATTTGCGAATAAAGAGAAAAATAATATAATAATTAGAATAATATATTTCATGATATTGATAATATTTATTTTTATAAATTCCTGAATCCATACTTAGAAAATATGGATTCGGGTTTATTCACCTATTTCTCAGTTGAGCTCAATTATCTTAATTCTTGATGAATTTAATTTTCGAGACAACTAATCCTTTGTTTACTATTTGCAAATAATAAACTCCTATCGGCAGTGAACTTAAATCAAGATTCAAATTGTTAATGCCTGCATTTGTCATTATATCACTCGAATACACTATTTGTCCCAATAAATCAAGAACTTGGAGCGAATGTTGCTCATCATTAGCTGAATTAAATTCCAAATTAAATATACCTGTATTCGGATTTGGCATAATTTTAATATCGTTATTCAACTCAAAATCATCAGTATCAATTGATAATTTGGGAATTGAAAATCGTCCACTTGGGAAGATTGAACATACATCAAAACAAATTCCTTCGCAAGTTCCCGGAGTCGAATTAGAAACAACTTCGGCTTCAGTACCATTATTGAATATTTCAAATACTATTTCACAGCAATCAGAAACTTCGCATGGGAAGTAAATTTGTTGAGGATAATATCTTTGTGCCCAGCATTGCCTCAAATTTAAAGTTATGTATTGTGGATTTCCATGCGTTACCCAAATATCCCTTAATGCAATTCTGGTTAATTTTTCTAATGCTTCTTCAGGGTCTAAATAAGCATACTTGACTTGGAAGAAATTGAAACTAAAACAAGGATTTGAGCCTGAAATACCGAGAGTATAAAGGGCATTTATGTATGTATCATCGTCTGGATAAGTGTATTCGATATAAGGCTCGGGCCATGTCTTTGTCTTAGTACATGATGAAAAACAAGGAGGTGGCATTTGTGTGCTTATGTCAAGGCGTCCGGTTTCAGGAAAAATGTTTGTATTACAATAGTCAAAACACCCTCCTCCACTTGGACAATGAAATGGAGAAACTGAAGAAAATGCAATGTAATCCAAATAATAATCGGCTACGGTACTATCCCAATGTGATTCAAAATAAATACAGCATGTTTCAGAACCACATGGTATATAATAATATGGTAATGTTAAACTTTTCTCAAAGCATTTTGGCATCTTCAAATAATTCGGTGATGTATTATATTTATTCTTCATAGCTACAATGCCTTTGACAGCTGTTTTCATTATTTCTGTATCGGTCAAAGTACAAAAACCATAGACTTCTACTTTAGTTACTTCGTATTCATAGTAAGGAGCAGCAGGTGGTGGACAATTGAATTTTTTCATAGTTCCGATTACGTTTACTGTACAGTAATTATCTGTTATAGGGTCGTGTGTAAACATCGGATAATCAAATTCAAAAGTCGGTAATTGCTCGTCCGCTTCGCAACCTACAATACATTGTGCATTCATTTCACCTTTTCCCACAAACATAAATGTTAGTATAGTTAGAACAAGGAAGGCAATATATTTGCGTTTCATATCACACCTCCTCTGAGTAGAAGATTGAACATCTTTTGGCGAGTGGCTTTCACCACTATTGCGAAGTGATTGACGTAAGTCATTGCTTTTAAGGGAGTTACCCCCCCCCCATTTTAATACTAAAAAAAGCCATTTGAACCTCCACAAATTGTTGTTGACAATTAATGCATGTTGTCGCTACATGCGACTATATCTTAAATCTCATTGCTTTTTTCAAAAGTTGCCACATTCACTTTGCAATATACAAAAATATTTTTATTGTGCAAGAAAAAAATATTTTGCATATGTGGAAAATAATCAGTACTTTCGTTTCGTCATTTAACGAAACGATATGAAAGAAATGTTGAAAATATTAAAAGCTTTGAGCGACAGCAACAGAATGAGAATCATCTCTATGCTGAAGGAGCGTGAGCTATGCGTTTGCGAAATCACCGATATACTCCAACTCGCTACTTCCACCGTCTCGAAGCATCTCTCGCTGCTCAAAGAAGCAGGGCTAATCGAGGACGAGAAAGATGGCAAGTGGGTCAATTACCGGATAAATCGAGAACGCAGCTTGCTGATTGACGATTGTTTGGCGATGATTGAGAAACATACTACACGGGATATTACGATGTTGAATGACAGGCTGAGACTACAAACTACAGACAGAAACATGATTTGTAGCACATAAAAAACGCAAATCATTTCGTTATTTTGCTAAATATAAAAGGGTTCAAAAATGAAAAGTGGTTCAATAAAAGATGTCGTAAAAGAGAAATACGGTCAAATAGCCGTTCTCAACGACAGTTTAGCTCCCGGTAGCTGCGGTTGCTGTGCCGGAGATAACATAGATTACACAATTATGAGTGACAACTATACCAACTTGGCGGGCTACAATCCGAATGCCGATTTGGGGCTTGGTTGCGGTATCCCGACAGAATTTGCAGGCATCAAGGAAGGCGATACAGTCCTTGATTTGGGCTCCGGTGCCGGAAACGATTGCTTCGTGGCTCTGAGAGAGGTTGGTCCGACAGGCAAAGTGATTGGTTTGGACATGACGCAAGAAATGATTGACAAAGCTGAAAAAAATAAGGCTGCAATCGGATTGGACAATATCGAATTTATCTTGGGCGAGATCGAGCAAATCCCTCTCCCCGACAACAGTGTGAATGTGGTGATTAGCAATTGTGTACTCAACCTTGTGCCGGACAAAGATAAAGCATTTAAGGAAATTTTCCGAATTCTCAAGCCCGGTGGCAGATTTTCAGTTTCTGACATTGTAACCGGTGCGGAATTGCCCGAAAATGTCAAAAAATCGGCTGAAATGTATGCCGGATGCGTTGCAGGAGCATTGTTGAAAGATGATTACATGAAAATCATTTCCGATAATGGCTTCGCGTCTGCACAAATTTTGAAGCAAAAGAATATCGAGATGCCTGATTCGATTTTGAAAGATTATTTAAATGAGGACGAAATCATTGCATTCAAGCAAAATCCGGAAGTCATCATGAGCATAACAGTAGTCGGGGTGAAAATCTGATGCAACAGAAGAGATTATCATTTTTAGACCGATACTTGACGCTTTGGATTTTCTTAGCAATGGCTTTAGGGCTCTTGAGCGGAAGAATTTTCGATGGAATTTCCTCATTTTGGGAGCTTTTCCAATCCGGTACGACGAATATTCCAATAGCAATTGGTCTGATTTTGATGATGTATCCCCCACTTGCAAAAGTTAAATACGAAAAACTCTGGAAAGTTTTCCGCGATGTCAAGATTTTGGGTTTGTCGCTTGTCCAAAACTGGGTGATTGGTCCGATTTTGATGTTTGCATTGGCAGTAATTTTCCTGCAAGATTACCCCGAATACATGACCGGATTGATAATAATTGGTCTGGCACGGTGCATTGCGATGGTAATTGTGTGGAATGACCTTGCCAAAGGCGATACCGAATACGCCGCGGGGCTTGTGGCGTTTAATTCCGTTTTTCAAATTCTGTTTTTCTCATTATATGCCTATATTTTCCTGACGATTTTACCATCGTGGTTCGGGCTGAAAGTACTCGAAATTGATATTACAATCGGGCAAATTGCCGAAAGTGTAATGATTTATTTGGGGATTCCGTTTTTTGCCGGATTACTGACTCGACTTTTCCTGAAAAAAAGAAAAGGCGAAGATTGGTATTCGAATAAATTCATTCCGGCAATTTCGCCTATTACATTGATTGCACTGTTGTTTACGATATTTGTAATGTTCTCGTTCAAAGGCGATGCGATTTTGGAATTGCCGCTAGACGTGATTCGTATCGCAATTCCGCTTATAATTTATTTTGTAGTCATGTTCTTTGTTTCATTTTTCATGAGCAAGAAATTAGGTGCGGATTATTCAAAATCAACGACATTAGCCTTTACAGCAGCGAGTAATAATTTCGAGTTGGCGATTGCGGTTGCGATTGCAGTTTTCGGAATTAACTCGGGCGAAGCGTTTGCGGCTGTAATTGGTCCGCTTGTCGAAGTTCCGATTATGATTGCCCTCGTTGGTGTAGCAATTAAAATTAAAGAAAAATATTTCAAATCTACAAAAGATATAAAAATCGAAAATCCGGATTTGTGTCCGTAAAACTATTTGAAAAGGGAAAAATATGATAATTAATGAAAAAATATTGAATTACTTGGAAAAATCACGAGATTTTTCGACATTTACGATTGAACGCAAAGAGAAACTCGAAAAATTATCGGATTATATTCGGAATAAATTCTCGAAAAATGAAATAATTAAATTAAATTTTATTTGTACGCATAATTCGCGACGTAGTCACATTGCTCAGATTTGGGCGGCAGTAGCAGCTGAATATTACGGTATATCGAATGTTGAAACTTTTTCGGGCGGAACTGAAGCTACTGCATTCAATATTACTGCCGTGAATTCGATGCGACGATGCGGTTTTGAGATTAATGTCGAGAAAGAAGGCACAAATCCTGTGTATAAAGTATCATACGGGAATTCTGCGAATACGATAACGGCATTTTCCAAAGTTTTCAGCGACAAATTCAATCCTTCGGAAAATTTTGCAGCTATAATGGTTTGCTCGGAAGCTGATGAAGCATGTCCTTTTGTGCCTGGAGTTGATGCACGATTTGCTCTGCCATTCGAAGACCCGAAAGCATTTGACGGCACTGAGTTGGAATCACAAAAGTATGATGAGCGTTCTCGCCAGATTTCGATTGAAATGATGTATGTTTTTTCAAAAGTTAAATAAATTAATAACAAATGGTTTCTAACAAAAACCGAGGTTTTTATGGAATGGAAAAAAGAATGGAAAATACTTGCTTGGATTGCGGCAGTATTTTTGGCATTTGTATTTGTACCGATTAACGAATTTCGGTTTACAAATGCATTAGACCAAGCTTTGCAGCTGACCCAATGGTACGCTCAAGAGCATGTGATTTTATGTCTTCTTCCGGCATTTTTCATCGCCGGAGCAATTGGTGCATTTCTCAATCAAGCCGCTGTCTTGAAATATTTGGGTCCGAACTCGAATAGATTCATGGCTTATGGAGTGGCATCAGTTTCAGGTTTTGTACTGGCAGTATGCTCTTGCACCGTATTGCCTATGTTTGCCGGTATTTACAAGATGGGCGCCGGTTTAGGTCCAGCCACAACATTTCTATATTCAGGACCTGCAATCAATATAATGGCAGTCTTAATGACGGCTAAAGTTATAGGATTTGAATTAGGGATAGCTCGTGGCATAACTGCTATCGTGTTTAGTGTCGTTATAGGGTTGATTATGAGTTGGCTTTTTATCAAAGAAGCCCAATCGAGAACTATTCAAATGGCTGATACAGAAAGCGATGAAAGCGAACGCCCGATGTTACAAAACGTAATCTTTTTCGTACTAATGATAGTGATTATACTTGTTTCAAATTGGGGAAATCCTGATTCGGGCGTAGGATGGACAAGTTATGTTTATGAATATAAATGGATTTTGACATCAATTTTATCATTGATTTTCGGAGCGATATTGTATTATTGGTTCAATGTGAAAGTGTTATATATGGCAGTTACAGCTTTGATAGTGACTATTGCAGCATATGCTTTCCCTAATCCTTCGGTTGCATTCGGTTTGGGCATTGTAGGTTTGGGCGTATCACTTTATTTTAGTGGCGATGAAAACAGAAACTGGTTCAACAATAGTTGGGATTTTGCCAAGCAAATTATGCCTTTGTTGTTCTATGGTGTTATTATAGCAGGGTTTTTACTCGGTATGCCGGGTGATGAAGGTATCATTCCTTCGGCATGGATTAATTCAGCAGTAGGTGGAGATTCTTACGTAGCTAATCTCATCGCTTCGACTTTGGGTGCATTCATGTATTTCGCTACTTTGACGGAAATACCGATTATCCAAGGGCTCATGGGCAATGGAATGCAGAAAGGTCCCGCTCTATCACTCTTACTCGCCGGACCGGCTCTATCGCTGCCAAATATGCTTGTGATTTATAGCGTATTGGGCGGAAAAAAGACGGCTACTTATGTGATTTTAGTCATAATCATGTCAAGTTTTATTGGTTATTTTTATAGTTTAATATAGGAACAATTTTATGAAAAAAGTAAAAATTTTGGGAACAGGCTGTGCAAAATGCCTGAAATTGGAAGAAAACACAAGAGAAGCGCTCAAGGAATTGGGCTTAGACTACTCTTTGGAGAAAGTAACAGACATTAATGATATCATGAATTATGGTATCATGATGACTCCGGGGATTGTTTTGGACGAAAAAGTAATTTCCAGCGGTAAATTACTAAATAAAAATCAACTTATGGATTTATTAAAATAATTGAAAATGGAGATTATCATGAAAAAATTGATTATGTCACTCGTTATCTTGTCATTGGCAGTTATGCTAATGTCAAGCACTTCGCAAAAAGCGGAGAATGTTGTTAAAGTATATTATTTCCATGGCGATTTCAGATGCGTAACATGCACGAAAATGGAAGCAATGATTGTAGAAACTGTCAATAAATCATTCGCAAATGAAATTAAGTCGAACAAAGTCAAGTTTGAAATTGTCAACTTCGACGAAAAAGCGAACGAACATTTTGTGAAAGATTATGATTTGTTCAACCAAACTTTAGTCATTTCCTTGACAAAAAAAGGCAAAGAAACTAAATGGAAAGCCGCAGATAAAATCTGGCAACTTAACCGAAATGAAAAGAATTTCAGTAATTACGTTCAAAAAGAGATACGCGAATATTTGAAGGAATTATAATGGAATCCGATTTTTTAATTGCAATCGGTACTGCCTTGTGGCTCGGAATTCTGACGTCAATTAGTCCTTGCCCTTTGGCTACAAATATTGCTGCTGTTTCGTATATTGGAAAGAACATCAAAGGCGCCAACAAAACAATTTGGTCCGGAGTATTTTATTCCCTCGGACGTGTTTTGGCTTATGTGATTTTGGCTGCTCTGATACTTTGGAGTTTCTTCTCGATTCCTGAGCTCGGGCGATTTTTCCAAAAGTATATGAATCTGATAATTGGTCCCGGTCTGATTTTGGTTGGGCTATTCCTTTTAAACGTTTTTAAAGTGAATTTCAGCTTGAGCGGAAATTTGAGCGACAAAATGCAAGGGAAATTGGTCAATTCAGGCTATTTCGGAGCTACAGCCTTGGGTTTTATATTTGCACTAACATTTTGTCCCGTATCGGCAGGATTGTTTTTTGGGAGTTTGATACCCGTTTCCATGTCATTCAATTCGATTTTTATTTTGCCGACTGTTTATGGTCTCGGAACTGCGTTGCCGGTTTTGATTTTTGCAGTGATGCTGGCTTTCAGTGCTAACAAAATTGCCAAAGCATTCGACAATGTCAATAAATTCCAAAATTGGGCTATAAAAATCACAGGTTGGGTGTTTATCGCAGTTGGTTTGTATTTTGTTTGGAGACATATCATAAGTCCAATGCTGTAATATTACTCATCAGGAATATAAAATATTAGTACTTGAATTATCGTCTTAGCTTTATTATTTGAAACAAATTATTGAATGATTTATGCCAACTTATGATTATAAATGCAAATCGTGCGGAACGACTTTCGAGTATCAGCAAAAATTCGCTGACGCTCCGCTAACTCATAGCCCCAAAGGCTTATGCAGTTGCGAAAATCCGAGTGAAGTTGTAAGAGTTTTCAGCAAAAATATTGGACTGGTGTTCAAAGGAACCGGATTTTATCAGACTGATTATACCAAAAAGTCAGCTTCTCCACCTGAAAAAAGTGAACCCGCTGCGAGTGCTTGCGGAACAAGTGCTTGTGCTTGCGCTGCCGATACCAAAGCATCGTAATATTTACTTAATATAGAGGCAGTTTCATAAACTGCCTCTTTTTTTGTAGAGTAATTCACATCACCCAGACCCTCTCGGAAGAGAAAGAGAATTAATGAAATTTTGTAGGGACAGAACAGCGTTCTGACCTAAATGTATCTTCCCGTCATGTGTTATAGATGACGGGACGAATATCCACATTACTTAATCATTATCGGCATTGTACGTGTGTCATTATGGTCTGTGAGTACGAGATAGTAGTAACCGGGACGGATTCCGTCGGTTTCTATTTCGAGAACTGCATGTCCGTTTAATGGTTGATATGTTATGAATGGTTCAATTTCTCTGATGCTTTTACCAAGATAATCGAATATTTCTACTTTCATGTTATCAATAGCGGCACGTGTAGCGGTTAATTCTACTTGTGCTCGGTCTTTGAAAGGATTTGGTCTAACTTTGTTCAAAAAGAAAGATGGAGCACTTTCCGTTACTGATACTCCAAATGGGTCATCAATTAAAAAACCACTGCTTAAGCCCAAATATGTCGTGCCGTTACTAAATTCATGTAGACCAGAGAAATTAGTATATTGATTAAAACCGTATTTTTCCGGGTCAATCCTGAAATAATTATTGTCTTCATCAACAATAAAAAAATGTTCTTTTTTATCATAGGGATGATAAATCGTTCTTTGGGATGGAATATAACACCATTTTCTAAGTTTGCTATCAATATAAATACTATATATTTGATAAGAAGAATCATTAGGAAATATCAAATCCCTGTCAAGTTCTACTTTTTCAATATTTTCACCATCATAATAAAAGAAACTTGAAATTAAAAGTTTGTCAATATGCAAAAACAATTTATCCCCATTTTTAAGCAAACCATTAATCATAGGCTTAACAAACGGTAAAAGTTCTTCTTCACTTAAGAAATTATTAATTATAGTATCCTTTATGAAAGGATAGTGATACTCTTGAGTTTCTATATCTAAATATGCTAAATCGAATTGAAGAGTAAAAAAGTATAATCTGTTACCAATAGAAACTAAACTAGTTTGAGCACTCCTTGTTTTGATATACATTTCCTCATCGCTTATGGGAGCTATAATTGTATCATATTTAATACCATCATATTTTATCAAATTAATATATGGGCTTGAAATATAAATATCTCCATTATTATGCTTGTATAAAGAATGTCTATAACGACTTTTACTAGGAGGATCTAATTCATTAAACACGTTTTCATTTCTTACAATTTCAATCCCATCGTAAATAAATAAGCCATCATGAGTAATAAACCATAGCTCATTATTGTTTTTATTAACATGTACGGCATCATGAAGTTTAATGTTTTTTTTGTTCGGAATGCCCATTTCAAGATTTGTAAATTGAAGACATTTATTATCAAAACAAATATTCAAATATGATACATCTAATTTAGAGTCTTCGTATGTAAACAAAAGAGTATCTCCAAGATTGAGCGAAGTTGAAACCTTGTTTTGCAAACTTATGTCATTAAATTTTGTAATAAATTTCAAATCTGGCATTTTACTTAAAACTATTGAAGCATTCGCCAAAATGATTAAGCTGATTAGAATTATATTTGCGATTTTCATAGTAGCTCCTAAAATTTTAAAAGAACATAAGGCAGACGAAAAGTCTAATTATATGTCGCTGCCTCATGCGTGTTAAGTTATCATTCGCACATAGGATAACAATCTTGTTCAACGCAATTGAATGCAGGTTGTTTATTTTGTCCTTCAACTTTCATTTTCATATGTCCATTCACAATTTCCATACAAATCTTGTAGTATTCATAACAATAAGCTTGTACATCGGTATCACAAGGTGTATATCTGACACCTTCCATAGTTTCAATACGAGTATAACAACCTCCATTTGTTACTATTATATTATATTCCGTTGGTGGAGCAGGCTCGCAAGGTGGAATACTAAGTGCAGGGTAAAAACATAATGTATCTGAATCCAAAACAGCTTCGATGAGCATATCCCAAGGAATTGCCGGTACACCCCAACCACTTGGAGTTGTCATCCATTCTAAACAAAACTCACAATCACCAATAATTAAAATATCTGAAAAATGAATCGCTGGTTTATTTCCAAATATAGTTACAAGTATATCGCAACACCATGTTGCTTGTATAGAACAACCTTCGCAAATTTCAACTGTAACTGTTGTAGGACCTTGAAATCCTGTAGGACATTGAGCTATCAATTCAATTTGAATCAATAAAAAAGCTACTATTAAAATAAATTTTTTCATGTTAATACTCAATTTTGTTTATAAATTTTATTATTAAAATCTAAATGCATTTTCACTGTTTCCCGCGTTGGGTATTCCGCTCACCCCCAAAGCTCCCCGTGCTTCGAGTGTTCATCGCACAATCACATCCTACCTCTCTCAACAGTGAGTGGATTCGATATATGCCCTATGTCGTAAATTCTCAACATCAAATTTCCATTTTGAAATTGAACACTCTCATATATGTAATAAACAAGTCAAAGTTCGTTTTGTTACATTTCTAACATAAAAAAGTTGAAAAAAATTTCAAAAAAAATAAATACAACACTCCCCAACCATCTGTCAACGCCACCCACGAATGAATCCGTGGGCTATGTTTTGGACAGAACGCTGTTCTATCCCTACTTATATATAAAAAAAAAAGAGCTTATCCTTTCGGGACAAGCTCTTTTTTCATTTGTAGCCGGGATTAGTGATGTCCGCCACCACCGCAACCACAGGTTTTAGCGTTGTTGGGGTTGTTGAACACAAAACCACTTCCATGAACATCGTCAACAAAATCAAGCGTGATGCCCATCAAATAAAATAGGCTCTTGTTGTCAATTAGGAAATTGAATTCGCTTGATTCAATCAATCTATCGTTGTCGCTGATTTCTGAGTCAAATCCCAGAATATAGTTCATTCCTGAGCATCCACCGCTCTGAGTACCCAATCTGAGTGAATAATCCTCAGGGACACTATTATCGCTACGGATTTGCAAAACTTTTTCGATTGCTCTGCGAGTTACATAAATTGAATCTTGGTCTTCAGCACCAAAAATTCCGGTGTTGATTTTTTCTACTTCGATTCCATCAATTATTGCAGTCATAAATTTACCTTTATAAAATTTGAAAATTAGTTTACTCTAAATATATAGTTAATTTTTGTAAAAAACAAATTAATTTTGGTCATAATCAATCAAAACATCATCAGTAAGAGGATGTGATTGGCAAGTTAATATAAATCCTTCCTCGATTTCATCGTCTGTGAGCGAATCTCGCTCATCCATCAATACTTTCCCGGAAACCAATTTTGCCCTGCATGTGGAGCAAGCTCCGATTTGGCAACTAAAGGGTGGGTCATAGCCTTCTCTCATTGCCGCAGTGAGAACAGTTTCGTCCGGCTCTACTTCATAGACGTAATTCTCGCCATAAAGTCTCAATTTCACAGTTCTTGTTGTAAGTTCTTCTTCTTGTTCGAGTACTATATTATGCTCAGATTCATCTACAATCTTTGGTAAAGGTGCGGTGAAAGATTCTTTATGAATTTGATGAGTGGCAACATTCAGCTCCTTCAGAGCAAGTTCTGCTTCATGCATCATGCCCTGTGGACCGCATAAATAAAACTGTGCTGAAAAAATGTTTTTGACAGCAATATCATTAATCAATCTTTTGATTTTTTCGGCATTCAATCTTCCGCTTAGTCCTGTCCAATCGCTTTCCGGACGGCTCAAAATATGAATAATCACCAAACGATTGCTATATTTGACAGTCAATTTTTCTAATTCATTTTGAAATATGATTGTATCAGTACTTCGATTTTGATATATCAGTGTAACTTGTGATTTTGATTCAACATGTAGTATTGTTTTAATCATCGAAATCAATGGCGTGATACCGCTTCCGGCGCCAATCATCACATAATGCTTTTGCGAATCCGGGGAAACTTCGACAACGAAATTGCCCATAGGAGGCATGATTTCCAAATAATCCCCTACTTTGAGCGAATCATTCAAATAACGAGACACCACTCCGTCATCAACTTTTTTGACAGCAATAGTCAAATCGGTATCGCTAAAGGGGCTTGAGCAAATGGAATACGCGCGCCTGTTCTCTACACCGTTAACAGGCACTTTCAAAGTTAAGTATTGACCTTGCTTATAGGCAAAAGTGCTTTTCAAATCGTTGGGTATTTCAAAGGTAATTGAAACAGTGTCGTGAGTTTCTCTTGTCAGATTTTTAATTTTAAGCAAATAAAATTTCAATGCCATTATTGTTTTTACCTGTTTATGTTAAGTTAAAATAGTCCTAATTCCAATCGGGCAACATCGCTAAGCATGCTTTTGTCCCAAGGCGGATTAAATGTCAAAATCACTTTGGCATCGGTGATGCCTTCAACTTCCTTCGCTTTCTGTTCAACTGTACCCGGCAGTACGCCTGCTTCGGGACAATTTGGTGCTGTTAAGGTCATCAAAATTACGGCTTCGTTTTCGCCGGTAATGCTTATGTCGTAAATCAATCCCAAATCATAAACATTAACCGGAATTTCCGGGTCATAAACTGTTTTGATTGACTCTACGACTGCATCTTCTAATTCTTGGGGTGTGAAAGTTTTGTCGCTCATATTGTAATCTCCATATCTTCGGTTGAAACAGGCGCATTATCTAATTCGGACTTTTGAATGGCTTTCATCATAGTGTGCCATGCGAGGCTTGCACATTTTACTCTTGCGGGATATTCGCGTACACCACAAAAAACTGCCAATTTGCCGAGCTCGAGTGTATCGCATTTGTCGCTGAGGTCAGCAGTAACGATATTGATAAAATCATCAAATAAACCTTTGGCTTCGGCAACTGTTTTGCCCACAATCAGTGTGGTCATAATCGAAGCAGATGCTTTAGAAATAGCACAACCCGCACCTTTGAATTTGATTTCGAGAATTTTGCCGTTCTCAACTTTGGCATATACATCAATTTGGTCGCCACACAGCGGATTGTGTCCTTCCGCTGTGTTTGTAGCATCGTCCATAACACCGAAATTACGCGGATTTTTGTTATGGTCTAATATGACCTGCTGATATAGTTCGTTTATTTCGCTCATTTCATTAACTAAAAAGTTTTATTACTTTCAAAACGCTATTATATAAAACGTCAATTTCTTCATATGTATTGTAAACCGCAAACGAGGCTCTTGTTGTTGCAGGCACACCGAATCTTTTCATCAGAGGTTCTGTGCAATGTTGTCCTGTCCGGACAGCGACACCTTCCATATCTAAAAGGGTTCCGATGTCATGCGGGTGAGCACAATCCAAAACAAAGGAAAGCACTGCAGATTTATGAGCTGCAGTACCAATTATTTTGAGTTGCTCGATTTGCGATAATTTTTCAGTAGCATAATTCAACAAATTCGCTTCGTATGCCGCAATATTTTCAATTCCGAGCGAATCTATAAATTCTAAAGACTTTGCCAATCCGATTGCACCTGCAATATTTGTAGTGCCTGCTTCGAACTTTTGTGGCAAATCATTGAAAATCGTCTTTTCAAAACTGACAGATTTAATCATATCACCACCTGTTTGGTAAGGAGGCATGGTATCAAATATTGCTCTTTTGCCGTAAAGCACTCCAATTCCTGTTGGACCATAAACTTTATGACCGGAAAATACAAGAAAATCAGGATTCAATTCTTGAACATTTATTGAAGCATGATGAACCGATTGAGCAGCATCAATCAAAACGACTGCATCAACTGCATGAGCTGCATCAATTATTTCCTTAATCGGATTGATTGTGCCTAAGCTATTAGATATATGAACGATGGAAACGATTTTGGTTTTGTGCGATAATAGTTTGTAAAATTCCTCCATTATCAATTCGCCGTTGTCGTTTATCGGTATTACTTTGAGTACAGCACCGGTTTTTTGACATAAAATTTGCCATGGAACTATATTGGCGTGATGTTCCATGTGCGAAATTAATATTTCATCGTCTTTAGTAAGATTAATCAAACCGTAGGAATATGCAACTAAATTAATTGATTCGGTTGTACCCTTTGTGAAAATAATTTCCTCCGGCTCGGCAGCTTTGATAAAACCCTGAATTGTCTGACGAGATTTTTCATATTTTGATGTCGAAAGCTGACTTAGCTTATGGACTCCACGATGAATATTTGAATTATATTCACGGTAGAATTTATCCATAGAATCAATCACAGACAAAGGTTTTTGCGTAGTCGCAGCATTATCGAGGTAAACCAAAGGCTTTTTATGTACCGTAACACTCAAAATCGGGAATTGCTTCCTTACCGATTCGACATCTATACTTTTTATAACTTTAGTGTGCATTATTATTTGGTGCTAATTTGACACCGTTTTTGTTATTGATTTAGTTTGTTTTCGACTCTTTCGAGTAGATGCAATCGCAATGGCTCGTGCTTGATTAGGTCGATTATATCATCGGCTATTGCATTCAAAATCATTGCTTCAGCTTTTTTCCTACCAATTCCACGACTCACAAGATAAAATATCGAGAGTTCGTCCAATGCACCGGAAGTTGCTCCGTGACTACATTTGACGTCATCTGCATAAATTTCGAGCTCAGGTTTTGTAAAAATTGAGGCATTATCAGACAACAAAACATTCTTATTCGATTGATATGCGTTAGTCTTTTGGGCATCTTTTCTGACAAGGATTTTGCCATTAAAAATTCCTGTCGAGTTTCCATGCAAAATACCCTTATAATTTTCGTTGCTTACGCAATTCGGGAAAGCATGGTCAGCCAAGGAATGAATGTCGAACAATTCATTTCCGGAAGTAATGAAAACTCCCGAAAGATTAGATTCGATATTTTCGCCGTTGAGCAAAGTGTGAATATTATTTCGGTTAAATTGCCCGCCGAGCGACACATTTACATTGTGATAATGCGAATCGCTTTCTTGATTGACTTGTGTAAAATCTATAGTATGCGACAATTCGCTGTCGTCTTGGACTCTGTAGTGTTCCAAGGATGCATTTTTTGAGATGTAATATTCGGAAACTGAGTTCTTCAATGAAGCATACTTGCCAAAACTGTGAACAGATTCGATAATAGTTGCTTGCGAACCTTCTTCGGCGATTACGAGTAATCGCGGGTTATTTATGATTGCATTAGTATCGGCAAAATTCAAATAAACGATTTGCAAAGGAGTTTCGACAACTGTGTTTTTATCAATTTTGATTACAATACAATCTTGTGCAAAAGCAGTATTCAAAGCTATAAAAGGATTATTTTCCAATTTGATGCTTTGTCCGTAATAATCAGATATCTGAGCTTTTTGAGCATCATCAAAATCTGAAAGTCGCGAAATTGTAACTCCGGCTTGATTTGATTTCAAATTTTGCGAAGCTGAAAATCCGTTCACAAGAACAATTTTTTCCGCCTCAATTTCATTCAAAGGATGATTTGCAAATTTCTCAGCTACAGAAGAATCCACTTCTGATTTTTTGATAATATCGAAATTGTGCTTATTCAAGAAAGTCAATCCCGTGTATTTCCAATGCTCATGCTTGAGTGTTGGAATACCGTATGAATCAAATTGCGCCAAAGCGTCGCGCCTGTTTGATTCGGCGGACAAGCCATTAAGTGAATCAAATTGATTTATAAGTTTTTGTTTAAATTCTGATGTTGAAATATTCGTTGACATTTATTTAACCTATTTTCGTAATAATTATAATTATGCGATAGCTTCTGCTTTTACCCAATCGTATCCTCTTTCTTCGAGTTCGTAAGCTAATTCCTTTCCACCTGATTTTATGATTCGCCCTTCGGATAATACATGGACATAATCAGGAATGATATAATCAAGCAAACGCTGATAGTGGGTAATAATCAAAAAAGCATTATTATCAGTTTTTAATTTGTTCACTCCATTTGCCACAACTTTCATCGCATCTATATCTAGACCCGAGTCAGTTTCGTCGAGTACAGCGAATTTTGGTTCAAGCATTGCCATTTGGAAAATCTCGTTCTTTTTCTTTTCACCGCCGGAAAAACCAACATTGACTGAGCGAGAAAGGAATGAAGTCTCGATTTCGACTAATTTGGCACGTTCTTTCATCATTTGGAGAAAATCCATTGCATCAAGTGGGTCTTGATTGCGAAATTTTCTAATTTCATTAATAGCAGTTTTCAAAAAGTTTGCATTTGAGACACCCGGAATTTCTACCGGATATTGGAACGCAAGGAAAACACCTGCACGTGCTCGGTCTTCGGGAGACATATCGAGCAAGTCAATGCCATCAAAAGTAACAGTGCCTTCCGTAACTTCAAACTCTTCTTTACCTGCAAGAACTGAAGCTAATGTGCTTTTTCCGGAACCGTTCGGTCCCATAATTGCATGGATTTCGCCGGCATTAATAGTTAGATTCAATCCGTGAAGGATTTCATTACCGTAAATATTTGCTTTTAAGTTTTTTATTTCAATTAAAGCCATTTAGATTACCTATATTTTAAATTTTCTTGTTAAATTTCGATTAAAAAAATTATCCGACACTACCTTCGAGACTAATTGCAAGCAACTTTTGCGCTTCGACGGCAAATTCCATCGGCAATTGATTCAGCACTTCTTTAGCATAACCGTTAACAATCAATGCAACTGCATCTTCAGTCGAGATACCACGTTGATTAAGATAAAAGATTATGTCTTCGGAAATTTTTGAAGTTGTAGCCTCATGTTCGACCGTAGCGGACTTATTTTGAATTTCGAGATATGGAAATGTATGAGCTCCGCATTTATCGCCTAATAGTAGCGAATCGCATTGTGAAAAATTGCGAGATTTGGAAGCATTTTTGGTGATTTTGACTAATCCGCGATAGCTATTTTCGCTAAATCCTGCCGAAATCCCTTTTGATACAATTCTACTTTTGGTGTTTTTGCCGATATGAATCATCTTTGTACCTGTATCAGCTTGCTGATAGTTATTTGTCATGGCAACCGAGTAGAATTCGCCGATTGAATTATCCCCTTTGAGGATACAACTTGGGTATTTCCATGTAATTGATGAGCCGGTCTCGACTTGAGTCCATGAAATTTTGGAATTAGCACCCTCGCAAATACCGCGTTTAGTAACAAAATTATAGATACCACCTTTGCCTTCTTTATCTCCGGGATACCAATTCTGGACAGTTGAATACTTGATTTCTGCATTTTTGTGAGCAACAAGCTCTACCACTGCGGCGTGCAGCTGATTTTCATCACGCATTGGTGCTGTACATCCTTCCAAATAGCTAACATAACTGCCTTCTTCGGCAATTATGAGAGTTCTCTCAAATTGTCCTGTATTGGACGCATTTATTCGGAAATAAGTAGATAATTCCATTGGGCAACGTACGCCTTTGGGAATATATACAAATGAACCATCTGAGAAAACTGCCGAGTTTAGTGCTGCAAAAAAGTTGTCTGTGTGCGGAACCACGCTACCGAGATATTTTTCGACTAATTCCGGGTGGCTATGAACGGCTTCGCTAATCGGACAAAAAATTATCCCCGCTTCGTTGAGTTTATCTTTGAAAGTAGTAGCTACGGAGACACTATCCAAGACAGCGTCAACAGCTATTCCTTGCAATTTCTTTTGTTCATTGAGCGGAATTCCGAGCTTTTCATATATTGACAGGATATCAGGGTCAACTTCGTTCAAATCTTTTAGTCCCGGTTTGTCAACCGGAGCCGCATAGTAATATGCGTCTTGATAATCAATTTGAGGGAAATTGACTTTTTGCCATTTCGGTTCTTTCATTTTCAACCAATGGCGAAAGGCTTTCAGCCTCCAATTAAGCATAAATTCGGGTTCTTTTTTCTTGAGAGAAATGAATCGAACTATTTCTTCATTTAAGCCTTTGGGTGCAAATTCTTGTTCTATATCCGAGAAAAATCCATACTTATATTCACTTTTTGCAAGGTTTTCGAGTAACAGTTGGTCGTCATCTTTAACATCTTGGGACATTACGTCACGCTCCTAATTAATTCCATTGAGAATTTTGAAATCATTTTTTAAAAATTGACTATTTTGAGTTTCGTTAGCTAAGTCTGCGAGAAAAGTCTGCGAAAATACTTCATTAACTTTAGATTGTAATACTGACATTGGGTCTTTCAATTCGCATGAGCAACTTCTGACGCAATCGCTGTCCGTCATACATTCAACGATTCCTACATTTTCACTTACTGCTTGAATGATATCCATCACTGAAATCACATCAGGTGTGCCTACCAAATGATAGCCACCTTTGATTCCTTGTTGGGAATTGACAAGCCCGCTTTTCATTAGACTTTGTAAGGATTTTGATAAAAATTCAAAGGATATTCCGAGACTTGTAGCAATCTCCTTTGCTGAAACAGGCTCTCCGCTTTTTTCAGCGAGATATTGCATTGCAAGTATGGCATATTCAGTTTTTTTCGACAATCGAAACATTTTTCATCAAAATAATTTATAATCAATGCAAGTGACGATTTGTAAATAGGACTATTGTTATCCTAATTTAAAAATATATGGAAATTGTTAATGTTTGGCATAGAATTTTGTAATTAACTTTTGTTTTGTATATTTATAAATTAATTTTTAACATGAGTAAAATGAAAATGAAAATTATTGCGACATTAACTATTATAGTGCTGTTCAGCATATTGTCTAACAGACAAGCGTATAGCCAGCCAATTGATTCGAGTAAAACTGTAGTACTCGAGAACATTTATGTCAATGGGACGCAAATCAGTGATTTTGCCAATGGAGTAACGATAAGCGATACGGACTCCATTTCGGTCGAGTACAAGCTAAATACCCCGCAAAGCAGTGACAATACTACTCCATTTTACTTCAGAGTGAAGTTCAGCAACGGAGTAGATTCATCTATCCGTACAACGGGTTCTCCATCTGTCTCCTACAAAAATCTGTCTGAAAGAAATTACGTTTTGACTATTGGTGCATTCGATTTGCAGAGGCAATGGAATGCAGTTGAAACACAGTTAAAAATTATAGTTGACAATGAAAAAGCTGCGATGTATGTCAAAATTGACTCCTTAAATCAACATATTGCCGGTATGGAAGCAAAACCTGATACTTTAGTCGCTGAAGAGGTCGTTACTGAATCATCTTTCAATCTTGAGATGATTGTAATTGTTCTGCTCGGGTCACTTGTAATCATATTATTGCTACTTTACATTTCAAAAGGGAAAAAGAATGACACAGAAAAGCAGGATACAATTATTAGCGAACCAAAAGGTGTTGATTTAGAAAAACATGAAGCAGTTTTAGAAGAAAATAGCAAACTGAGAGCTGATATATCTGCATTGCGAGGGCAAATTGATGCGGTCTTACTCCGAGCTCAAGAATTAGCAAAACAAAACAGCGATTTGCAACATATGGTTCAAAAGCTCTCTAAGAGCAAAATGGAATTGGAAGACCTGCAAAAACAAAAAGATGACCTTTTTGCAGTTATAATCCACGACATCAAAAATCCGGCTTCACTAATCAAAAGCTTAGTGGAATTGCTGACTTCGTATGATTTGACTGCAAGCGAGCAACAAGAAATCATAAACGATATAGCCCAGACAACTTCAAGAATCGTTAATTTATCACAAGAAGTATCAAGAATCATGGCTCTCGAAAGTAGCAGAATGATGATTAATTTTGAGCAAGTAAATATGAATGATATAATAAATGATGTCTTTTTACGAAACAAGATAGCAGCAAAGAATAAGTCCATTATTTTTACTACTGCATTGCAATCCGACCTACCTGAATGTATGCTCGACCCCAACAAAATTGATGAAGTAGTCGAGAATTTAGTCTCGAATTCCATAAAATTCACCCAAAATGGTGGAAGTGTTAAGTTGAAATCGTATTTTGATAAAGAAAGTGTAGTTTTCGAGATTAGTGACAACGGCTTGGGATTATCACAAGAAGATTTGAAACATACATTTGAGAGAGGTGCCAGACTAAGTGCAAAACCAACAGGTGGTGAAAATTCTACCGGTTTGGGGCTTTGGATTGTCAAAAAATTAGTGGACGCACATCACGGTAGAGTTTGGGTAAAAAGTACACTTGGAAAAGGCTCAACTTTTGCATTTTCGATACCTTTGAACCAAGACAATGATTAATATATTATATTTGAATTACATGATTGTGCATTTTCGTAAGAAATGTTACATCACATAATTCGTATAATATATTAATATGGCTAAAACTAAAACAACCAAAGCAGAAATTGCTGATAAAATAACTGATGAATCTTCGGTTTCAACTAATGAAAATTCTGAAACTGAGATTAATGGTGTTACAGTTCAACGTAAAAAGTCGAATACACGGCGGAAGGCTAAGAGTAGCCCAAAGACTGAAACTGTAGTTGTGGACGTAAAGAAGGCACCGGAGCCGATTGCAGAGCAAATATTTGCTGATGAACCTAAAGTTGAATCTGATGACACAAACACAAAGCGAAATTCAAAAACAAGTTCGCCAAGACGTAAATCAACAAAATCCACACCAAATGTTGATACAAAACCGGAAAATGAAGATTCTGCACCAAAAATTGAATCACTTAATTTCGGTTCGATAATAACTTTTGATTCCGACGAGGAGCCTAAAGATGCTGATGATGAGCCAAAAGTTCCAATCAAAAATGTCATCGAAAACATAACTACTCCCCCACAACAAACAAAACAAAATCCGAATCAGATTAAGCAAAACCCGAATCAGATTAAGCAAAACCCGAATCAACAAAAGCAAAACCCGAATCAGATTAAGCAAAACCCGAATCAACAAAAGCAAAACCCGAATCAGATTAAGCAAAACCCGAATCAACAAAAGCAAAACCCGAATCAACAAAAGCAAAACCCGAATCAGATTAAGCAAAACCCGAATCAACAAAAGCAAAACCCGAATCAACAAAAGCAAAACCCGAATCAACAAAAGCAAAACCCGAATCAACAAAAGCAAAACCCGAATCAGATTAAGCAAAACCCGAATCAACAAAAGCAAAACCCGAATCAGCAAATACAAGTTGAGCAGGATGAGCCAAATCTAAATCAACAAGCAAGCGTTGTACAGCAAAAGCAGAGTCCGAATCAACAGAAGCAGAATCCGAATCAACAGAAGCAGAACACGAAACAACAAGATAAAGTTGAAAAGCCTAAACTAAAGCCACAGGCTAAAAATTCAAAAGCTAAGAAAGAATCCGATAATCAAGAATTGCAATCAAAACAAGCACCTAAGCCTATCGCTCGTGAAGTTCTTACCTACTCATTGCCTGATGTGAAGCAGTTAGCACCTCGATTGTTAAAAAATCCGGTAATCAGAAAATTTTTAGCTGCAATAGAAGATTTTCTGAAAACAAGAATTTATATCGAAAAGGGCTTCAGAATAGTCCTTGCCGTTAGTGGTGGAGTAGATTCGGTAGTCATGTTGGATTGTATGGCTTTAGTAGCCGATAAATTAGGTTTGCAAATATATATTGCTCATTTCAATCATATGCTTCGCGAGAAGGAATCCGATTTAGATGCAGAATTAGTCAAGAATTTGGCGGAACAATACAATATTCAATTTTTGAATAGTTCCGGCAATGTGAAAGCGTTTTCACAAAAAAATAATATTAGCATCGAACATGCAGCTCGAAATTTGCGCTACAACTTTTTTGAACGTACAACTCGAAATTTAGATGCTGATTTGATGGCTACAGCACATACATCCGATGATTCAGTCGAGACATTTATACTTAATTTGTTACGTGGTTCCGGTTTGACGGGTTTGAGTGGAATTCCTGAAGTTAGAAAATTTGTAAAAAATGTTCTTATAATCCGCCCCTTACTATCTTTCACTAAAAAAGAGATTAAAAATTATGCAGAACTTCGTAAGCTGAAATGGCGCGAGGACGAATCCAATCAGTTGTTGAATTACACTCGTAATAAGGTGCGATTAGATTTGATGCCGAAACTCAGAGCTGATTACAATCCGGCGGTAGATGAAATCATAAGTCGCACTGCAAGGTTAATCTATGGCGCAGATAATTTGATTAGAGAATTGGTCAAAAAGCACATGGTTCCGGTAGTTGTGGATGTCACTCCTGAGAGATTCAGTCTCAAAGTACCAATTTTGCAAACTCATGAAGAATTCATGCAAGGTGAAATCATTCAAGCTGCATGGCTGAAATATTTCAGATTGCAACCTTTGTCTCTTTCTGCGGTGGATAGAATCATGTCAATTTTCGACAAACAAAGTGGCACTCAGGTAGAAATTGGCTCAGGATATTTTGCCTTAAAAGACAGAAACATTGTAATTATATCCAAATCATCCGTCATTAAGAAAGTAAAAGTATTTGGCTCTTTGCCGAGCGAATATCGTGTAAATGGTTACAAAATCGTTTTCACATTGGTTGATAAACGTGCAGTGAAAATTATCGAGAACCCCGAAATTGAATACTTTGATTATGATAAAGTCGGGACTTACGTGGAAATACGAAATTGGGAACAAGGTGACACTTTCCAACCTCTGGGAGCACCCGGCGAGATGAAAATAAGCGATTTCTTGACAAATGAGAAGGTTTCTTTGCTCGAAAAGCCTAACATCATCATCGTCAGAAATACATATGAAACTGTTTGGGTTGTTGGGAAGCGAATCGGAGAGAAATTTAAAATTGACAGTGAAACTAAAACTTTCTTAAAAGCTGAAATTGTTCAGCTAAAGTAGGCAATCATGGATATAATGGAAATAAATGGCGTAAAATTCAAGATTTTGTTCTCTAAAGAACAAATTAATGAATCAATGAAAATAATGGCTGCATCAATCGAAAAGGATTATGCAGACTCATCTCCCCTATTTTTAGTAGTGATGAAAGGTGCTATCTTTTTTGCAGCCGATTTGATTCGCTGTGTCAATCTCCAATCGCAAATTGAAGTGATTAGTGCCAAAAGTTACGGCTCCGCGATGGAAAGTTCCGGAAATGTAACTCTTAAATCTTTGGGCGAAAATTTCGGAGGCAAAGATATTATAATCGTCGAGGACATTATTGATACAGGTCATACTTTGAAATCCTTATTGGACTTTGTCAAATCGTTTAATCCAAAATCAGTTGAAGTGGCTACTCTATTATCCAAAACTAACTCGAGAAAAGTTGATATTAACGTTAAATATATCGGTATCGAAATTCCTGAGTTGTTTGTTGTCGGATATGGATTAGACTATGCCGAGTATGGGCGACAATTATTAGACATCTACATCAAAGACGAAGATTAGGGCTTTATTTTCTTGAGTTGATTGCTCAAATCATATAGTACGAATCCATAATTCGGCTTTATTTTCAAAGCTTCCGCCATATGAAATTTGGCTTCTTCATAGTTTTTCTCCAAAATCTCGAGTTGTGCCATATATGCATGAAGTTCGGCATCATCAGCCCAATTCAATGCTAAGGAATCGCTTGGCTGATTTTTCTTTTGAATTTCGAAAGCATCACTTAATAGTCTGCGAGCCTTTTTCTTATCACCTCCGTAAAATGCCGGCAAGTGCATCAAGTGTGTTGCTGCTACAAGATTGATTTTAGTACTTTGCTTTTCAATTTCTGCAGCATCGTACATCCACGATTTAGCTTTCATCCCCAAGAAAATAGCATTAAGCCCCGAAAGTGATGACCTTTTGCCATATGTAGCCGATAACAAAGCACAAATTTCCCCGGTACGATTGCTTTTTTCAGCAACATGAAAATTCTCTACTCCTTCAGTGAAAAGCTCGTAGGCGTAGTCCGAATCAATATTATAGTTGATTTTTCCCAGTATCAGTTTGAGCATTCCTGCATAATAGTTCGCATAATAACCTTTGGGGTGGTGAACAATTTCCGATTCACATTTCTTCAAAATCCTCGTAAAAGCTGCTGTATCAAATGTGTGATAGTAGTAATCAATACTATCTTTGAGCGATTTCAGCACACTATTTCTCGATTCAAGGTCTTTTTGGGCGATTGCTTGAGTTGTGTTCAACAAAAAGTAAAAAATGAAAACACAGAAAATCTTTATAAAAAACATTTTTTCTTTGATTAATTTCATAATATTCAAATTTAGTCTAAGTAATTATATGAAAAAAACAATTTTTCTTGTTAATTTGTGGATTGTTTTAAAACCAATAGACGAAAATATTTCGGAGAAGTACCGGTGAAATTGACATTTAAGAGCAAACTCATGATTCTGACTGTCTCGGCAGCATTATCGCCCGTTATTTTGATTTTAATTTTTACAGCACGCTTGCAATTTGAACTGACATCAAGAACGAAAACCGAACTCGATTCATTATCGAGGGTAAATATCAGTCAAATTTCAAAAGATGCTTATGGAATTATTGAGACGGCGAATGAACTTTTCGTGCAAAAAAACAAGGTCGCTTTGAATGTCCTTCGGCAAACGATTAAAAGCGAAGGAGGATTCAATTTCGCTAACCCACTTGTAAAATGGAACGCACTAAATCAATTCACCGGAGAAATCACTGAAGTGTCCCTTCCTTCGGTTAACATAGGCTCTAAATGGCTTGGTCAAAACATCTCATTTGACGAGAATACTCATGTGGTAGATATCGTCACCGAACAGGTTTTGGGAACTGTAACTCTCTTTCAGCGAATTAATGAAAGAGGCGATATGATTCGCGTAGCTACATCTGTCCGAACTCACGATGGCAAACGCGCCATTGGCACGTTCATTCCGGCTGTCAATCCTGACGGACAAGCAAATCCCGTAATTTCCAAAGTTATGAACGGAGAAGTTTACAATGGTGTTGCTTTTGTTGTCAACGATTGGTATGTCACAGCATACGAGCCATATTACATAAACGGGCGAATCGAAGGTATGATTTATGTAGGTGAGCGCATTGCCTCAATCGAATCTATCCGAAAAACAATCATGGATATTAAAGTGGGCAAAACCGGATATGTATTCGTACTCGGGGCGCTCAATCCGCATTACGGAAGATACATAATATCCAAAAACGGTGAACGGGATGGCGAAACCATTATAGAGATTACGGACGCAAGTGGAGATAAATTTGTAAAAGACATGGTTGAGAATGCAATGAAACTGAATCCGAATGAACTTTTCATTCAAGAGTATGAGTGGCAGGATTTGGGAAGCGATTCGTCGCGTTCGAAGCTTTCGGCTGTATCATATTTTAAACCTTGGGGATGGGTTATTGGAGCAGGAGCATTCGAGGATGATTATCACGATTCGCAAAATAGAATCGAAGCTACGATTTCTGATTTGCAAAACATCTATTTGGTGCTGATTATTGTGACTTTGCTCATCATATTGATTCTGACAATGTTCTTTGCTAAACGCATGACTCGCCCATTGGGATATATGACTACTTTAGCTTCAAATATAGCAACAGGCGACATCCACGATGCAAAAATCAATCTGGAAAAACTCAAAAGCACTGCAAAATTTGCTTCCGATAAAAGTAGCAATCTGAAAGATGACATTTATAAACTGTACAAATCTTTTGAATCCATGATAAACAATCTTGACTCATTAATCGGTCAAGTACAGCGTTCTGGAATTCAAGTTACCACATCGGCAACTCAAATCGCTGCATCGGCTCGGGAACTCGAAGCAACAGTCGCCGAACAAGCTGCATCCACGAAAGAAGTCTCGGCAACAAGCAAGGAAATCACTCAAACTTCATATTTATTGGCAAACAAAATCATCAAAGTCAGTACAAATGCAAATGTTACCGCAGATTTGGCTGAAGACGGCAAATCAAGTTTGACAAACATGGAGCAGGCAATGAATGATTTGGCAAAAGCTACTAATTCAATCACTTCGAAGCTATCAATAATCAATGATAAAGCAAATAAGATTTCGACAGTTGTTACCACGATTAACAAAATTTCCGAGCAAACGAATTTACTGTCTTTAAATGCTTCGATTGAAGCCGAAAAAGCAGGTGAATACGGCAAGGGCTTTTCGGTTGTTGCACGAGAAATAAGCCGGTTGGCAGACCAAACGGCAGTGTCAACAAAGGATATCGAATACATGGTAAGCGAAATGCAAAGCTCGGTCTCGTCAGGTGTAATGGAAATGGACAAATTCGGGCAGGAAGTCAAACGCGGAACAAGTAGCATCGGTGAAATCGGTGAGCAAATGACTTCTATAATCGAAAAAGTGAAGGAATTGATTCCCGAATTTGAAAATGTTAGTACCGGAACACAAAATCAATCTAAGAGCGCCGAGCAAATTAGCGAAGCAATGTCCCAATTAAGTATGACAGCTACACAAACTAAGGATTCTTTGACAGAATTCAAACGAGCGACAGAAAATTTGAACGATGCAGTAAAAGGCTTGCAAAGTGAAGTATCAAAATTTAAAATAAGTTGATAAGGATAAAAGTGGTATGTTTAAAAATCTGAAAATCTGGGTCAAATTGCTCATTAGCACTCTTGTCTTTATATTGCCGATAGCATCGCTCATGTTCTTTGTCTTTTCAGCTTACGATACTAACATCGAAAAAGTCAAAATGGAAATTTCCGGAAACATTTTATTAGAACCTGTTGTCGAGACCTTAAGTCAACTTAGTGAGCATAGTATTCTGACAATGGCAATAAATGATGACTCCTATCTTGAAATATCAAAAGATCTTAACAAACGCCGAGATTCCCTTTCAAACAAAATTGACCAAAATCTGAACAAATTGGACTATTTAATCCACGAACAGGCTAATTACAATAAACTTGCTTATAAATTGCTCAATGACGATTTGCACCGCACATATACGCCGAAATCAATACATTCTGAATGGCGAAATCTAAGCGAAATTAGTAAGAGTGCACATTTCAATGAAACATCAAAGCTTTACAACACAATATTTGCCCTGATTAATCAACTAACACGATTCGTAGGCGATGAATCGGGTTTGATACTCGACCCTGACCTCGATTCTTATTATTTGATGGATATAACTCTTCTTTCATTGCCCAAATTTAAGACAGGATTTTCAAATTACGTGGTATCAGCCTCAGAATTCCTGACTGACCCCGATACAGAACATTCAGGCTATTTGCGATATTTGGCTAATTCATTAACTATTGATACTGAACACATGCTTTCCGCTTTGAACACTTCAATCCAAAATGATAGCAAATATTACGGTACTAACCCGAATTTGTCGAATGTTTTACGACCTAATTACTTAGAATTCAGCAGTAATTTTGAAATTTTGCTCAAACATACCGAGCAATACACTGACCAATCTGTGAGCCTTGTAAACAAAGATGATTTCATGGATTTGGTACTCAAAGTCACCGAATCAAGTTGGGTCTTTTGGAATTCGACAAATGTGGAATTGAACACACTGCTCAAGCAACGTTTAGACTATTTTGTAGAGCGGAGATTAGTGGCATTTGCAGTTACGGGTTTAGCATTAACAATAGCAATCGTGTTGGTTGTGATGATTTCCCTTCAAATTGCTTTCCATATCAAAGTAGTTACTGAAATAACGGAACTCATTGCCAAAGGTGACATTTCTGCCGCTGTGTATGAAATTAATGACCCGAAACGAATCGGAATGTTCAAGAAGTATTTAGAAGATAAAGCTGATATCCGTGATGAAATTTTAAAATTATTTCGTGCAATTCGCCAAATGACAATCAATTTGGGCTCATTACTCACGCAAGTTAAAAGTTCAGCTGATTTAGTGTCTGAATCAACAGGCAACATTACGTCGTCAGCAAAGGAAATTGAAACGATTGTAGCCGAGCAAGCCGCATTGACTAATCAAGTGAGTTCATTGAGCAACGAAATTGCCGATGCTTCTGAAAATTTGACAGTTCAAACCGATTATTTGAACAAAATGGCGAAGCAAACTTCTGAATTTGCTGAAGAAGGATTCGAAAATTTGAACCAATTGAAAACAAATATGTCATCGCTGACCGAATCTTCAACTGATATTTCGGAAAAACTTGAGACAATCAAATCCAGAGCTACAAACATCAGTTCGGTAATCACAACGATTACAAAAGTGGCAAATCAGACAAATTTGGTATCTCTAAATGCCTCGATTGAAGCCGAGCGAGCAGGCGCTTTCGGAACCGGGTTTGCCGTTGTAGCACGTGAAATTCGCCGTCTCGCAGACCAAACTGCAATAGCTGCACTCGAAATTGAAGATATGATTACAGAAATGCAAATTGCCGTCAAAGAAGGTTCCGATTCGATTATCAAATATACTGAACAAACTAAAAGCGGCACTGATAAAGCTACCGAATTGATATCTACATTAGGTGAATTGATTTCGAGTGCCAATAAATTGCCCGAAGTTATAGCAAATGTGTATGATTCGACTACAAAACAATCACGAAATTCAAAGGAAATCAACTCATCAATGAAAGAATTGAACAATGCAGCAAAATTTACGCGAGATTCCATAATGGAATTTAACAACGCAACCGGACAACTGAATCACGCTGTAGTTGGCTTGAACAAAGAATTGAAAAAATTTACGATTAAAGGGTAATTCTTATGATGATATTGCCTTTCACAATTGATGATTCGAGGTATTGCATCAATATAGACAATGTAGTCGAAGTTATCCCTTTTGTCAAAATAACCCCTATTCCCAAGTCTTCCGAGCATCTTAAAGGGTTGATTAACTTCAGAGGCTCGCTAATTCCTGTATTCGATTTGGCATATTATCTCAAACAGCATTACACAAATATCTACTTGAGCACTCGAATTATCGTCGTAAGAGACACGGAAATCCCTGAAATCGAATTCGGAATAATTTCGGAGGAAGTTTCGGAAACATTTAGTCTTGATTCTAATTATCAAGAGGAAAAAATCAATAGCTACACTGCTCATCCATTTATTGATGAGGTGTTTTTGATAGATTTTGAAATGGTGCATTTAGTCAATTTGAAAAAGTTAATTACCACAATTGAAAATTATTTATAATTTTATTTCATTTCAAACGATTTTACAATTATGACTGATTTCGGCGAAATAATCAAATATATAGAAAGTGAGATGGGCATTGATACCGACTCAATTGGTATCATTTCTGTAGCAAGTGCCATCAACAAACACGTCAGTCAAGCAGAATTAGACAATCAAAAGTTTGCTCATCTGATGTCGGATAGCAACAGAGTTCAAGATTTAATCAACGACCTAACAGTAGCAGAGACTTGGTTTTTCCGAGATTCAGAATGTTTCAAATTTCTCAAGCAAGAATTATCTAATCAAAGATTCAAATACACATCATCCAATAAATTGCGAATACTTTCCGCCCCGAGTTCGACCGGCGAAGAACCCTATTCGATTGCAATGCTATTGATAGACCTTGGCTTCAAAACTACGGAATTTGACATTGTAGCTGTGGACATCAATCCTGTATCGCTGAATAAAGCAAGAAACGGAATTTATGGCAGAACATCATTCCGGAGCGATTTCGCAAATTTCAAACAAAGGTACTTTGAACCAACGAATGATAATAATTTTACAATTGATAGTAGAATCAAATCAATTCCTGACTTCAGACAAGCAAATATTGTAAAAAGCAATTTCTTAGCAAACGAAGCAAAATTTGATTATATATTTTGTAAAAATTTGTTGATATATTTGAATGTCGAAGCTCGTAATGCAGTTTTGCAAAACATCAATAGGTTGCTCCGCAGCGAAGGTGTTTTGTTTGCAGGTTTGTCTGAAACTGCTTATTTCACGCGTAATCACTTCGAGCATGTCCAACATGACATGGCTTTCGCTTGTAAACAAATCGTTCATTCAAATACTTCCGAGCCGACTTTATTTACAAAATCCAACATCAAAACTACTGAAAAAGCGACGCCTAAAACAACTAAAATGATTCCGAAAATTTCTGAAAAACAACATCATCAGAGTCAGGGTGAAAATAAAGACGAGCTTTACGAACAACTCAAAATTTTAGCAAATCAAGGTTCATACATTGATGCCGAGCAAATTTGCAATGAACTGCTAATTAGCGACAATGGAGACTATCGGGCTTTATATGTGATGGGATTAATTAGCAATGCTTCAGGCAAAATCAGCGAAGCAAAAGATTATTTTCATAAAGTGCTATATTTGCATCCTGACCATTACGAGTCCTTAGTTCATACGAGCTTGATTTACGAAAGCAGTGGCGAACACGAACTAGCAAATATTTATAGAGAGCGGGCTGAACGCGTATTTATAAAACAAAGTAATTCTTAGTGATGGCAAATTTAGAAAAAATAATTTCGGACAAGGGACCAAAATGCTGGAACAGAATCGGTATTTACGGAGATAATTCGTGTGATTTGCTAGCAAATTATGACCATTGCAAAAACTGCCTCGTTTATACAGAGGGTGGTAGAAAGCTGTTTAAGCGTGAAATACCAGAAGAATTGATTGACGAATGGACAGAACAAATCAGCTCGCCTAAGGAAATCGAGTCTGAATCGAAGGAATCATTGATAGTGTTCAGAATTGCAGATGAATGGCTCGCCGTAAAAACAGTTTGTTTCAAAGAGGCAGTGGATTCTAAATTTGTTCATTACGTTCCGGGAAGAACGAACGATTACCTTTTGGGATTGACTAACGTAAACGGTGAACTACTCTTGTGCATCTCATTATCTGCGTTTTTGAGTCTGAATCGAGTTAAACCTTTAGAAAACGGTGATTCCAAAAAATATAAATTGCTTTTGGTCTTAGAAACTTCCGGAGATAGCTTTGTGATTCCGGTTGACGAACATTACGGGGTATTCAAATCCGATACACAGCACTACACAAAGGCACCCGCAACAATCACAAAATCGGAAACAACTTTGACATCAAATACATTTGAAATTGAGGATAAAACCGTCAGTATTATTGATACAAACAGATTGTATGATATGATTAATTCAAAATTGAAATGGTGATGACAAATGTCAAATGAAATAGACATGGAAATGCTGGATTTGTTCCGGCTTGAGTTGGAATCCCATACCAAAACTTTGGAAATTGGATTAATCAATCTCGAAAAGAACAGTTCGCCGCAAAACGTAGAACCACTGATGCGCGCAGCACACTCAATCAAAGGTGCAGCACGAATTGTCGGTTTGGATAAAGCTGTTGATTTGGCGCATTCGATGGAGGACATCCTCGATGCAGTGATGAAAAAGAAGCGTGTGATTGATTCCGCCGATATTGAAGTCCTTTTGGAATGCAATGATTTTTATACATCACTTCTAAATTATGAAATTGCCGAAATTCCTAATGTTTTGAATAATTCAACGAACAAAATCAAAAGCCTGATTGATAGTTTAAATGCCTTGCCTGTAAAAGAATTTGGTAGCGAAAAGCCCAAAACAAACGGTTCTCATAAAGCGCACGATAGCATCGCACCTACAAACGGCTCAAATAAAATTGAACCAAAAGAAGCAATTGAAATAGTCGAAAATAAAAGCATCGAAGTTGTTCAAACACAGAGCGAGGAAATTGAAGCTGCCGCCGCGAAGGATGAACAGATTGACGCAAATGCCAAAAAGACTGACGATAGATTCGTGCGGGTTTTGTCTGATAGGTTGAACAAAATACTTGGTCTGACAGGCGAAATATTGGTCCAAACAAAATTGCTCCGCCCATTCGGAAATGAGCTTCAAATATTGAAAAACGGAATTATTGAGTTGAATACGCTGAAGGAATCAATTTATCAAGAACTTCAACCATATAATATTTCCGAAGAGATTAACGAAAATTTCCGTGACGCTTCAAAACGAATGGATATGTTGTTGAGTGAATTGCGTGATTATATTGATGATTTCGACCAATTTTCTCGCCGATTGGAAATTCTCACAGACAGGCTTTATAATGAAGCGATAGACACTCGAATGAAGCCTTTTTCCGAAGGACTTGCAGGATTTCCGAGACTTGTGCGGGATATTTCCAAAAAGCTTGGTAAAAAAGTAGAATTTAAAATTCGAGGCGAAAGCACCAGAGTTGACCGCGATATTCTCGAGAAACTCGAAGCTCCGCTCAATCACCTAATCCGAAATGCTATAGACCATGGTATTGAAATGCCGGATGAAAGAGCATCAAAATCTAAAAATGAAACGGGGACAATTACGCTGGAAGCAAGGCATTTGTCGGGTATGTTGATGGTCTTTATCGAAGACGATGGCAAAGGCATGGACCCCGAGTATATCCGCAAAAAAATTGTTGACAAAGGATTTACAACAGCTGAAATGGCTCAGTTCATGACAAAATCCGAATTATTCGACTTCTTGTTTTTGCCCGGATTTTCAACTGCTACTGAAGTTACCGAAATTTCAGGACGCGGTGTCGGGCTCGATGTTGTGTTTTCGATGGTTCATGAAGTTGGCGGCATGATTCGCGTTGATTCGGAGCCAAACAAAGGAACCATTTTCCAACTCCAATTGCCTTTGACATTGTCGGTTTTGAGGTCATTATTGGTGGAAATTTCAGGTGAACCTTATGCTATCCCGCTTTCAAGAATCGAACGAATAGTGCATCTTTCAACATCTGAACTGAAAAAAGCGGAAAATCATTATTATTGCGAACTTGAAGGTGAAAACATCGGGATTGTTGATGCTTCGCAAATTTTCGGAATACAAAGAGTCAAAACCGAAAGAATTAAATATCCAATTGTTGTTGTAAGCGATAGATTGAGCAAATTCGGGATGTCTGTGGATAGATTCATAAGCCAGACAGATTTAGTGGTTATTCCAATCAACAAAAAGTTAGGGCGAATCCAAAACATCAGTTCAGGAGCAATCTTAGAGGACGGAACTCCTGTTTTGATTACGGATGTTGATGATTTGGTCAGGTCTATAGATGTAATTATCAAATCCGGGAAATTGGAAAAAGCCGACATCAATCCCCAAAAAGGCGACAAGAAACTAAAGCATATTCTCGTGGTAGATGATTCGATAACAGTTCGTGAAGTTGAGCGCAAACTTCTCGAGAACAAAGGCTTTAAAGTTACTGTTGCCGTTGATGGCATTGATGGTTGGAATACTTTGCATCGCGATAACTACGACTTGGTGATTTCGGACATTGATATGCCGCGGATGAATGGAATCGAAATGGTCAAAAGAATCAAAAACGATATTAAATATCGCGATTTGCCAATTATGATTGTATCATACAAAGACCGAGAAGATGATAAAAAAGCCGGGCTTTCTGCGGGAGCTTCATATTATTTGACCAAAAGCAGTTTTCATGATAACACTTTACTTAATGCCGTTTACGATTTGATAGGGACACCTTAAGAAATGAGAATAGCCATTGTCAATGACTTATTGATTGAAATTGAAATACTCCGAAAAGTTATAAAATCCATAGACGCTACTGAAATTGTTTGGACTGCCACCAATGGAGCCGAAGCAATTGAAAAACTCAATGCCGACAAACCGGATTTGATTTTGATGAATCTCATGATGCCGGTAATGGATGGTGCGACTGCAACTAAAATCATTATGGAAAGCAATCCATGTTCGATTATGATTGTGACTACCTCGCTGAATACTAATCGCACTAAAGTTTTCGATGCGATGGGTTACGGTGCTTTAGATGTTGTTGCAACTCCTGTATTGGATGAAGCAGGTAATCTGATTGGTGGAGATAATTTAGTAAAAAAAATCAAAACAATCAGGAAATTAATCAGCTATACTTCGCAATTTGAGAAAAAGCAAAGTGCAAGCTATTCCGGTAATAAAGTAAATATGGTTGCTATCGGCTCATCAACAGGCGGTCCGAAAGCTCTGACAGGGATTTTGTCCAATTTACCGGCAAATTTAAACGCAGCAATCGTTATCGTTCAACATGTGGATAGCAAATTTGCTGACGGATTAGCCGAATGGTTGAATAAATATTCAGAATTGCCTGTCGAAATCGCCGTTGCTAAAACAAAGCCAATCAATGGGCGCGTTTACATAGCAGGAACAAACGACCATTTGATTATTGACCCGTTGGGATATTTCGAATACACACCCGAGCCGATAAATTACCATTACAGACCCTCAGTTGACCGCTTTTTCGAATCCATCAATGATAATTGGGTTGGAACAGGAATTGCTGTGGTATTGACCGGAATGGGCAATGATGGTGCCAAGGGATTGCTAAAATTGAAAAAAGCCGGTTGGCTGACAATCGCTCAAGATGAGTCAAGTTCGGTCGTTTATGGTATGCCGAAAGTCGCTGCTGAATTAGATGCTGCAATGGAAATTTTAAATCCGGCTGAAATCGCCGACAAAATAAAGAGAACTATTATATAATAAGGATAAATTATGCAAAATGAGAACCCGTTAAAAATCACACCTAAGGAATATAAAATCAAGGTGCTTTTGGTTGACGACCAATTGATAGTCGGAGAGCAAGTTCGCCGAATGCTATCACAATTCGATGATATCGAATACCATTTTTGTCAAGACCCTGCAAAAGCACTGCCAACAGCAAAGGAAATCAAACCAACTTTGATATTGCAAGATTTGATAATGCCTGATATTGATGGGCTGACTTTGGTTAAATTTTATCGCGCTTCCCAAGAATTAAAAGATGTGCCGATTATAGTTTTATCATCTAAAGAAGAAGCCACGACAAAGGCTGAGATGTTTGAAGCCGGTGCAAACGATTACATTGTAAAGTTGCCTGATAAAATCGAATTGTTAGCCCGTATTCGCTACCATTCCAAAGCATATATAAATTTATTGCAAAGAAATGAAGCGTACGAATCCTTAGAGAAAAGCCAAAAAGCCTTAGCTTCAGAATTGAATAAAGCGGGCGAATATGTGATTTCTATGCTTCCTGAAGCAATCAGTAAAGACGGTATTTCGACATTTTGGAGATTTATCCCTTCTGCTCAATTAGGTGGAGATTCATTCGGATACCATTGGTTAGATGACAATCACTTTGCAATCTATCTGCTTGATGTTTGCGGTCATGGGGTAGGTCCAGCATTATTATCAGTTTCGGCTATGAATTTCTTAAAAAGCAATGCCTTGTCAACGCTCAATTTTCATGACCCTGCAGTAGTAGCAATAGCTTTAAATAAAGCTTTCCAGATGTCAGACCATAACGGACTCTATTTCACAATTTGGTATGGAGTTTATAATAAATCGGAAAGAACTATTGATTACATCAGTGCCGGGCACCCTCCTGCCCTATTAATTGATAGACAAGGCAATATGAGCAAACTTATGAATGATAATTTTATAATTGGAGGTTTGCCTGATTTCCCGTTTAAAGCAACAAAAGTCAATGTTCCCGAAGGTTCACTTCTTTATGTCTATTCCGATGGTGTTTACGAAATCGAACTTCATGACGGCTCTATTTGGGAACTTGACGAAATGGCAGATTTTATAAATGAAACCAAAAACGATAATGCCGATGAAATAGACGGATTGCTCAACAAAGTAAAGATTCTTGGGAGCAAGGAAATTTTAGACGATGACTTTTCGATGTTGAAAATAAAATTTGATTAAGACTAATCAAATTCCATATGAATATCAACGGCTTTGGCACTATGAGTCAGAGCCCCGATTGATATAGCATTGATTCCGGTTGTGAAATAATTTTCAATATTTGTTAGATTGATACCACCTGATGATTCGATAAAAATATCATTGCCATTAGGGTGATTTCGGATAATTTGAACGGCTTGAATAGTCGTTTCTCTATTCATATTATCTAACAAAAATCCATCGGGTGGATTCAATAAGGCTTCCTTGATTTGTTCGATTGTGTCCACTTCAAGCTCTATTGGCTTTCCGGCAGCAGTGTTTTTTGCCATAATCAGCGCATTTGTAACCGATTGTGCTGCGGAAATATGATTATCCTTGATTAAAATTCCTTCCGATAAATTAAGTCTGTGGTTGAATCCGCCACCACAAGTCACGGCATATTTTTCAAATAGTCGTAAACCCGGAGTGGTCTTTCTGGTGTCTAAAATTTTAACACCATATGGCTTTGCCAAATCTGCGTATTTTGCAGTATCGGTAGCTATTCCACACAAACGCTGTAGCAAATTCAGAATAATGCGTTCGTAAATCAAAATTTCCCGTGCTAAACCTTCGATTCTTGCTATCACTGTACCTGCACGTATTTTATCGCCGTCCTTAACTTTGAGTTCAAGCCCGTATGATTCCTCAAACATATGCTTTAATATTTCAGCTCCTGCAAAAACGATGTCTGATTTTGTAGCAACATAAGCATTGATTCTTTTATCGCTCGGGACTGTCGAAATCGTTGTAATATCGCCTTCCGGGACATCTTCGGCAATGAATTCGCGAATTTTATTATCCACGTATGATTTGGGCAAGGTCTTGTATTGTGGGTATTCGAGCATAATATTTTAACTTAGTTCCAACATTCTTTCTAAGGGACGAAGGGCACGCAAACGTAGAGATTCGTCCATGATTATTTCCGGTTGTAGTGTTTCGAGTGCAGAAACCATTTTAGCTATCGTATTCAATTTCATATACGGGCACTCATTGCAAGCACAGCCCTCCAAACTTGGAACAGGTATATAATTTTTATGCGGTGCAATTTTTTGAAGCTGATGAATTATTCCCGATTCGGTCAATACTATGATGTCATTATGCACTGAAGTTGTTGCCTCTTTGATAATTGCCGTTGTAGAGCCAATAAAATCGGCATAATCAAGGATATTTTCAGGGCATTCGGGGTGAGCCAAGACAGCCGCATCGGGATAGCGATTCATCAAATTTATGACTTCAGATTCGGAGAAAATTTCGTGTACCTGGCATGAGCCATCCCAAAGTACCATTTCACGACCTAATTTTTTGGAAAGATAATGTCCGAGATATTTATCGGGAGCAAAACAAATCGGAGTGTCGAGAGGCACTGAATTAAGGATTTTGTGAGCATTGGATGATGTGCAAATTATATCAGACATTGCTTTTACATCAGCCGAACAATTAATATATGAAATCACCACATGGTCATGGTGCTCATCCACCCATTTGCGGAATAAATCCGGTGGAGCACTGTCTGCGAGAGAGCATCCGGCATCCATATCCGGCACGAGTACGGTTTTAGTCGGATTCAAAATCTTTGCTGTTTCAGCCATGAAATGCACGCCGCAAAACAAAATGACATCAGCTGAGACCTTCTTCGCTTCTTGAGCCAAAGCAAGTGAATCACCCATGAAATCAGCAACATCCTGAATTTCGGCATTTTGATAGTAATGCGCCAAAATTACTGCATTTCGTTCTTTTTTTAATCTATTCAATTTTTCTATTAATTCGCTCATTTTGTTTACCCAAATCAGTTAAAAATTAGTTGTATAGTTTTGAAACCTACTGCCACCGCAATAATACCAATAACAACCGATAATAAAACATTCAACATAGCATGAAGCAATAAGCCGCTGGTAATCAAGTTCATAGTGTCATGGGAAAATGTTGAAAATGTAGTAAAACTACCTAACAAACCAACGAAAAGCAATAATTTGATTTCTTCAGAAATCAGAGTTGTGCTTTCTGCCAAACCGGCTAACATTCCGATTATCAGACATCCGACCAGATTGACTACTAAAATACCAATAGGAAACGAAAACACTTCTGAATGTCCTTCAAAATAAGAACCTATCCAATACCTTGAAACTGCTCCGACAAAACCACCCAACCCAACTAAAAGTATTTTTATCATTTCAAAAATTAATTTATTGTCATAATCACACATTTATCTTATTGATTAATCATTTTTGTTTAATTTTGTTTTTATGTTAATTTCAATCAAACAAAATTATGAAAAAACCATATATACTGACGATTTTGATACTCGTGTCGTGTTTTATGTCATGCGAAAGACCGGAAAGTGAAAAAGCAAAATCTAATGAAAATCTTATTCATTTCCAAGATAGAATAATTGACCTTGCACCATATTTGGAAGGCTTCCCATTTTCTTCTATCAATATTGATTACGAATCAGGCATATTATTTTTCTTTAAAGATGGGGCAAGCAAACAACTTCAATATCTTGATTTCGTTGAAGAAGTTGACTTCTGGGCAGGTAAAACTATATCTGATGTTGATTTTTCTAAACGTAACGTTTTTGATTTAAGCTACAACAAAGTAGATTCTTGCTTTTATTGGAACGGTGATGAGCGTAATGATGAGGTGCTAAATATATATAGAATGCACATAAACACGGGAAAAATTGAAAAACTAACCGATGTACCTTATATATTCGGCTTCAATTACGACCACACAAAAACGAAAATAATATATGTAGCAAGGCTCGGAACAAAGGACGACAGGTTGAGTGAAGTAAGAATACTTGATTTGAAAACAGGCAATGAAAAAATACTCTTCAGAGATAATCCCGAGATGCTCTTCACATGGGGAAAGCCTTTGCAAAGTAAAGATGGGAAAACATTGATTGTTACCGCTAACAAAAACGGTGACCGTGCATATGGCAATCTTTTATTGTTAGATATGGAGAAGCGGACATCGAAAGTTATAACAAACCAAACTATGAAACGCAAAACTCCTGTAATTTTCCCAAAATGGTACAGCGACAATGAATTTCTTTATACTTCCAACGAAACTGACATAAACAACATTTTCAAATATAATATTCTGACAAACGAAACGATTCAGCTGACTAATCTTGATGCTAATGTGTCCTCCTTTGAATATGTCGAAGTAGCTGATAAAAAATTACTTGCTCTCACCTCTTCAAACCCGATTAACACAAACATTATGCTGATTAATCCTAAAGACGGGCAAATTTTGAACAAGCAAGTGACTGATTTAAATCATGTAATAATTGATTCCAAAGCTAATAAAATCATGTCCACAGGTTCATCGGCTACTACAAAATTTATCATGTCCGAAATTACGGTAAGCGAGGATAATTTTCAATTCGATGTCAAGTATGATTTGCCAAATGAATTGAAGGAAAAAATTTACCACGCTGAGATAGAAAAAATTGACTATCCTACTTTTGACATAGATGAAAAAACCGGTGAACAAAGATTAATACATGCATATTTATACAAACCAAAAAATCCCTTGCCCAAAGACAAGCAAATTGTTTTGATTCAATCCTTTTATGGTGGCTATAACAATTTCGTTTTTAGAAATCATTTACTTGCTGAAGCGGGAATTACAGTTCTAAGTCCAGCTCCGCGAGGTTCTGATGGTTGGGGTTTTGATTTCAAGGCAATGAACGACAAAGATTTGGGCGGAAATGAAATTTTGGATGTCATTTATGCCGCAAAGTATGTAAATGAAACTATGGGAATACCGCCGAACAGAATCGGAACTTTCGGAGGTTCGCATGGTGGTTATGCAGTCATGAGACTATTGACCTTCCCCGGTGAAATAAATGGTTACAAAGCAAATTTTGATTGGGGATTTGGGATGTCTAATGCAGGTTTTTCAGATATTATTCATTTCTATAAGACTTGCAATATACCGGATTGGGTGTTGCTCGAAGCCGGCGACCCCGCAACTGAAGAAGAAAAGTTAAAGGATAGGTCACCATTATATCATGCTGACAAGTTACGCGGGAAATTGTTACTGACCCACGGTGAAAATGACAGCCGTGTGCCTACCGAAGGTAGTATTTGGATGGCAGACAGTTTGAAAAAATACGGTAAAGATTTTGAATTGGTCTTGTTCGAGGGTCAGGGGCATGATATCAAAGGTCTCGAGAACAATATCACTTACTATCAAACTTGGTTCAATTTTTTGAATAAGATTGGCGATTAGCAAATTTTCAAATTTATCGTTTTGCTTCATTCAAAATCATAAAAACCTCTACCAAATTTTGGGGTCATGACAATATTGTCCAATGGTGAATATTCATCATGAAATTATGCATATATTCTGAACGAAAATATGTGTTAACAATTTATACCGCACTTCACATCGGCATTACAAGGCATCCTTTTAGATTTGAGCTTTTCGCCAAATGAAATGGCACAAGGCTTGATGAGCTAATATAAAAATCTGGAGCATGGATGCTAAAAGAATTATTTACGGCTTCATTAGGGATGATGAATAGCCAGACAAGGTTAGAAGTAAGTGCCAACAACTTGGCAAATGCTTCTACGACCGGTTTCAAAAGAGCCGAAGTCTTCGAGCGAAACTTGATAGACGCTCGGGCTAATCTTTACAACGTCAAAGGCGACGTCGAACAAAACGACCCTCCAATCGGTTCATACTACGATTTCTCAAACGGTGCAATGGAGCAAACAAGCAATCCATTGGATATTGCGATTGAAGGAAAGGGATTTTTCGTGGTTCAAGATGTCGAAGGCAAAGAATTTCTGACAAGAGCCGGAAGTTTTACTCTTTCGGAAACCGGAGAAATCATCACAAACGACGGCAAAAAACTGATGGGCGAAAACGGCGTGATTGCTATCAACAAAGAATTCATGTCCAACCCACAGATTTCCACCGATTCGAGAAGTGCTAATTTGAGGATTTCCGAAACGGGCGAAGTCTTTTTCAACGAATATGAAGTAGGGAAAATTTTGCTGATGCTCCCCGACGACACAAACACATTACAGCGAATTTCAAATCAAGATTTCATAGCTACTTGGGAATCTGACGGAATGAAACTCGAAGATGGCGAATTTGTAATCCGCCAAGGATGGCTCGAAAGTTCAAATGTCAATATTGTTCAAGAAATGGTGAAGATGATTGAATTGCAACGTGCTTTCGAAGCCGGAAGCAAAGTGATTCAAACAAACGACAGCACTCTTGAAAAATCTATTGCTATGAGCAGATTTTATTAAAATTTGAAAATAATATAAAAGGATAAATAATGGATAAAACGTTAAGAACAGCAGCTACGGGCTTGACAGCCCAGCAGAGATATGTAGAAATCATCTCGAACAACTTATCGAATGTCAACACAACGGGTTACAAGAAAGTTAGACCCGAATTCCAAGATTTGTTGTACGAAACACTCAGACCAGCCGGTAATGTAGCTCGTTCAGGAGTTGAACCTCTGAATGAAGTCCAAATTGGCTCGGGTACCGAACTCGTTGCAACGAAAAAGATTTTCAGACAAGGAGATATTTCACAGACTAATAATCCACTCGATTTGGCTATTAGCGGTGAGGGATTTTTCATAATTCGCAAGCCCGACAGCACCTATAGCTTTACACGCGACGGTTCGTTTCAGCTAAATCGTAACGGCGAAATCACAACAAGTCAAGGTTATCTTTTAGAGCCGGGTTTTTCGATTCCGAATGACGCACTCGAAATAATGATTTCACGTGATGGTGTTGTGAGTATGCTGCTTGAGGGCGCTACTGATGAACAAGTTTTGGGACAATTAGAGCTTGCACGATTTATTAATCCGGGTGGTTTGCGTTCGATGGGTAATAATCTTTACGCTGAAACTCCTGCCTCAGGTGCTGCTATTTTTGAGCAACCTGCTTCCATTAATACAGGTGAAATTATTCAATCTCATCTTGAAGCATCGAATGTGGACATAGTTGAAGAAATGGTAAATATGATAAATGCTCAAAGAGCATATGAATTGAATTCGAAATCAGTGCGCACTGCCGATGAAATTCTTGCAACTGCAGTTAATTTGAAGAGATAAAATGAGTAGAATTATATATATAATATTATTAATTATCGCAACGAATATAAATACATATTCGCAATCAAGCTTTTCGGCTGAACGATTGAAAGAGGCAATTATTAATCATATTATGACATCAAATACAGCAATTGCCGAAGTTGATATCCTTCAAAATATCAGCGATATTTCTTTCCCCGAAACCGGAATTCATGCAGAATTAAATGCTGATATTCAAGATTGCGGATTGAATCGCGTTATGATAAAATTCAGAAATGATGATAGAATAGTAAAATTTTTGGATTATTCCGTTCGGATTAAATATGAAATAAATGCTTTAGTAGCCGATAAAACAATTCCGGTGGGGCAAACATTTTCAGAATCTGATTTTACATATAAAACAATAATTTCCGATAATAATTGTTCCGTAAATATTACAGATATTAAGCAATTAATTGGCAAACAAGCTTCGAGAAATATCTCAAAAGGTACTATAATTAATAATACATTATTGGCAGCAGAAACTATTATTAAACGAAGTGAAAAAGTTAATATAATTGTTAATTCGGGTGCAGTTAGAATTAGAACTATGGGGACAGCATTACAAGACGGAATTGTGGGACAACAAATACGAATAAAAAGAGACAGTGGCGGCACATTAACAGGGATTGTAGGCGATGACGGAAATGTTTATTTAGATGCCAACAGTTTATCAAAAAGGTGATTAAAATGAAAAAGATTTTATATTTTGTAATTATTTTATTAGCGTTCAATGTGAATGCTTATAGTCAATTTATTCAAAACAGTTCTCGCTCATTATTTTCGGATGTGAAAGCATTCCGTGAAGGTGACGCGATTATGGTGCTGATTATCGAAGATACTCAGGCGGATAACTCAGCGAAAACACAAAACGACCGCTCCACGAGCGTAAATGCCAATTTAGGATATAACACAGGCTCGGGAAATAATACCATGGGTGGTTCATTTGGCACCGGCACAGGTCATCAAGGACGTGGGCAAACTTCGCGAAATGAAAAAATCAGGTCACGTTTGAGCGCTAAAGTGGTTGAAGTAGTCGAAAACGGTAATTTACGAATAGAAGGAACTCGCACCACAAAAGTAAACGGCGAGACGCAAACTGTTGTAATTAAAGGAATTGTTCGACCCGTAGATGTTCGTCCTGATAATTCGGTTTTTTCCTATTCAATTCTCGAACTGACTTTACTAATCGAAGGTGATGGTAGCGTTTCTGAAATTCAAGAACCCGGACTTTTAACCAAATTTTTAAGAATATTATTCTAAAATAAAATGTTAAAAATAAATATAATAATAATATTCTTTTTAATTGCAACGAATTTATTTGGTGCAAGAATTAAAGATATTGCAGTAATCGAAGGTGTAAGTGGTGTGCAAGTAGTCGGTTATGGCTTAGTTTCGGGATTGAACCAAAGCGGCGATAATCAACAAACTACATATACCGTGCAATCAGTTTCAAATATGCTGAAACGATTTGGATTGACAGTTCCCGAAAGAAACCCAAGAATTAGAAATGTAGCGGCTGTGATGGTGACGGCAACAATTCCCGCATTTATGAAAGCAGGCAGCAAAGTTGACGTAGTTGTGTCATCAATTGGCGATGCGAATTCATTGCAAGGTGGAGTTTTGCTGATGACTCCCCTATCTACTGCCGACGGCACGATTGTCGGGATGGCTCAAGGTTCGCTCTCAGTTGGTGGATACGATTTCAACGCTCTGGGCTCGAGATTAGGAAAAAATATCTCGACAACAGGACGCGTTCCAAACGGATTATTTCTGGAAATTAGTTTTAATCGTGAAATAATTATTGATAATAAAATAAGAATTAGTTTACGTGAGCCGGATTTCACGACTGCATCACGAATTTCGCAAGCTGTTAATTCTGTGGCAGGGCTCGCTAATTCGGCACAAATTTTTGATGCCGGAACTGTGGAAGTCACCTTACCCGCAGGAACTAACAATAATCAGGCAATGGAATTAATTGCTCAAATTGAAGTAATTAATGTAATTAGCGACCCAATTGCAAGAGTTGTAATAAATGAAAGAACAGGCACAGTCGTTGTCGGTGGAAATGTTGAATTACTCCCCGCTGTGATTGCTCATGCAGGGCTCGAAATTTCAATACAAAAACAAGTTATAGTTCCTCAACCTGCACCATTTACGATTAGACCACCGCAAATTGCCGAAACAGCGGAAATTACCACACGCGAAGAACTTAGAGAATCTCGCACTTTAGTCGTGCAAGGTCCTACTGTTCAAGATATTGCTAATGCTTTGAATTTATTGCAAGTTAATCCACGCGATTTAATATCAATTTTTCAAGCTCTGAAAGAATCAGGTTCCTTACAAGGAGAATTAATTATTCAATAATATGGAAGATTTCAAATTAAATATTGATAAAGTTGACCCAAGCAAGATTTACGAAAGTCAAATTAATGAGTTGAAAAATCGTGTGCGTTCTTCGGCAAAAATAATTTTAACCGAATCTGACAAGCTTGGTCTGGAAAAAGCCGCCCGCGGTTTTGAAGCCATATTTATGAATATGATGTTTAAAGAAATCCGCAATGCTCAACTTGATGACGAAAGCGATGATGGTTTTGGCAGCGATATTTTGATGGATTATTCCTATTTGATGCTGACTGATAAAGTATCTTCGACGGGCAAAGGAATCGGTATCGCAGAGCAAGTTTACAAATTTTTTACAAACGAAGAAATTCCAACTAAAAATATTATTGAACAATCAGTTCCGGCTGAACTAAATCAAATTAATTCGGTAAATGTGACTATACCACTTAGTTCTAAAGCAGTTGAGACAACTAATGAAATTGGCGGAAGCTTTTTAAATCGAGTAAAACAAAGATTAAATCAATTCGATGAAATTATCAATAATGCTTCAGATAAGTTCAATCTTGATAAAAGCTTGATTAAATCTGTCATTACTGCTGAATCCGCCGGACAGGTAAATGCAAAATCTCATGTCGGAGCAAAAGGACTTATGCAATTGATGGATGGAACCGCTCGGGATTTGGGCGTGTCGAATTCCTACGACCCTGAAGAAAATATTATGGGTGGTGCACGGTATTTGCGACAAATGTTAGATAAATTCAATAATGACACAAATCTGGCTTTAGCTGCTTACAATGCCGGACCCGGAAATGTAGAAAAATACAATGGCATACCTCCTTTCAAGGAAACTGAAAATTACATACGAAAAGTGAATAAATACTTAAAACAATTTTAGGCAACAATTATGCTTTCAAAATTAATCACTTATCTTAAATACGAGGAACAACTCCTCAAGGATTTGTTCAATTTAGCTGAACGGCAGCAAAACGCCTTAGTAAAAATGAAGCTCGAAGATATAAATGACATCACTTCACTTCAGGATGAAATTTCGGGAAATTTGCGAAAAGCGGAAGACAATCGTTTGACGATTATCGCCAATTGGCTAAAAATAACCAAACAGAAAGCTGCCCAAATAAAGCTAAGTGAACTTGCTAAGATGTGCAACAAAAACGAAGCCCAAGAAATTGAGAACCTTAAAGATAGCATGGATTTACTAATTGCTGAATTACATTCAATCAACACAAGCAACCGTGTGCTGACCAATCGTGCAAGGCATTCTGTGAAGGAAATGATTGATATACTCACAAATGGCACAAATAATGTATGTAATGTCAGAGTATAATTTTTTTATTATGGATATGGATATGAGTGTAAGTCAAGGTTTAAACAGAAGTATGATTGAAAAAGCATACGATTTGAAGCAACAAATCGAGTCTATCATATTTTCGATGCCCGATTGCGAACTGTACCAGCTACAAACGCGAATGGGTAAAATAATTGAAGTACTGCCCGAACAAATGGCTTTGAGCTTTGAAAAAGAGACTAAAATCGCCAAGATTCGCGGTTTTATCGAAATAGTTGGCAATTTGCAGGAATGCAAGGACTATCTTGAATTACTGCAAAAAATCAAATATGCCGACTATTCCGAAGCGATAAGCAAAATTGACAATATTACTGAAAGTCTGATGGTAAACAGCGGAAGCCTTAATTAATGAGTTTTTCTTCCCTCGAAATTGGCAAACGGGCTTTATTAGCCCAACGCCTGGGGCTTGATGTAACAAGCAATAATATTGCGAATGTTAACACTCCGGGCTATTCTCGTCGTGCCGCCATTTTGAAGGAAACAAACCCGCTCAAAATCAACGGAAACTATCTCGGTACCGGTGTTTTGTTCGACAAATTGCAGTCTTTTCGCGAATCTTACTACGACCGTGAAGTGCGTAACTCTATGGCTCGACTCACTAACTACGGCACCCAAGCAAGTTTTTACAGGCGTGTCGAAACCGTTTTGGCTGAACCCGGCGATAATGGCGTTGCCGATTTGATTACAAATTTCTTCAAAACTTTCGATGAAATGGCTCTCAAACCCGAGAACATTTCTTTACGCAGCTACCTGACTACGCAGTCTCAGACTTTGACGGACAGGATTAATAGAATCGCTTACGGAATGCAAGATTTGCGAAACGAAGCATTATCAAAGGTCAATTCCAATCTTACCGAAATCAATCGTCTGACGACACAAATCACCGAAATCAACAAACAAATCGCCGGGAGTGGCACTGATTCTGCTAATTCGGCTTTGACGTATATTGACACGAGAGAGAATTTGCTCGAGGAATTATCCAAATATATTGATATAAATGTTGGCAAAAATGAGGACGGGACGGTCAATGTCTTTGTCAATGGGATAGATTTGGTGACTTCCACAAGCAGCAAAGAGCTCCGAGCTTCGATAGTTGTTAATGATGTCACTGGCGAACAAACTGTAAGATTATTCAAATTTGATAATGAGAAAAATCTCGAAACCGACATTACTCCTCAAGGCGGCGAAATTAACGCTAACTTGCAGATTTATAATGTCAAAATGAATGATAAATATAGCGGAAATGAATTTTCGGAAGCAAAAGATTTTCATGCTTTCGTTCGGGTATTTGCCCAAAAAGTGAACGATATGATGATGGGCGGTTATGGCTTGGATGATGCAAGTGGTGCTCCGCCAATGCGCCGATTTTTTGACCCGGGCGATATGGAATTAACCGCATTTAATATTCGAATTTCCGATGATATTAAAAATAATCCCCGTGACATTCCACTATCAGATAGTGCGGGTGAGCCGGGCAATTCGTCGATTGCACAAGCAATTGCGCGCTTGGCACAATCCCCTGATTTTTTCAACAATGCTAATCCGATTGAATATTTCAACGGGTTTTTGGGTAAAATCGGACAAATGGCTCGCGAAGCCGAAAATGGTTACCAAACAATGGGATTAATTAATGACCAATTAAATTCGCAACGTGAATCAATTATGGGCGTAAATCTCGATGAAGAAGCAATTAGTTTAATTAAATATCAAAAAGCATTCGAAGCCTCATCGCGAATTGTTTCGGTTACAAATGAATTACTTGCCACAATTGTTAATTTAGGAAGGTAAAAATGCGCGTAACACATAAATCAACATTTATACCCTATCAACGAAATTTGGACGAGATTCAGAACCGAAAATTCAAAGAGGAAATTAGACTTTCGACCGGAAAAGATATAACGTCGCTTTCGGATAATCCAACAAATTTTGTTGATGCGAAAATGTTTTCTTCAAAAATAGCACAAAATGATAATTATTTTAATATTATTCATGATTCATTAAGTGAATTAAGAGCAGTCGAAGAAAACTTGGAATTTATTTCCGATAATGTACGCAAAATCAGAGAATTAGCTATGGACGCCACTCAAATAGGAAACTCCGGCAACGCACATTCGCTCTCGGTTTTCATCAAAGGAATAATGCAAGATATTGTTAAACAAAGCAATATTGATTTTAACGGCAAATATTTATTTTCGGGGACAAAAACAACACCCGAATCATTAGCAGAAGCACCGGAAAATAATAAAGTACCATTTGAATTAAAAAGTGTTCCGCCAACTGCCGAGAATCCATCGGGTATGGAACTCGTTTTTCATGGCAATTTTAAAGATAGAATAATTAATAAAGACGGAAAAACTACCGAAATAATTAATACAAAAGCAAATGATATTTTTGGCGAAGATTTTGAATTATTCGACTCAATTCTCGAGCTTTATAATCTGTTGGCATTCAAGGCTGATGGCACTCCGCGTCAAGAATTCGATAATATTAATACTGATGATTTCGATAAATTAAATATTTTGCAAAAAAAATTAGCAGACTATACTGAAAAAATTGACAAAGCAAATGGCGAAAATGGCGCTAAAATTAACAGACTCGAATTAATTGCTGACCAAACTACTTCGGAGACAATTAGATTGAAAGAATATCGCTCAATCAAGGAAGATACTGACGTAGCCCGTACTGCCATCAATTTGCAGATGGAAGAAATTGCATTGAGATACTCGCTCCAAGTGGGAAGTTCGATTATGCGAAATTCTTTATTTGATTTTCTCAGATAGAATGATTACATTAGATTTATGAAAGGTAGCACTTTATTTGGAATTCTGCTCGGTTTGGCAGCGATATTGGGTTCATTCTTCTTCGAAGGTGGCACCCCAGATATGCTGTTCCTGATTCCGGGTATGACCATAGTCATCGTCGGGACCTTAGCCGCAGGCATTGCCGGGCATGATTTTGCGATGATAAAAAGATTGCCCAGATTATTTAAAATCGCTTTCAATCCACCCGTATATGATTTCAAAGAAATTTTAGAGCAAATCATCCAATATGCAGCAATAGCACGGCGAGACGGGATATTAGCATTAGAAGGAAAATTGAAAAATGCAAAACATCCGTACCTGAAAAAATTCTTCGAAATATGTATAGACGGTGCGACGCCCGACACTTTCAACCGAATAGCCAACAACGAAATCCATAACATTTCCGAACGCCACATGGTCAATATCGGATTTTTCAATAAATTAGGCGGCTACTCCCCTACTATGGGCATCATCGGGACTGTGATGGGACTCATCCTGTCTTTCGCATCAGTCGGCTCGGACCCGAATCTTTTGATTCGCCACATTGGGACAGCGTTCATAGCTACTTTGTGGGGGATTTTAATGGCAAACATAGTCTGGTTGCCTTTGGGTGACAAGCTGCGGACGATTCACGATAATGAAATTAACCTTTTGCAAATGATGATGGACGGCGTTGAAGCTGTTCAATCCGGCGAAACTCCCACAGTTATTCGTGCCAGACTGATTTCTGCATTCCCACTCGAAGAGCAGGAGCAGATTTACAAAGGACGCAAAATCTACAACATTCCTCCGCCTGACAAAGTCACAGACACAGGCAATTCAATCGTTGATAATACGATTAAAAAGCAGTAATAAGAATTTCACTCTCTCAATCTATGCTCTGGGAATCATCCATTTAAATAATGAATGAAGTTTAGTCGTGATGGTGCAGAGATAAAAGGAATAAAATCACAAGATAAACGTTTTCATTTAATTGTATTGAAAAAGAATGAGTTGAATGAAAGTAGCGTTACATACATTAGGTTGCAAAGTCAATTATGCCGAAACAGCGGCTATCAAAGATAAGTTTGAGCAGTTGGGCTATTCGTTAACCGAATTTGGCACCACTGCCGACATAATCTTGATAAACACCTGTTCGGTGACTAATAATGCCGATGTCGAAGCGCGAAAGCTCATTCGCCGCGCCAAACGACAATCGCCGAATGCTTTTTTGGGTGTGATGGGCTGTTATGCTCAGCTAAAGCCCGAAGAAGTATCGCAAATCGAAGGTGTGGACGCAGTCTTCGGTCAACGGGAGAAATTCCGTGTGCCCTCGCTCGTGCATCAGCTAATCGGCAAAGAACAAACTCAGGTAAACGTTTCGTGTATCGAGGATTTGCCCTTCGACGTCGCACTCACAACCGATAATGAGCTACGAACTCGTGCTTTTTTGAAGCTTCAGGATGGTTGCGATTATTTTTGCACTTTCTGCACGATTCCCTATGCGCGCGGTAGTTCGAGAAGTATTCCATTTGCTTTGATACCTGAGCAAATTAATAAAATTGTGGCTTCCGGCTATAAGGAAGTGGTGATTTCGGGGATTAATCTTGGGGATTACAGCACTCCGGACGGCAAAACTTTTGCAGACGTAGTGGAATTGATGGATTCGATGAAGCCGGATTTGAGAATTAGGATTTCGTCAATTGAGCCGAATTTGCTCAATGACAGAATTTTGCGCGCTGTAGCGGCTTCCGACGTATTTTGTCCGCATTTTCATATTCCATTGCAAAGCGGTTCGCAGGAGATTCTGAAGAATATGAAGCGCCGCTACAAAGCATCCTTTTACAAAGATTTGATTTACAAAATTAAAGAAAACATCCCCCATTGCGGACTTGGAATTGATGTCATAGTCGGCTTTCCGGGTGAAACAGATGAACATTTCCGCGAAACTTATGATTTGTTGGATGAGCTTCCTGCGAGCTATTTTCACGTTTTCACCTATTCCGAACGAGATAATACACCTGCAGCAAGTTTCGAGGGTGTCGTTCCTATTCATATCCGAAAAGAACGCACCAATCTACTTCGCGAGCTATCACAAGCCAAGCAGCGCTCATTTTATGCAAGCAGAGTCGGGAAAATTGCGACAGTAATCCCCGAATCCTACGATAAAAGCACGAGAACATGGAAAAGTTGGTCGGAAAACTACGTCCGAGTCAAATTTGAAGGTGACGAAAACTTAGCAAAAAGTTTTGTCAAAGTTATGGTCGAATCAGTCCACGGAGATTACGCTTTCGGGAGTGTAATCAACGATTAGACAGCATGAATCACGTGCTTGACGACTCCCTGAATCTCAAATTCCCAAAATGGTTTAATTTCAATCGGTAAAAATTTATCGTTCGCCGAAAAAAGGTAAATTACACCGCCGATGTCGCGGTACGTTTTGACAGCCATTTCACCGTTCAATGAGGCGATGACCACCTTCCCGTCCACGGGCCTGTCCTTTTTATTTACAACGAGAATATCGCCATCGTAAATTCCTTCGTTTATCATACTTTCGCCCGAAACCTTGACTAAATAAGTCTCTCCGGGGAAAGGTGCCAAATAGCTGTTCAAATCCAGCTTGTTTTTCAGTTCGGCAGATTGAGAAGTGCCTGCTTTGCCATGTGCATCAAAAACAGGCGCTTCAAAACTGTACTGCGTTTTCAATTCTACTATTTTGTTTACTTTCATTCGTACAAACCATAAATACTTCGGTAATCGAAGCATCAAAATTGAAAAATATTTTGCTTATAAAGAGTGTATGATTTTTGTCACGACGCCAATGATTTTGAACTCCAGATAGGGTTCCATCATTACAGGTAAAAACTGATGATTTTGCGATTCAAGAAAGATTTCGCCATCAATTTCGCGAAAAATCTTTACTGTCAACGAGCTATTGATAGTGACAAGCACAATCTTCTGCTCCGCAGGCTCGATAGAAGTATCCACAACTAAAATATCCCCATCGCGGATGCCTTGCGTTACCATGTTCAATCCGCGAACTTTCGCAAAAAATGTAGATGCAGGATGGTCAACGAGGTATTCGTTGAGGTCAATTTCGACACAACTGTCGCTTTCAATCGGATTCGGCAACCCAGCCGCAACCGATGTTTCAAAGAATGGCAACATGATTCTTTGCTTTTCTTTCAATTTGAAACCAAAAATTTCAATCACTTCCATATTCTCCTCTTTATGCTATTCAAAAAAAGAATGTTCAAAATATTAAATTCCCCCAAGACTAATATAATCTTTCTTGCCGAAATTACAAACAAATTTCTTAATTTCGCATAAGAAAATATGGAAAATGTAATAATATATACAGATGGGTCGAGTTTAGGCAATCCGGGTCCGGGTGGATATGCTGCTATTTTGATTCACAAGAACCGCCGCAAGGAAGTCAGCGGAGGATTTCGCCTTACGACCAACAACCGGATGGAGCTGAAGGCTACGATTGAAGCTCTGAAAGCGGTGAAGAACGACCCGAAATATATCATAACGATTCATACGGATTCCAAACTGATTTGCGATGCTTTCAATAAGAGATGGCTTCAGGCGTGGATTAAAAAGGGTTGGCGGAAAAGCGACAACAAGGAAGTGCTCAATCAGGACTTGTGGAAAGAACTGCTCGAAGCAGTTAAAGGGCGAAACGTGAAGTTTGAATGGGTCAAAGGTCACGCAGGACAAGCCGAGAACGAAAGATGCGACGAACTTTGCAAAGCGGAGGCTTCGATGCCAAATTTGCCACCGGATTACGCTTATGAGGGAATCAAACCACCTAAAGTTACAACGAAAGCTAAATCGAAAAATGAAGATGAAATCAAAGTTATATCTTTAGATGACAATTTCGTCATTAAGAAGAGTGGCATTGAGATAGTTTTGGACAGAAAAGAAGTTAAAAAATTGAATGAACAATTAAAATTGATTATAAATGAATGAGATAAATACACGACGGGGTTTTATAAAATCAATATTGGGTGCGTCTGCACTCATGTTGGTGGGCAATCGTTTTCCCCTTTTTGCAAATCAAGATTACTCGGTAATCGGCGTCGAAAAACTCTGGAATTTAGCCGGTGAATTTGAAAATCAAACAAATATTCCGATTAATGAATTGATGTTCAAAATTGCAAACCACTTCATCGGTACTCCTTACGTGGGGAATACGCTCGAAGGCGGTGATGGAGAATTATGCAGGATTAATTTTGAGGGGCTTGATTGTGTCACATTTTACGAACTTGTGCTTTGTCTGGCGCGTTCATTCAAAAAAGGGAATTATGACATCCAAAGTTTAGTGAACGAAATGACTTTTGTCAGGTATCGCGGTGGTATTCTTGACGGCTATGAATCACGTTTGCATTATACTTCGGATTGGATTCATGATAATGTCAAGAAAAATGTTGTCACAGATATTACCAAGTCATTGGGCGGTATTAAGTTTGAACCAAAAGTCGGCTTTATGTCAGCAAATCCCGATAAATATGCAGCTTTGAAAAATAATCCTAAATTAGTTAAAATAATTAAGAAATTCGAGGATGAAATTAATTCTCGCAAACATTATTTTATTCCGAAAGATAATGTTAATTTGATTGAAAATGAATTACAAAATTCAGATATTATTTGCATTGTAACTTCGATAAAAGGCTTGGATTATTCGCATACAGGGATTATCAGCAAAGCCGAAAATGGCGATGCGCATTTATTCCATGCGTCCACAAATCAAAAGAAAGTAATTATTGATGCTCCAATTTCCGAATATCTCAAAAAGAGTAAAAGTGCTACAGGAATTACAATTGTTCGACCATTAGAAATTAATTAATAAATTGCCGATGCAAAATATTTTTACTCAAATTCGCAGTTTTAGCAAAGAATTTTGGTTGCTTAATTTAATTCAAATGATTGAGCGACTTGCATATTCGGCATTAGTTTTGCAAATGGCAGTTTATATTTCCCAAAAAGATATTGTCGGCGGATTGCATTGGGAACACACAACGAAGGGTATGATTTTTTTCGTGTGGGCATTAGTGCAGAATTTAATACCGGTTCTGACGGGTGGTTTGGCAGATAAGTTTGGCAGAAAAAATATGATATTTATATCAATATTTTTTGCAATAATAGGCTTTTATTTATTTGCATTTCAACGCGAATTTACCGGAGTTATGACTGCAGCAGTTTTTGTAGGAATCGGGTTGGGTAGCTTCAAACCTGCTTTGCAAGGATTAATTTCCAATTCGATGCGCGATAAATTCACATCAATCGGCTGGGGATTAAATATTATGCTGATTAATGTTGCATTCTTTTTTGCTCCTGCCCTATCGAAATATTTAGAAGAAATATCGTGGCAAATTTTCTTTATCGTGACAGGCTCAATTTTAATAATTATTATTCCATTATTATTTTTTATTAAAGATGATAAAGACAAAATTCAAAACGAGCCTTCAATCACAATTAAGGAAATTTTAATCGGTGTTTTACGCCCTCAAATTTTGAGTTTTGTGATAATTATGGGTGGTTTTGCGATTATTTATATGCAGTTTTACGAAACATTGCCCAATTTTATCTATGATTGGGTGGACACTTCGCAAGTGGCAATAGCATTAAATTTGCCGGATTATATGCTCATGACGACATCACTCGGGACTATGATTGATTTCAAATGGCTTTATACGCTCAATTCGAGTTTTATCGTACTTGGAGTTGTGACGGTTTCATGGCTGATGTCCGGTGTGAAACTTAGATATGCGATTATGTTTGGAATAACGACCGCTAGTCTTGGGCTATTTGTGTCGGGAGCGACTCAAGTTGGTTCGATGGCAGTGCTTGGGATGCTGATTTATACTTTGGGCGAAATGATTACAAATCCGCGATACCTTGAATATATGGCATCGCTCGGCACCAAATCACGTCGCTCGGTATATTTGGGCTATCTCAACATCTCTTTTGCGATTGGTCTTGCGGGTGGCTCCTTGCTTGGAGGCTATCTATATAATGAGTATAGCGAGAAAAGCTCGCTTGCAATGCGGTATTTGGAGTCTCAACAAGTGGATATGACCGAAATCACACATTCCAATGCTATGGATAAGGTGGTTATGTTGACCAAAACTTCGATTCAAGAGTCAACTTCAATGCTTTGGGACTTATATTCGCCCAACAAAATTTGGTACATTTTCTTAGGTATCGGAATCTTTTCCACATTGCTAATTTATTTGCATTCAAGAATTTACCAAAATCAACCGTTAAGATAAGCTGATTCAGGTCATAAATTTCCTCATTTTCTTTTTCAAATCATTTGTTTAATAACTCCAATGTAGTTAATTTAATATTTTTGTAATGAACAATATTGATAAATTAATTTTTTGTTAGAAATGAAGGAGTTTTATGGAACATGTTAACACCGGTAAAAGCGAACTACCTGAAAACGCTTACCGTGAGCTAAATCCCGGCGAAGAGTACAAACCTGTAATGCCTGCGGGACAAGTTTTCCCCGAAGTCACTGCGTATTCTGTCGGTATGGGTTTGTTGATGGCTGTAATCTTTTCTGCTGCTGCTGCATTCTCGGGCTTGAAAATCGGACAAGTTTTCGAAGCCGCAATTCCAATCTCAATTATTGCCGTCGGGGCATCATCTTTTTTCAAGAAGAAGGGAGCTCTTGGGCAAAACGTTATCATTCAATCAATCGGTGCAAGCTCCGGTGTGATTGTGGCGGGTGCTATCTTCACGATTCCCGCTTTGTATATTTTGCAATATAAATATCCCGAAATTGAAGTAAATTTCTTCCAAATATTTTTCTCGTCGCTATTTGGCGGCTTCCTCGGAATACTATTTCTGATTCCGTTCCGAAAATACTTTGTCAAAGACATGCACGGCAAATTTCCATTCCCTGAAGCAAAAGCTACAACCGAAATCCTAATGACGGGCGAATCCGGTGGCAAACAAGCCGGTATCTTGATTGTCAGCGGGCTTATCGGTGGACTTTTTGATTTCATGTTCCATTCAGTCAAGCTATGGTCAGAAGTTGTGACATCGAAAATTTTACCGATTGGCGCCTCTTTGGCAGACAACGCAAAAATAGTAATGAAACTCAACGTGTCGGCGCTTATATTCAGTTTTGGGTATCTTGTTGGGCTCAAATTTGCGACAATTATCGTCGTTGGTTCTTTACTTTCATGGTTGGTTTTGATTCCTCTAATGAATGCAATGGGCAATATTATTGCAGGTCCCGAAGGTGTCGGCTTTTTCTCGGCAATGTCCGCTGAAGATATTTTCAGATTATATGTCCGCCCGATTGGTATCGGTGCAATTGCAATGGCAGGCGTTATCGGTATAATTAAATCGTCGGGCGTAATCGGCAGTGCTTTCAAATTAGCCGTTGTTGGGCTATTTGGTGGCAAAGACGGCAAAGAAGAAGCTGTTCTCAGGACTCAAAAAGATATTAAAATGACATTTGTAATATTTTTAGCATTGTTTACAATTATTGCAATTTTCATTTTCTTAATGTTGGGCACATCTGTCACTATGACCCAAGCATTGATTGCTTTGGCTACATTAGTGATTATCGCCTTCTTATTCACAACCGTTGCAGCTAATGCAATCGCGATTGTTGGTACGAATCCAGTTTCGGGTATGACGCTGATGACATTAATTGTCTCTTCGATAGTGTTGGCTCAAGCTGGTTTGCAAGGACCTCAAGGCATGGTTAGTGCACTGATTATCGGCGGTATCGTTTGTACAGCACTTTCAATGGCGGGTGGTTTTATCACAGACTTGAAAATAGGCTATTGGTTGGGTTCCACTCCGGCTAAGCAGGAATCATGGAAATTCTTGGGAACTCTTGTTTCAGCGGCGACTGTAGGCGTGGTAATTTACATTTTGAGCCAAGCATATGGCTTTGTAAAGACTGACGTTTTCACAGACCCATTAGTCGCACCGCAAGCAAATGCTATGGCGGCAGTGATTGAGCCATTGATGTTGCAAGGCGCCGAAATTCATTGGATGCTATTTGTCGTAGGTGCTATTATAGCAGTTCTTGTGAATTGGCTCAAAATCTCGCCTCTCGCCTTTGCATTGGGTATGTTTATTCCATTAGATTTGAACACACCGCTAATAGTCGGCGGTTTGTTGGCTCACTACATCGGTAAGAGTAGCAAGGACGAAAAACTCGCTACCGCACGTAGCCAACGCGGCACATTGATTGCATCGGGCTTTATAGCAGGTGCAGCACTATTTGGCGTTTTAGGAGCATTGATACTATTCATGAACAACATTGGCTGGATTAATCTCAGCCTGAACTCCAAACTATGGTCTGAAGGAGCGATTGGTTCCGAAGTTCTCGGTTTGGTGATGTTCATTTTGTTAGTCGTCTATTTCGTTTGGGAGACGATGCGCGCAAAGCCGGATAACGATTAATTTCCGGCATAGCTTCCGCTAATGATAAAAAGCTGTCTCAAATGAGGCAGCTTTTTTTTGTGGTGTGTACATATTTAGTTATTTTGTAAAATCCTATTCATCCCTTCCCTACTCAGTTTTTACAAACAAGTATGAGACCATATTAGTAGTATTTGTGAGGACTAAGTTGTATGTGCCTCTGGGAAGAGTTGAAATATCAATCCGATAGTCCTGGAGACGCTTGGTCACGAGAGTTCTACCAGGTAAATCGTGTATGGAATACTGTGAGTAACGTTTTGTGAGTGATTCGGGCAATTCGATATAAGAATATGCCGGGTTAGGATAAATGTATGGTTTGTCTTTGGGGGAATCTTCGACTGTGGTTAGGGTATTGACAATTTTTAGAACAAACATATTTTCATATTCTTCAGAAGTTCGATAAAATATGTTAGCATCATTTGTCATAAATAAATCAAAGGAATTTGTCACTCCAACAATCGTAACAACAGAATCTTGTACATCTATATGACCGGATGCATCTAAATAACTTCCACCATAAACAGTAGAATACAATATTTTTGTCAAATCTGAACTAATTTTTGTTATTCCTATGTCTGGAAAATAATTTTCTCCTGTTTGCACGGCTTTATAGCTTTTTTCATTTACAAGAGGATATTTTGAAGAGTATAAATATGGAACTTCAGAAACTAAATAAATATTATCTTGCTTGTCTAATGTTGCGGCTGAACCACCATTGGGAGGTAAATAATGAGGACCAATAATATTAAAAAAATCATTTATTGCATCTCCGGGCATAATTCCTGAACGTAAATAATTCAAATCTTTATCAATCATCATAAAGCCGGCACGTGAGAAATCCCATGTTTCATTTTCTTGGTTAATACAATCTTCATGTATTTTGAAATAATCTCTATATCCGGAATGAACATTTCCTATTAATATTAAATCGTCATTAGAATTTATTAAACAATGAGCTGTTAAAGAAAATATTATCGCAGTTGATTTGATAAAATTAAAATCTTTATCAAATTTATGAACTGATGTTATAATATTCGAAGAATTTATCCCAACTTTCTTAGAATATATTTCACCTATTATATTATCATAATTATCAATAAAATGGTCATTAACTCTTCCAATAATATAAATATTATCTTTGGAATCAATTAGTAAGCCCGGATCAATAACATCATAAGCAATTAATTTATTTGAATAGGGAATAAGTGTAGAGTATAAAATTGAATCCATCTTTTCGTTTATAACAGCGAAATGAGGGTACTTACAATCTTTACTATATGCTGAATCGCAACCACTATAAAAAGCATTTTCTGTTAACACATCGTCACCATTTTGATAACCATAAGTTAAAACGATACGATTCTTTGAATCTATCACCATTTTTATAGGAAAACGATTTAGTGCTATGCCATTATCAATTGTCCTATTTTTATAATTAATTTTTAAAATACATAATTCAGTATCGAAAACTTTGTTTACAGAATGAAAACTTTGAGCTTCACGACTTAATCCGGTAAAGTAAAATAAATAATCATCTTTAAAAACTAATGAGCTAAGATAATTATTCCCTGTAAATATTAACCTCTTTATCTTATTTAAATCTTGATTGTAAACTAAAATATTTCCATAATTATTAATTTCATAATTAATCATATTATGATATAGTGTATCAGTATAATCATAAAGATTTTGCTTCTGATAAAGATAATCATTAGGAACCAACCAATATTCGCCTTCATGATTCACAAAATCATAATTAGAATAATTAGCATCTAATTTAATTGGATTATAAACATACGATGCATAAACAAGAGGGTCAATAGTGATTTTATCTTCTTTATTATATTGAGCTAAATCAAATTGAATTTCTCCTGTTTTATTCATTTTTATAGACGTAGGGATTTCTTCACCATTTGAATTAATAAATGTTTTGATTTTTCCATTTCGGATTTCACCAAGTTTTGTTTTGATAATTAATTCATTGTCAATTATTTCACTACTCTGGGCGCCCTGCACTAACATTTTTATTTCATTCGAGTTAGCTGATGCTCCAAGTTCGAAATCGTAACGAATATTATTGCTCTCGTAATAAAATTTCATAGAAATATCGGGATAAATATCAGAAATCACTATTTCTTCGTAGCAAGGCACATCCCAATACCAATCACTATTCGGACCATAATTCCAAAATTCTGCTGTAATACTTGATAATTTACCTGATATTATATTCTCCATGATATTATCTTCAATATTTGAACTAACAAAATTGAGTCGTATATTATCACTACTAAATAATACTTCATTTATTTTATTTCCAAATTCATCTTGATTTTCTTCGGCTTTGTTAACTTGTTGATGATTAATGTATATACCGCTTCTGGCGATAACTATCTTGTAACCTTCACCACTTCCCGAATACATTATGTCACAATCCCATTGCCCAACATTTTTGATGAAGAGTTGCTGAGCTGAAAGTGATGCAGGAATGAGAATCAACATCACGATGAAAATTTTCAAAAGTGCTTTGCTAAACATGAGTCCTCCGGAGTGATTTACTTTTAGGTTTAAAATTTTATGTCTGCTGTCTGCTGTCTGCTGTCTGCTGTCTGCTGTCTGCTGTCTGCTGTCTGCTGTCTGCTGTCTGCTGTTTCAATAGGCAAAGTTTGGCATGGAGTGCCATAGTTAAATCCAAATTCAGTCAAAGTTTTCATCTTTATTACCGATGCAAGTTAAACATAGCTTAAAATACTAAAAATTTTCCAAACAAGCAAATTCTTTTACCCCAAAAATAACTAAACCCAAAATAAACTTTTGTTAAACTTTTTTTCATTTTCGATTGTCTAATATTAGTTGTGAGACTTAAACTTAAATAAATTGAAAATGAAATTTACCATAAAAATTGTATTAGTGTTTCTATTTTGTCAATTGTCACTCTTCTCGCAAGAAGGGAGTTTGACGGGCAAAGTGGTCGATTCCGAATCATCAAAAGCTATTCGAGATGCGACAGTAAGCATTATAACTATACCCGATTCGAGCAGAAGCACTCAATCAACTAGTCAAAGTGGCGATTTCAGCTTCGACGAAGTCAAGCGTGGCAAGTATCTCATCCGAATTACTCATGTCGCATATATGCCGATAGAGAGGATTTTCGATTTCGACGGCAAATCACTCGATATGGGCAATCTTTTCTTGCTCCCCGCAAGCTCGATGACTGATGAAGTTACAGTTACGGGACAATCCGTTACTGCGGAATTGATGGGCGATACTACCCAATTCAACGCTTCTGCATTCAAAACAACTCAAGATGCAAGTGCGGAAGATTTGGTGAGGAAAATGCCGGGAGTAATCGTTGAGGACGGTCAGACCAAAACTCAAGGCGAAACTATTAAAGAGGTGTTGGTTGACGGGCGTCCTTTTATGGGAGACGACCCAACTGCCGCACTGAAAAATTTACCCGCTGAAATGATTGATAAAATCCAAGTTTTCGACCGACGTAGCGACCAAGCCGCCTTCACTGGAAACGATGATGGCGAAACTTCTAAGACTTTGAATATAATCACAAGAGCAGACATGCGAAATGCTTCCTTCGGCAAGGTATATGCGGGCTATGGGACTGACGACCGCTATAATGCAGGTGGTATAGTGAATTTTTTTAGTGGTGATTCGCGTTTTGCGATTTTATTCCAAACAAATAATTTGAATAACCAAAATTTTGCTTCTGAAGATTTATTAGGCGTGATGGGAGCATCTTCAGGTAGAGGTTTGCCTCCGGGTGCCAGACCCGGTGGTCGTCGTCCCGGGGGTGGTGGCTCCTTAAGACGTGGTGGAGCTGACATCAACGATTTCATGGTCTCTCAACAATCCGGTATTGTCACTACAAATGCTTTTGGTATCAATTATTCGGATAATTGGACTGAAAACTTTGAAGTGACTGGCTCCTACTTTTTGAATCATACCGAAAATGACCGTCGTGAAGATATTTTACGCGAATACATTTTGAATACCCCTGAATCGCAAAGGTCTGAAGAAATTTCCGAGAGTTTATCCTATAACTGGAATCATCGTTTCAATATGCGAATAAAGTACAATATTGATTCGTCAAATTATATGATAATCAGACCCCGCATGTCCTTCCAATCTAACGATGGAGTGTCTCTGACAAATACAGGACTGCAGATTGACAATCAATTAGCAAATAATACTCAAACTGATTTTGATTCGCAACTGAAGGGAATGAATTTATCCAATGACCTGTTTTACGGACATAGATTTGCTAAAAAAGGACGCGTATTTTCAGTTCAACTTTCAACTTCCTACAATGAGAACAGCGGAGACAATAGACAAAAGTCAATTTTTGAAGAATATTACGATTCCGACTTTTTTTCAGATTCACTTAGCCAATTCGGCGAACTTGATAAAAACGGTTATGAAATAGAAACCGAACTCGAATATACAGAACCTTTGTTTGAATTTTTATCGATACAATTTGAATATGAAAACACTATGCGACGAGATAAATCCGACAAATTGACATATATTGAAAGTAATGACCCCGAAACTCTGTTAATGCCTGTCGTAAGCCCAACATTGTCAAGTATGTACGAATCGGATTTGATGACTCACGTTGCAGGTGTTTCGCTTAGATACAACAATGCCGGACTGATGGCATCACTGCGAATGAATAATGAATGGAATACTTTGGAGAATGCCTCGCAATATCCGAATAGTTTTGACGAAAAGCGACAGTACAACAATATCCTACCGCGATTTTTCATGCGATACGAATTCGACAAGGAATCAAATCTGAGGATGTTTTATCGTAACCGAGTAAGTTTGCCTTCGATAGACCAATTGCAAGTAGTCTTGAATAATAGTAATCCTATGAATTTATCAACCGGTAATACAAATTTAAACGAAAGCAGCCGACACGATTTGATGATTCGATATTCTAAAGTAAATCAACAAAATTCAGACATGTTTTTTGCGATGATGGCATTTGGCAAATCCGACAGCTACATTTCTAAAAATACCTTCATTGCGGCTCGCGATACGATGCTTTACGAAGGTATAAACTTGCCTGCAGGCGGTCAATTTACTTTCCCTATAAATATTGACGGCTTCAATTCAATGCGTTCATTTTTGAGTTACGGGAAATATGTGGGCTTGCTAAAATCCAATGTGAATTTGACGGGTTCGTTCGATTTCAGCCAGATTCCAAGCATAATAAATGAACAACGCAACGTTGCCGAATCCAAGAATATTTCACTAAACGCAGTCGTTAGCTCAAACATAAGCACAGAACTCGATTTCACGGTTTCGACAACTTCAATGTTAAATTATGTGACAAATTCGCTCGTTAAAGATTTGAACTCGGATTACTTTATACAAAAATCTTCACTAAGATTGAATTGGATATTTTTGGGGGGATTTGTAGTCGAATCAAATTTCGAGCATCAGTATTACAAAGGGCTTTCTGAAGCTATCAATCCAAATGTTTACCTATGGAATCTGAGTTTTGGTAGAAAATTCCTCAAGGACAATAGAGCCGAGTTGCGTATAACCGCTTTTGACGTGCTTAAGCAAAATAATGCCATTACGCGGAACATTTCCGATTCTTACATTGATGACGTCCGCTCGAACGTGTTGCAGCAATACTTCTTGCTGAATTTCACTTATAATCTGAGAATTTATAATTTATAGGAAATCGCAGCAAGTCCTCTTGTTATTCCACCTATTTCAAATTAACAATCTGAATTTGAGATTCCAATTGAGATTCAAGATTTGATATGTCATATTACATCAATTCAATCCAAAACGAAACTTTATATTTGCAATAAACGTATATGCAATGTAAAGTTTTTACAAATATTTCCGGAGTTAAAAAAATGAGTCTAAATAATGAAGAAAGTGGAACAAGACCAAATCAACCGTCTATGCCACCATATCCTCCCCCGCCATATCAAAGAAAGCGTAGTTCAGGTTGGGTAATCCCACTCGTAGTAATCGGTGCTTTAATAGTAGTTTTCTTTATTTTTATTGCAATTATGTTTGCTTCTTTAGGTTCAATGTTCGAATCTAAGCAAATCACAGTGAAAGAAAATTCTGTTCTTTATTTGACATTTGATGACGGATTACAAGAATACAGCAAACAAAGCCCCTTTAGTATATTCACAGGCAATAAAGGTGGCGCTTCATTCTTGCAAACATTGCGCGCTATTGAAAATGCCAAAACCGATGATAATATAAAAGGGATATATATAAAACCCGGCTTGACCGGAATTGGTTGGGCAAAAGCAATAGAAATGCAAGACGCTCTCGAAGATTTCAAATCCTCAGGTAAATTTATTTATGCCTTTATGGAAATGGGCGGCGAAGGTCAATATTTCCACACTTTGCCTGCTGATACCATTTTCGTGCCGAGCGAAGGCTTAGTCGAAATGAACGGTTTTGCAGTGACATCTATGTTCTTTACCGGTTTGTTCGAGAAACTCGGGATTAAATATCAGCAGAGTATTTGAAGAAGATTTAAGTCAGTTGGGCGATATGTTTTCAAAGAAAAAATATACAGATTCTGCTCGTCACCAAATTGAAGTGATAATCAAGCAAAGAATGGATAATTTTGTCAATGCCATAGCAAAGTACCGGAATTTGGATAAGGAATTCATCATTCAATCATTAAATACAGGCTACTACACCGCCGACAGTCTCAAAGCATTAGGATTTATTGATGTTATGGCTCAAGAGATGAGTGTGCTCGAATTTATCAAATACAGAGCAAATGGCGACGAATACAATTTCCCATTGAATGTTCATGAATCAGCCGATTCTTACACAGATATAGATTATGAAGGGAAACTCAGATTTATTTCACCATCGGCTTATATTTCGACTATAAAATCAAATAAGGATGATATTCATGACGAAAATATTCATATCGCAATTATCAATGGCGTAGGTGGAATCAATTCCGGTCGTGATAATTCTTTCAGCGATGATTATTCGATTCGTTCCGGTGATTATGTTCGCCAACTCCGCAAAGCCAGGGAAGACGAAAATGTGAAAGCGATTATCCTTCGCATTGATAGTCCCGGCGGCTCTGTAATAGGTTCAGATGAAATTTGGGAAGAAATCATCAAAACTCGTAAGGTGAAACCTGTTTACGCTTCGATGAGTGATGTAGCTGCATCCGGCGGATATTACATGGCTATGGCTTGCGATACAATCATTGCACATCCTGCAACAATAACAGGGTCAATCGGTGTAGTTCTCGCTATTCCAAATTTTACAGGCACAATGGATAAACTCGGTATCACAACAGACACAATAGCATCCAACAAATCAGCACAATTCTTAAATACACTTTATCCATTCGATGATGCTTCAAAGCAAAAATTATATACAATTTCAAAAGCAATGTATGACCGCTTTTTGAACAAAGTCGCACAAAGCCGCAACATGACTTATGATGAAGTACGCTCATTGGCTCGTGGCAGAGTTTGGACAGGCGAAGATGCAATGAAACACAATCTCATAGATGCTCTCGGTGGATTGGATGATGCAATTGACATGGTGAAAAATAGATTGGGAATTCCACTTGATAAAAAAGTTTATGTCAGGTCATTCCCCGAAGCCGAAGATGAAATGGTCGCATTTTTAAGATTATTAGGTTTGGGAGATGATAACGATAGCGATTTAAAATATAAGTCAAATTTTGTTGAAGCTCTCGGATTCAGCCAAAACCAATACACATCAGTAATGGAAATGATGCCAAAAGCAATCCAACCACATTTGAAACATGCTTTAGATATGTACCAAATGTCAGAAAAAGAAAACGTATTAATGTCAATGCCTTATTTGATTGAAATCAAATAGAGTTACGATATTCACTTGAAGTTAAAAAAGCTGTCTCAGAAATGAGGCAGCTTTTTTTTGTAGTTAGCAATAAACGTCAAAAAATTGGTTAATTCAATGTACACGAATTTTAAAATGTTAATACTTTGCTGCAATCAACAGTCCATTGGGCAAATTCTTTCATATTGCTTAATTTCACGCCTTCAATGAATGAAATTTTATCAATCCCACGAGCTTCGGAACATCCTCCACAACTCTTGACTTCTCCTCCTTTTTGGATTACAGATTTTATCATCCTTTCAATATTATAATAACCATTTGGAGTGTTCTGATTAGGAAGACCACATAAAACAGCATCCGCCAATAGGAAAATTTTAATTTCTACTTTCTCGCTATGTTCTTTTTGCAAAGTCATAGCCATTCTTAAAGCATTGTATGCTTTTTCAGTCCCATAAGGGGCGTCATTGATGATAATCAAAATTTTTTGCATGTTCTCCTCTTTTTATATTTATTTAAATTTCAGCACTGTGTCATTCTAAATGGATGGCACTATTAATTTTTCTCTTACAAATATTCCTATTCACAAACATAAGGCTTTTATTTAAATTTGCAATAAGTGTCATAATGTTCAATAGTATTCATACAAAAAAACTCCGCTTTGAGGGCGGAGTTTCTTAGAAATTGTTGAAATACTATTAATCGAAGCTTTTGACAACTTTTTCGATTTTTGCAACTGCCCAATCTATTTCATCTTTAGTGATGACGAGTGGTGGTGCAAAACGAATGATATTGACGTGAGTTTCCTTACATAATAACCCTTCTTCTTTGAGCTTTTCGCAATATGGACGAGCCTTTGTTTTGAGTACAAAGCCTATCCATAGTCCACGTCCGCGTACATTTTCAATCATCGGACTGTCAATGGCGCGAAGTTTATCCATGAAATAGTTGCCCAATTCATTTGAACGTTCAATCAATTTTTCGTCAACCATTACTTCAAGAGCCTTCACAGCAACTGCTGCTCCGAGGGGATTACCGCCGAAAGTAGAGCCATGTTCTCCGGGATGAATGACGAGCATTACTTTTTTGTCTGCAAGTACTGCCGAAACAGGATAGAAACCACCCGAAAGAGCTTTCCCGATGATTACCATATCGGGGCGAACATTTTCGTATTGGTGTGCGAATAATTTGCCGCTTCTGCCCAATCCTGATTGGATTTCGTCACAAATGAAAAGCACATTGTTTTCGCGACAAATTTGTTCGACTGCTTTCAAATAGCCGTCCGGAGGAATTACGATACCGCCTTCGCCTTGAATTGGTTCAATCATAACGGCTGCTGTGTTTGGAGTGATTTTGCTTTTCAAATCTTCGGCATTGCCGTATTCATGCATTGGGAAAGCTTTAGTGCAATATGGTCCGAAACCTTTGTTGGAACTTGGGTCGTCCGAGAAGCCTACAATTGTAGTTGTACGACCATGGAAGTTGCCCGTAGCTACGATGATTTCAGCCTTATTTTCAGCAACGCCTTTCACATCATAAGCCCAACGACGAGCTAATTTAATAGCTGATTCGACTGCTTCTGCACCAGAATTCATTGGCAATGACATTTCATAGCCTGTAAGTTCGTTCAATTTTTTGTACAATCTCGGCAATTGGTCATTTCTGAAGGCGCGGCTTGTGAGAGTCACTTTTTTTGCCTGTTCCATGAATGTTTCCATGATTGCCGGATGGCAATGACCTTGGTTTACTGCTGAATATGCAGCGAGACAATCGAGAAAGCGTTTGCCTTCGACATCAACGACCCAGCAACCTTCTGCTTCGTGAATCACCACATCGAGCGGATGATAATTATGGGCGCCGAGTTCATTTTCGATATTGATATAATCTTGAGTTTTCATATATTTAATTCCTTATAATATTATTAATTGTCAAATAGCATAGTTAGAAGTGCCATCCGAACATAGATACCGTTTTCGGATTGGCGGAAGTATTTGGCGCGATGGTCTGAATCAACCTCATGGCTGATTTCGACTGAACGCGGTAATGGGTGCATGATTATGGCGTCGTTTTTCATTACTTTCAAAACATCGGAATCAATATTATAAACCGATAAATCAATCTTTTTGGATTTCAGTCTATCTTGGTTGATTCTTGTTTGGTAAATTACATCAACTTTATTTACAATACCTTTTGTTGTATTTGCCAATTCGTAGCTTACATTACGTTTATCGAGATATTCCAAAATGTCGGGTTTGATTTGCATTTCATCGGGAGCTATAAAATAAAGCTTGGTTCTGTCATATTTCGATAATAAATATGCCAATGAGCGAACCGTTCTGCCGGTATCCAAAGCACCGATAAAAGCGACAGACATACCTTCGAGTGTGTTGCATTCACTGTAAATGGTGTATAAGTCCAGAAGTGCTTGAGTTGGGTGCTGTCCACCGGAGCCGTCACCTGCATTGATAATCGGAACTGTTGACACAGATGCGGCACGCTCTGCCCCACCTTCTTCGCTGTGACGAAGAACAATAACATCCGAATAGTGAGCGATAATTCGAATTGTATCTTCGAGCTTTTCGCCTTCAACTTCAGAAGAAAATTCTCCGGCTTGCTCAGTTGTCAGAACTTTACCACCAAGTCGGTACATTGCCGATGCAAATGAAAATCGAGTTCTTGTAGAAGGTCTGTAGAACAAATTTGCCATAATTTTATTCTCATAATCCTTTGTTCCACCACGAGCAACGATTTTTTTCATCAGCTCGGTGCGTTCAAACAATTCCTTTATCTTTGGCAAAGTAAACTGTTGAGATTCGATTACATGATTTAGATTCATTTTTTGTTTCTCTTAATTATTTAATTAATTTCAATTCATTAAAAATGGCAAATTACATTTTTACGTGTGTTCCGGCATTACCTTCTAATGCATCCATCAAATGTTCGTAAGATGTAATAATAGCATGGCGTCCACCGTTGCGAATATATTTTACAACAGATTCGACTTTCGGACCCATACTTCCCGCAGGAAATTGTCCGGCATTGTGGTATTCCATGAGTTGGTCGCTAGTGACTTCACGTAAACCCTTTTGAGTTTTTTTCTTGAAGTCAAGATAGACTTGGTCAGCGTCAGTCGAAATTATGAACAAATCAACGTCGAGTTTGTTTGCTAATAATGATGAGGACCTGTCCTTATCAATCACGGCTTCACTCCCTACGATTACGCCTTTACCTTTGTCAATAACGGGAATACCGCCACCACCAAGAGCAATAACTACAGCGCCGAATTCAATAACTTTATTTATAATTTCAAGTTGAAGCACTTTTTTCGGTTCGGGGGAAGCAACTACTCGTCTGTAACCACGCGCCGCATCTTCTACAACGTCCCAACCAAGATTTCGCTTCTTTTCCATTGCCACTTCTTTTGTATAAAATGGACCAATTGGCTTAGTTGGATTTTTGAACGCAGCATCTTCGGGGTCAACCGCTACCATAGTCGGTATAGTGGTCACAATATGGTCGAGTCCGTTTTGACGTAGCTCAAACTCTAAGGCACGATGCATAATATATCCGATTTCGCTTTGAGTTGTTGCGACGCACATATCCAAAGTATGAGTGTAAACTTCGCTTGCTGCACGTTCCGACCTGAGCAATGCAGAACCGGCTTGTGGTCCATTACCATGAGTAACAACAACGTGCCAACCTGATTTAATCATCTTCACGATGCTTTTAGCAGTTTGGTGAGCGTTGTAATATTGTTCTTCGATTGTACCGCGTTCGCCGGCTTTGATTAAGGAATTGCCGCCTACAGCTATTAGTGCTTTCTTGTGCATTTTAGTCACGCTTCATGAGTTGATACATAATTGCTTTTTGGGCATGAAGCCTGTTTTCAGCTTGGGGGAATACAACTGAATTTGGAGCATCAATTACGCCGTCAGTTACTTCCCAACCGCGATGTGCAGGCAAGCAGTGCATGAAAATTGCATCCGATTTTGCTTTAGACATCAAATCTTCGTTCACTTGATAAGGCATAAAGATTGCTTTACGCAAATCAGTTTCAGATTCTTGTCCCATCGAAGCCCATACATCAGTATAAACGGCATCTGCATTTGCAACAGCTTTTGCAGGGTCGTGCTCGACAACAATTTTTGCACCTGTTTCTTTAGCATCTTCAACAGCTTGTTGATATGCCATCAAGTTTGGTTCATATCCTCTGGGGCAACCGATTGTAACGTCAACACCAAGTCTTGCACCTGCATCCATCAACGAATGAGCCACATTATTGCCATCACCCATGTAGGTAAGTTTCAAACCTTTGAAGCTGCCTTTGTATTCTTTGATTGTCAAAAAATCTGCCATAGCTTGACAAGGATGTGAATAATCGGTCAAACCGTTGATAATCGGAATAGAAGCATACTTAGACATATTTTCAACTATATCGTGCCCGAAAGTACGAATCATGATGCCTTGCACCATGCGTTCGAGATTTTTCGCTACGTCGTAAACTGATTCGCGCTTTCCGAGATTGATTTCAGCCGGAGATAAGTATAATGAATATCCGCCAAGTTGTTGGATTCCAACGTCAAAAGTTGTGCGAGTTCTGAGAGATGGCTTTTCGAATATCATAGCCAATGTTTCGCCTTGTAGCGCTGTTGCGTATTTTTTTCTGTCTTTTTTCATTTCGAGAGCAATCTCGAAAGTTTCGTGAATTTCCGGGTTCGTAAAGTCACGAACCATTAAAAAATCTTTAGTCATAATGATACCTTTTGAATATTATTTATTAAAATTTTAAAATATTTAGAAGCAAAGTCTTGAATAGGTATGATGCTACGCTAAACCGGCGCATCAGTTGTATAGTGTTTGAATTGGTTTATTTTCCAAGCTCTATTTTTAGGACGCTCGAATCCAAGATGCTTCTCGAGCGTGATTTTGGCACTATAATAATATTTATTTAAACTTATTTTCATAAACTTGTCATGTTACTGTATTACAAAATTATGAAAATTCGGTGACATTAACTAAAAAAAAGGGATTCATAATTGAATCCCTCCGATATAAATTAATACTGTAAAGGATTTAGAACTGAGTTTTCGTTCCTACATATTCCGAACTGTCGAATGCCAAAATCGGTAAGAAAATAAACCCTAGTAGGATAAGTCCAACAGCAAAGCCTGTGCTTTTATTGTAGGCTTTAGCTAAGTCCAAGTACAGGATAATACCAAAAATAATGTTTACAAATGGAATCAATAAGAGAACTATCCACCAAATAGGGCGACCCACAATCTTAAGCATAATGATTATGTTGTAAATGGGTATCAGAGCAGCCCAACCAGGTTCTCCGGCTTTCTCAAAAATTTTCCATAAACTGATTATTACAATAAGAAGCAAAATCACCCAAATCACCATAGAGCCGGCTAAAATGGCTAACAATCCGCCAGTTACTTCGGGGGACATATTGTCTGAATAATCCATAAGACACTCCTGAATTAATGATACTTACAAAAAAATGAGAAAGATTCTCAAATATTTAGTCTTTGAAAAACATTTTCAATGATTGCTTAGAGAGTTCGACATGTTTGGGCTTAATATGAGACAATACTATAGATACAGCGGCTACGAGAGCACCAAGGTCATCGCTGTAACCTATAATAGGAATTATATCCGGAATTGCATCGAGCGGTAAAATGAAATAACCCAAAGCTCCGTATATTACTGTTTTCGCCCATGTTGGGGTATCTTCATCTCGCACGACGTGATATAGAACAAAGACTTTTGATAAAATTTTATAGCTCCATTTTCCGGCATTCATCTTAATCTTAGACCAAAAGGATTTCTCGTCATAATTACGAGCCATTTCCGGATTTAGCAATATGTCTTTTTCTATATTTTTCATCAGAAGTTCCCTACCACACTTGCAGCTGCTACTGAGCCGGCTACAGATGATGCAATAATTGCTGTTACTTCGTTATTAATATCGGCAACAACTTTGCCTATTTTTTCATTTTTGATGTAATCTTCGATTATATTCGCGGCTTGGCGACGTTCCTCTTTAAGGAAAAGCTCATCTATCAAATTTGATGCTTTTATCAAACTCAATAACGCCAAAGTACGGTTGTCAGGCTCTTCATTTTCTAAAACGATGCGTCTGATGGCGATTCGGCTCAATACCTCGGGCATTGGGTCTTGGGTGGGGAATCTTTCTACGGGAATCAACCAAAGAATCTTCTTCTCTTCACGCTTCAAAACACCTCTGTCAACAAGTCCTGTTATGATTTTTTCGGTCAGATCATCAATTGACGAATTGAAATTCTTTATCCAAAATGAAGTATTTTCAGGTTCTACTTTCACTTGAATCAGTCCATGTGCTTCATCAAGTAATTTATTGCCCGTAGGTGATGAACTAATTGAGTAAATTTTCTCGTTACGAATCTCGATTTTTTTAGCTATAAATAGGTCTAATAATAAGGCTCCTGCTAATCCAAATGGCAGTGCGGTTGATACTGACAAAAGTATTTCACCGGTTTTGTCATCCATGCCAAGCAAAAGCAATTCTTCAGCAAGTGTCAATTCCATAGAATATAATTTTTAATGTTAAAAAATTCAAACACAATATAATCACTATCATCAAAAAAAACAAGTGATTTTAATCTTCAACCGGTGTTTCGATAATAATTTGTACTGTACGGCAGTAAAATCTACCTTCGGGGGTGTCATTGCTATAAAGCAACATATCTTCGCCAATGCCTTCGACGATTGCGTTTTTGAGTTTGAGCCTGTCAGCTACAGATTTCGCTCTACGTTCGGATAATCGCTTATTCACATCGTCATCGCCCATCGCATCTGTATAACCACGAACATAAATTTGCGATTTTGCAGTTGCCCGTTCTTTGATGAAGTCCAATACTTTTCTGTGCTCTGAATGCAATTCATGCTTACCGAAATCAAACAGAATTAAGCTGTAATACTCAAATTCCTTATCTTGAATTCGCTCGAGTCGCTTACGGTCTATTGTTAATTGCTCAATAGGCAATCTGTTTTTGGGCGATTCCAAAGTCTGACCCAAACTATCTGTAACTTGGATTGAATAGAAAATATTTCCTGCAGTACGCGGATAATACGGTGTTTTGTCGTTCAATTCCCAATCGAGTTCCTTCTTGGGATTGCCCGAACCTTTGAAATTAACTAATTCATTTCCATCAAAGCTGGCATTTACTTTCCAATCCTTGATGCCAACGGCAGATTTCGTTTCTGTGATAAATCTCAAATCATAATCGCTTATTATTCGCAAAGTATCAATAGTTACAACAGGCTCAGTGATTCGCCAATCATCTGAAGTTATTTCTACACGACGGTTTTCTTCCGAACCTCCGGGTTCGTCATCACGAGTTGCTTTTGACGGCAAATTACGCATATTAATTGGCATACGTGTACCTTCAATTCCCCAAACATCGCGTAAATAATCACGAACTGTTACGGCTCTATCTCTCGACAAATCCTTGTTGTTGCGTTCTTCACCGATGTTGGAGTTGCAGCCTGTTATTTTTATCGTTGCCTCAGGATAATCCCTCAGCCTTCTCCCGACTATATTCAATACATGATAATATGTTTCGAGTGCATCTAAATTTTGCAAATCCTTATTTGTATAAGATTCTGTTTGATTCGGTCTGAGCCTTTTATATCTGCTCGGAATGTCCGATGACAAAGAATCAAAGAAAACATATGTCAAAAGTGGACGCAAATTGAGCGACACAAAATCTTCAATTTTAATATTGAAATTTTTATCTACATTTCCCACAGAATCAACTTTTACAATCAGTATTGACGCATCCAATGCCGGTGGTGCTATAGGCAGTTCCGGTTCCGGAAACGGTGGCGATGGCGGTGGTGGCGGTGGCGGTGGCGGTGGTGGTGGTTCCCTATATTTGACCGAAACTCCGCCGTTTATCGAATGAGCATTCCAGCTTACCCCTTTTACAATCGGAGTCGCATTAAATGTAAAGAACACTTCAGGTGATAAAATCAATGATTTGTCCTTATTCATCGGGAAATGATATCCCGCTCCGATTTTGATACCAAATTGAATGTCCGAAACATCGGGAATATCGCCAAAAGACAAATTCCGTTCTCGTGTGCCATCATTATATGTGCCTCTATCTGAAGGCGAGATAATTTTTTCAGTTTGAATATAATGAGCATTGGCTAAATATCCGATTCGAAATCCGGCGTATGCAATCAAATCAGGCATGAAATAATATCCTGCCATAGGTTCTATTCCGATTGTGCCGTAGTTGGCTTGAATGCTATGTTCGAAAATTCCGATTTGAGACACTCCATCAATAATGATAGTTCTTGGTTCATCTTCGGACAAAGTTCCGTCATAGCTTGAATAGCCCAAACGTATAGTAAGATGCAATTTCTCATCCCAAGGATATTCGAACAAACCACCGAATTCAAACCCGGTGCCTGTCCCGAAGCTATAATTGGGGCAGCACCCTGCTACATTCGGTAATTTGGCGAAATTTGCTGTGTGGAGATTAAACGAAAAATGACCATAAAGCCCAAATCGAGGTTTAAGTTCATAGTTTACGCTGTCCGCTGACGAATCTGTAGCTGTATCACCGTTATCGGCATGGCTGCTGAAAGTGAACAACAAAAGGAATATTATTGAAAGGCTTATGTGCTTTAACATGTATAAAATTTTATTTTCCTGCTTCATTCTGCAAAATATCAATTTTGATTACTAAATCATGCAAATATAATCAATAAAAATTTTTGAATTGCATAATCATGTCTTGATTTTTTTCATAATTTTAAAAATAATTATATTTGAAAAGTCAAATTTCTATTCAGGTAACAAATGAAAAAGTATATTTTAATAGTTCTCGTAGTAATAATTGGCTCGCAAGCCGCATTCAATCAGCAACCACGAATTGACAAAGGTGTGATGATTGAACACAAGAACGAAACTTGGGACAGTATGAAAGTCCATATTGAAAAATTCGAGAAAAAAGAGAAGCCCAAGAAAAAACGTTTCATGCTCGATTTTTCAAATATCAAAGTTCCCGATAATCTCGACGGATTCAAAAGCGTGTGGCATCATGAACCGGTAAAGCAAGCCTCCACAGGTACTTGCTGGTGTTTTGCAGCGACTTCGTTTTTTGAATCAGAACTGAAACGCATTCACAACAAGGAAATCAAGCTTTCGGAAATGCACACCGTTTGGTATCAGTACGTCGAAAAAGCTCGGCGATTCATTACCGAACGCGGAGATTCGGAATTTGGTGAAGGTTCGCAAACCAATGCTGTAATGGCAATGTGGAAGGAATACGGTTGTGTGCCTAACGAAATTTATAACGGAATGCTGCCCGGACAAGAATATCACAACCACAGCAAGATGTTTGGCGAAATGAAATCCTATCTCGAATTTTGCAAAACGAATAACATTTGGAACGAACAACAAGTTTTGGACAATATCAAATCCATTTTGAACAAATATATGGGCGAGCCACCAACCGAATTCACTTGGAACGGGAAAAAATATACACCAAAGACATTCCGCGATGAAGTTGTGAAGCTGAATCCGGACGATTATGTTGATATGATGTCGCTATATGAGCAAGGCTTCGGGAAGAAAACAATATATGATGTGCCGGATAATTGGTGGAAATCGCATGATTACTACAATGTCGCGGTCAGCGATTTCATGTCGGGGCTCAGAAGTGCCATTCGCAACGGCTATTCAATGACATTGAGCGGCGATGTGTCCGAAGCTGGAATTTATTCCTATGCCGATGCTGCCGTAGTACCGAGTTTTGACATACCGGCAGCCTATATTGATGACAATGCGCGTCAATTCCGGTTCAGCAATGGCAGCACAGGCGACGACCACGCCATTCACCTTTGCGGCTGGTTCGAAAATGAAAGCGGTACTTGGTATTTGATAAAAGATTCGGGAAGTGGCGCCAATAACGGCAAGTTCAAAGGCTATTACTTATTTCACGAAGATTACATCAAGCTCAAAATGACTTGCTTCCTCGTTCATAAAGATGCTATCAAAGACATTCTGAAAAATTTCGATTCACAAAGCAGGTTTGAGTAGAGACAGAAACATAGACTGAGAGCGTGTCTTACTCCCTCTCCTTTGGTGAGGGTCGGGGTGAGGTGATTGGTTTCAATTCACCACCCAAAATCTACCAACATACTCCTTGTCACCATCCTTTAAATGTAAAAAGTATGTACCGCTGAGCAACTCAAGTGGGATGGGAAGGTTGCATGTTGGTTTGTTAAATTCCAATTCACGAATGATTTTGCCGTTTAAATCTGCGATTTGACCGGTTATTTGTAAAGATTTAAAATTTGGATTATTGATGTGCAACGTTTTATCTTTGTATTCAAAAGTAAACGGGGCCAAGTTTTCGGTATCTATACTTGCACCTATAAAGATTTTTTCAAAATCAAAGCAATGTATTTTTTCATTTAGCAAAACCATTGAATTATTAGTTTCGTTATGTTCGGGATATCCTGAAAATTTTTTCTTGGTATATATAATCTCGTTATTACCCAATTTGACTATTTTCAAAAATTGAGGTTTTAAAGTCGCACCCACTATTGTAATAAAATCATTAGTGAAAAAACCAAAACCAAAAACTGAATCATAATACTTGTGTAGTGTTAATTTTTCTATATTATATACATGTAAATGATCTCCATTCAAACCAAATCCTACAAATCTCGAATCCGGCGAAAATTTGATTGAGTTGACTTCTTTATCAGCATCTATTGTTGCTAAATTTTTAATTGGTTTCCCTGTCAGCGCATCGCATAGCATAAGTATTGTCTTATTTTCTTCTCCAGTTTTGTAAATGAAACCTCCAATTGCTAAAAATTTGCCATCAGGTGAAATAGTAAAATTCCAAATGCCTATTTCATAATTGATAGTAAAATATTTCACTGTGTCGTCAATATAATTATAAAGACAAAATTGACTTGCTGGGTCAGAAAAAAGGGAGGTTTTAATCAATAAGTTCTTATTGTCGGGCAAGAAATCCATTAGGTTTGTAATAGGAATGTCAAGTTCTTTAGCTATTTCGCCCGTCTCGTAATCAATTAGAATCAATCCATCAATACCACCTGCCAGATACTTACCGTCCTTACTCAAAGCATAAAACTCAAAATAGAATGGAAATTCACGGATGATCTCACCTGTAGTTCCGTTTAATTCATAAACTTCTAATCCCTTGGAGGCAATAATATTGCCATTGGGGTGTATAACAAAACTGTCATAAGAATTCTCTGTCTTCCAAATCAAGTTTGGGTCCGGCTCAGGCTCTTGTGCCAGTGTAAAGTTGCAATACAGCATTGCAAAAGCGAGAAATAAAAATGCTCTTTTCATAAAAATTCTCCCTGAAATACATGTTCCGTATATATTCTATGACACATGAAAGCGTAATTTATCTCAAAAGTAGGGGAAAAAAATTGGGAAATGTGAAAAAAATAATTAAATCACCTCACTCCGACCCAATATTGTAGGGATAGAACAGCGTTCTGTCCAATAAATACAGATGTGGCACACCTGGGCAGGTGTGCACATCTACAACATCAATTTTCCTACCCACGGTTGAAACCGTGGGCTATGTTTGTCAACTTATTTTAGTTCTACATAATCTTATATATTCACTGCTTCGCCGTATGCTTGGGCTGCCGCTTCCATGACTGCTTCGCTCAAAGTCGGGTGAGCGTGAATAGTCTTGTAGATGGTTTCGGCAGTAGCTCCGAGTGAGCGTGCCAATCCCATTTCTGCAATCATTTCTGTTACGTCGGGACCAATCATGTGTGCACCGAGTAATTCGCCATATTTGGCATCGAATACCAATTTGACAAAACCTTTGGCTTCGCCGATTCCGTGTGCTTTGCCGCTTGCAGTAAAGGGGAATTTGCCGATTTTAACATCATAGCCTTCGGCTTTCGCTTTTTCCTCAGTCAAACCAACGCTTGCCACTTGCGGATTGCAATATGTACAGCCCGGGATATTGTTGTAATCTATGCCTTCGCCACCGTGACCCGCCAAATATTCAGCCAATGCCACAGCTTCTGCAGATGCTTTATGCGCCAGCCAAGGAGCTCCGGCAACGTCGCCGATTGCATAAATGCCCTCAACGTTTGTCTTGCAATATTTGTCAACTTTGATAAAGCCTTTTTCAGTATGAACGCCGACGTCTTCCAAGCCGATATTTTCTGTGTTAGCTTGGATTCCGATAGCGTTCAAAGCCATATCGGCAGTGAGGACTTCGGTTTTGCCGTCTTTTTCGACTGTTACCTCTACCCCATCACCCTTGGCAATGGCAGATTTGACCATATTTTTAGTTTTAAGCTCAATTCCCGATTTGCGGAAATGGCGTTCCAATTCTTTTGAAATATCGACATCTTCGATTGGCAAAATTCTGTCCATATACTCAACTATAGTCACTTTTGCACCAAAAGCGTTGAAGAAATACGCAAATTCGACACCAATCGCTCCTGCACCCATCACGATGATAGATTTTGGCAAAGTGGTTCCGAGCAATGCTTGAGTAGAAGTGATGATTTTTTTGCGGTCAACTTCGATTCCCGGAAAAATTCTGGGTCGTGCACCGGTCGCAATTATTATATGTTTTGCTTTGATTGTATCAGTCGCTTTGCCTTCAGGGTCGCTGACTTCGACAGTATTTTTCGATACGATTTTGCCATGACCGACAACGGTATTGACTTTATATTTTTTGAAAAGAGATTGGACGCCACGAGACATTTGTCCTGCCACTTTGCGGGAGCGTTCAATAACTTTAGGGTAATCAACATTGATATTTTCAATTCCGAAGCCGAAATCTGAGGCATGGGAAAGGAAGTGCATATATTCAGCGCTTTTGAGCAATGCTTTGGTAGGGATACAGCCGATATTCAAACACACTCCGCCGATATCGCCTTTTTCGACACAAATCGCTTTCAATCCTAATTGTGAAGCTCTGATTGCAGCTACATAACCGCCGGGACCTGAGCCGATAACTAAAACGTCGCATTCGTGATTATTCATAATTCTAAACCTCTTTTAAGTCTTATATAAAATAAAATTGTTCTTCAATTGCCTATTAAAATATGTTATAGACATTTAAAATTCATAAATATTTATAATCTTATTTGAGAATTCATTCATATATTTGAATTCATGTAAATTTTGCTTATTTTTAATATTCTTTACGTTACGAAATTGAATTATAGAGTACAAAAAATACAATTTTTTGTTCAAGATACGCAAATTTGGACTATTTTTAGGATAAAAGATGAAAAAAGATAGAGAATTATATGCCCTGATATTGGGAGTATCGAGCGGTTTCGGCTTGTCTTGTGCCCGTGAACTTGCGAAGATGGGATACAATATTTACGGTGCTCACCTTGATATGGGCTCTGCCAAGCACAAAGCAGAGGAATATCGCCAAGAACTTGAATCATTCGGAGTAAAAGCGATATTTTTCAATGCTAATGCCGCAGATGACGGTGTGCGTAAGGAAATCGTACAAGAAATTCAGAAGGATTATAACGTAGTCGAAAATCATACACTCAGAGTGCTTATTCATTCGCTCGCTTTTGGTGCGATTAAACCGCTTTTTGCTGAAACTCAGGAAGGAAGTGTCTCCAAGAGGCAAATCGAAATGACGATGGATGTAATGGCGAATTCATTAGTATATTGGACACAAGATTTATTTTTCAATAAACTTTTAGCACCAAACTCCCGAATATTCGGATTAACTTCAATCGGCTCGACCCGTGCAATGAACAATTACGGAGCTATTTCAGCCGCAAAATGTGCGTTGGAAGCCTATATCCGTCAGATTGCTATCGAATTGGCACCATACCAAATCACTGCAAATGCAATATTAGCGGGTTTGACTGATACTCCTGCAAGTAATAAAATTCCGGGATTTGCAAAGATGTTGGCTCACGCTAAAGAGCACAATCCTTTCAATCGGAATACCGTACCTGATGATGTTGCAAAAGCAGTCGCATTACTCGCAGATGAAAATTTCTACTGGATAACCGGACAGGTACTCGGTGTTGACGGTGGGGAAAGTATAATGAACTTCATAGAAACACACTAATAATCATATACATTTTATGAAAAGAAACAACGCATTAATATTAGGAATTTCAAGCGGTTTTGGCAAAGCAACCGGAATAGAACTCGCTAAACGGGGGTTTAATATCTATGGCGTTCATCTTGATTTGGGCTCTGCCAGGAAAAAAGCAGAAGAATTCCAAGAAGAACTTGAGGCTTTGGGCGTCAAGGCGAAATTTTTCAATATGAATGCTGCTGATGCAGATAATCGCAAATCGGTAGTTGACGCACTAAGAGCGGATTTTGACATGAACGACTCATATTTGGGCGTATTTGTTCATTCGATAGCATTTGGTACTTTGGGACCATTTATAGACGAAAGTGTAGAAAAGCAAATCACGCAAAAACGCATCGAAATGTCGCTCAATGTAATGGCTAACAGCATGATTTACTGGGCTCAGGATTTGTTCAATGCCAAATTATTGGCTGAAAATTCGCGATTATTTGCAATGTCGTCAAATGGTGCAAGAGTAGCTACAAATCAATACGGTACTGTTTCTGTTGCAAAAGCTGCATTGGAAAGCATTGTGCGTCAATTAGCATTTGAGCTAGCTCCATACAAAATCACAGCAAATTCGATTATGGCAGGTCCCGCAGCCACTCCGGCATCAGGGAAGATTCCTGATTTTGATAAAATGCTGAAAATTGCACGCGAACACAATCCATATCAACGCAACACATATCCCGAAGATGCTGCAAAAATGATTGCATTACTCTCTTCGGAGGAATCCGCTTGGTTGACCGGACAAACGATTATGGTTGACGGCGGGCAGAGTATTTTCACATATTTACCCGATTATTACGGCTAATAACTAAAACTTATTCATTTTTATATAGAGGATTTAATGTTTGAATTGAATTTCACTGAAGAACAAAAGATGTTGCGAGAAATGGTTCGCGACTTTGCAGACAATGAACTAAAGCCAATAGCATCTCAAATAGATGAAAACGAGGCTATTCCTATGGAGATTATCCAAAAAATAGGCGAACTCGGCATATTGGGTGCTGCTTTTCCAATCGAATATGGAGGCAGTGGTTTCGGAGAAGTTGGTTACTGTATTATCCAAGAGGAAATCGGCAGAGCTTGCCTTTCGACAGCTACTTTCATTGGTGCGCATGTTTCGATTGGTACAAATGCCATTTATCTTGGAGGTAGCGAGGAAATTCGCAAAAAATATGTCGTGCCTTTGGCGTCAGGTGAAAAAGTAGCGGCATTTGCTTTGACTGAAGAGCGTGCAGGTTCCGATGCTTTTGATTTGCGTACTAAAGCTGTCCCTGATGGCGATGATTGGGTAATAAATGGCGAAAAACAATGGATTACAAACGGTCCTTTTGCCGATACTTTTTCGGTATTTGCGCGTACTCCACGTGGTATTACTGCTTTCGTCGTCGAAAAAGAGGCTCCGGGATTCTCTTCCGGTGCACCTGAAAAGAAAATGGGTATTCGCGGCAGCAAGACATCGTCATTGACTTTTGATAATGTACGTGTTCCAAAAGAAAATATGCTTGGTGGCGAAGGTCGCGGATTTTTACTTGCAATGAAAACTTTAGATGCCGGCAGACTTGGGCTTGGAGCCGCTTGTTTGGGTGCTTGCAAAGAATTGCTCGAGCTTTCGACTAAATATGCTAAAGAACGCAAGCAATTCGGCGAACCGATTGCGAATTTCCAAGCAATTCAATTTATGCTTGCCGAAATGGCTACCTTGATTTACACTTCCGAATCATTAGTTTATCGTACAGCAGTGCTATATGACAAGCACGAAATGCTTTCTCGCCAATCTGCGATGGTAAAACTATTTGTATCAGAAGCTTTGGATAAATGCGTTGATTATGCAATGCAAATTCATGGTGGAATGGGCTTTTCACGCGAAATGCCAATTGAAAGATTTTATCGTGATTCGCGCATTAATCGCATATTTGAGGGTACTTCGGAGATTCAGAAACTTGTAATTGCCCGAGATATTATCAAACGAAACGGTATTGTATAATTAATTTTTTGATTTGATTATAGGACTGACTCTAAGGGGTCAGTCCTTTTTTTTTAAACAAAAATTTGTTTTTCTAAATATTAAACTTTATTTTAGCTAATGCTAATTTATTAAATAGGGAGAATATGTCAGAAAAAAGTACAAAACCGAATTTCACACAACGCTTTCTTGATAAAGTTGAGAGAGTTGGAAATAAATTGCCACAACCCGTGAGCCTGTTCCTAATCTTGATAGGCTTGGTATTATTGGCTTCTTGGATAGTTTCGATGATGAATATCACGGTTGTTCATCCGGGCAACGGCTCCGAAGTTAAAGCTGTTAATTTATTATCCGGTGAAGGCATCCGCAGAATTTTTGTAGATATGGTCAAAACATTTACTGATTTCCCTCCCTTGGGGTTAGTATTGGTGGTCATGTTGGGGATTGGAATTGCAGAACGTTCGGGCTTTATTGCTGCAGCTTTGAAAGCATTCGTAAAAAGCGTCCCAAAGCAATTGGTGACTTTTTCGGTAGTTACTGCAGGAATGCTCTCGAGCGTAGCCGCTGATGCAGGTTATGTTGTATTAATTCCTCTTGGTGCCGCGATATTTTACGGAATGAAAAGACATCCTTTGGCAGGACTTGCTGCAGCATTTGCAGGTGTATCAGGAGGGTTTGGGGCAAATATATTTTTAACAAGTTTAGACCCTCTGATTGCAGCTTTTACCGAACCGGCTGCACGCATTATGGACCCAAGCTATACAGTTGATGCTACGTCCAATTGGTACATTATGGCAGCTTCAGTTCCCGTTTTGGCAATTGCCGGTACTTGGGTAACCGATAAAATCGTTGAGCCAAGATTAGGAAAATACGTCCGCGAAGGAGATTTGGAAGATGAATCAAATGAGTTAACAAAGTTAGAAAAAAAGGGTTTGCTTTTTGCAATTTTATCTATGGTAGCCGCATCAATTATCCTAATGTTTATGGTTATCCCAGAAAATGGTATCTTACGTGATGAAGACGGTGGAATTCAGGTATTTTTAAGGAGCATTGTTGCAATTATGTTTTTCATGTTCCTCATACCGGGATTAGTTTATGGCATTGTCACTAAAAGTATTACAAATGATAAACAAATGTCTAAGATGTCGAGTGAAGCAATGGCGTCGATGGGTGGTTATATTGTTTTGGCATTCGCAGCGGCTCAGTTTGTGGCGTACTTCAATTGGTCTAACTTAGGACAAATCGTCGCTATTAGCGGAGCAGATTTCTTGCAAAACATCGGATTTACAGGAATCCCTCTGCTTATTGTATTTATAATTGTTTCATCATTTATAAATCTGGCAATTGGGAGTGCATCTGCAAAATGGGCTATTTTGGCACCAATTTTTGTTCCGATGTTCATGTTGATGGACCCTGCATATTCACCTGAAACAATTCAAGCGGCATACAGAATCGGCGATTCTTATTCAAACATTCTCACTCCGCTTTTGCCATACTTCCCATTGGTGATAGTATTCGCTCAAAAATATGTTAAAGATGTGGGAATTGGAACGCTGATTTCGCTGATGTTGCCTTTCGCTATAACATTTGCAATCGTCAGAATACCGATGTTTATAGCTTGGATTATGCTCAACATCCCATTGGGACCGGGCGCTCCAACCTATTATTTGCCTTAAGCTATCGAAATTCAAATAAAAAAACCGAGGGACTATCCTTCGGTTTTTTTTATTTATAGTAAATTGTAAGCGGGAAAAGTTGAAATTATTCTGCTTTCTTAGTCTTACCGGACCAAACGTCTTTCATGTCTTGTTCGAGCTTTTTCTGCAAATCCTTGTTGTCGCTTAGGATTTTCTTTAATCCTTCGCGACCTTGTGCTCTGTCAGTTCCGTAAGTGTACCATGAGCCGCTCTTGACTATGATTCCGTATTCGGTAGCAACGTCCATCAAATCGCCAAGTTTTGAAATACCTTCATTGTACATTATGTCAAATTCGACTTCCTTGAATGGAGGAGCAACTTTATTCTTGACAATTTTGCACCGAACGCGGTTACCGATAATGTCCTGCCCTTCTTTGATGACCTCTTTGCGTCTGATGTCAATTCGGACAGAAGCATAAAATTTGAGCGCATTACCACCTGTTGTAGTTTCGGGATTGCCATAAATAACGCCGATTTTACTACGGAGTTGATTAGTGAAAATCACTGTAGTTTTGGATTTGCCGATAGCAGCATTTAATTTACGCATAGCTTGGGACATCAATCTCGCTTGCGAACCCATTTGAGCATCGCCCATATCGCCTTCAATTTCTACTCTCGGAGTAAGTGCGGCGACAGAGTCCACTACGACAACATCAATTGCACCGCTTCTGACCAAGGTTTCGACGATTTCAAGTGCTTGTTCGCCAAACTCCGGCTGAGACAATAGCAAATTGTTGAGGTCAATTCCAAGCCTTTGGGCATAATTAATATCGAGAGCGTGCTCTGTATCTACAAAGGCAGCCAATCCGCCATTCCTTTGTGCTTCAGCGATAACGTGCAAGCAAACAGTAGTTTTCCCGGAAGATTCCGGACCGAAAATTTCGATTATTCTGCCGCGTGGCACACCACCGATACCAATTGCAGCATCAAGTGAGAGGCATCCGGTGGAAATAGCTTCTACGTTTACGACGTGTTGGTCGTTGAGCCGCATTATAGAGCCTTTGCCATGTGCTCGTTCAATTTGGTCAATTGCAATTTGAACGGCTTTCATTTTGTCGTCCATTAACTTGATGGACGTAGAGGTTTGAGGTGTTTCTTTTGCCATAATTCTTATTTGAAAATGTATAAAATCAGATAAGCAAAATAAAATATTTCGTGCAAATTTCGATAATTATTTTAAATAATGTTACATTGCATCTGAATTTTTTTTAAATTTCAGAAAAATAAATCATGAAAATGAACATACTATTAATTGGAAGCGGTGGCAGAGAACACGCTTTGGCTCGTGCTATTGCGGAATCGCCTTCTGCCGGAATGTTGTACGCCTTACCCGGAAATCCGGGTATATTAAAAACTTTTCAACATGTCAATGCAAGAGTTGAAGATTTCAACAGTATTTGCAAATTTTGCAAACAAAATGCAATTGACCTCGTTGTCGTTGGTCCTGAGCAACCTTTGGCTGAAGGATTGGCTGATAGGCTGATTCTCGAAGGTATCAATGTTTTCGGACCTATTTCCGCAGCAGCAAAATTGGAATCGTCAAAAGATTTTGCGAAGGCAATGATGCTCAAATACAATGTACCAACTGCGGCATACCGGACTTTTACGGCTTTGCAATACGATGAGGCACATCAATACATTGACGGTCACACTTTGCCGATTGTACTCAAAGCTGACGGTCTGGCTGCCGGCAAGGGTGTAATCATCGCCGAAAATCATTTTGACGCTCATAACGCCTTGAATGAAATGTTCTCAGGATTGTTTGGAAATGCCGGAAATAGAGTAGTAATCGAAGAATTTTTGCGTGGCGAAGAAGCTTCGATTTTTGCAATAACCGATGGTACTGATTACTTTTTGACTCCCGCATCGCAAGACCACAAGCGGCAATTCGACAATGATGAGGGCAAAAATACAGGTGGAATGGGTGCATTCGCACCTGCTCCGATTGTCACAAAAGCTGTTCTCCAAAAAGTTGAGGAAAAGGTAATTAAACCACTCTTAGAAGGAATGCAAAAGGAAGGCACTCCATTTATCGGCTGCCTTTATTGCGGATTGATGATTGAAAACGGCGAGCCGAGTGTTGTCGAATTCAATGTAAGATTCGGTGACCCCGAAACGCAAGCTGTGCTTGAATTGCTCGAAGGTGACTTTGCAAAACTGCTCTATACTGCTGCGACGGGGAAAATTGATAAAAATACTGTTAAAGTGATTGATAATACTTTTTCAACTTGCGTAGTTCTTACTTCAGGAGGTTATCCCGATGAATATGAAAAGGGATTTGAAATTACCGGAATTGAAGATGCGATAAATTTAGGAGCAAAGGTTTATCATGCAGGAACAAAATCCGAAAGCGGTAAAATCCTTACGAATGGTGGCAGAGTGCTTGGAGTCACCGCAAAGGGAGATTCATTACCCGAATCTATCGCAAATGTCTATGATGCAGTCAGTCATATCGTTTTTTACAAGATGATTTACAGGAAGGACATCGGATTCAAAGGATTGAAATTCTTTTGATGAAAAATATAATATTTTTTGACGGTGATTGTGGAATTTGCTCGCATTCCGCTGATTGGCTATCGCGTAGATTAGACGAACATGAGTTTGATATTTTACCATTTGATGAAAATCACGAAGTTAGCAAAAAACTGAACTTAGATGTTGAATTAGCCTCAAAAACTGTCATTTTGGTCAAAAAAGGTGTGGTTTTTACAGAATCGCTTGCAATATTCGAAATTGCAAAATCTTTACGTTTCCCTTATAATATATTTGGAATATTTGCCAATAAGTTTTGTTCCTTATTGGCAAATCCAATTTATAGATTAATCGCAAAAAATAGAGCCATGATTTCCCGAAAATTGGGATTGCAGGCTTGCAAAGTTGGAAACACTCAATAAAGCGACTAATCTTCCTCGGGATGCGAGTAAATGCTTTCGTATTTGTGAGGATTTGTGCTTGTGCCGAATGTAGCCTCCAAACCCTTGATGAATTCTATCTTTTCATCTTCAGTTAGTCGTGCTTTCGAATGAAAAAGTGAGTACAACCTGACAGGCATATCACCACGCTTGACTTCGCGTCCTGCATCATTAGCGTGTTCCAAAACAGGTTCGGAGATATTAAAATATTCGCGACCTTTTTTAATGTCATAATCCACCATGAACGAAAATGGAGCAACGTAAGAATACCAGGGCCAGACAGTTTCGTTGCTATGGCAATCCATACAAGCCCGAACAAAAAGCTCTTTAGTTTTGGGTGAATCCCAATCTGGTTCATAATTCACAGGCGGATTTGAACGGTCAACGGGAATAAACTGAATGCCGACTAGAACTACAATAACAATAATAACCCATATATTTATTTTTTTAATAGTCATGATTTCTCCAAAATTTATAAATCAACTTCTAAAACTATAGGACAATGGTCTGAGCCTTGCACATCGGGCATATGATATGAATTTCGGATAGCACTTTTGAAATTGTCCGTCACAAAATGATAATCAATCCGCCAGCCCACGTTACTCTCTCTGGCTCTTCCACGCTGGCTCCACCAAGTGTAATTGCCACCTTCTTGAGTAAACATTCGGTATGTGTCCACATATCCCATATTTACAATTTTGTCTAATTTTTCTCTTTCGATTGGTAAAAAGCCCGAAACGTCTTCATTTTCCTTAGGTCGAGCCAAATCAATCGGGAAATGTGCCGTATTATAATCGCCACTGATTATGATAGGCTTGCCTGTGGCTCTGACTCTTTCTACGTGATTGAACAGTGCATCGTAAAATTCGAGCTTATACTCTACCCTATTCATACCTGAAGTGCCATTCGGGAAATATATATTGAAAAGAACGAAATCCTTAAATTCAGTCTCGGCGACTCTTCCTTCGATATCAAAAATGTCAATGCCAATACTTGTTTCAGAGCGAATCGCTTCAATTTTTGAGTAAGTAACAACACCGCTATAACCCTTGCGAGCTCGTGAATGATTGAAATATCCGACATAGCCGGGAGGAAATCTTAACTCGGGATGGATTTGTTCCGGTTCTGCCTTTGTTTCTTGCAACATTATGATGTCGGGGTTTTCCTGTTCTATGAAGGCGAAGAGCTTGTTATCACGTGAGACTTGGTCATATTTTCGTGAAGGATTTTGCCCAAGTAAGGAGCGGATTCCATTTATATTCCAAGATATTATTTTCATATTTCCTTTCTCGTAATTAATATTTTAGTCAATACGAAAACTATAGAAAAAAATTATAATCTTATTCTCGGAGACATGATTTGCAATCATCAAACTAAATGATAATACACTAATTTCGTTCTCCTAAACTATAATTTTAGTGTAAATTCAGCTTGATTTGGAATCAGGTTTAAACTTAGTTGAAAACTTGAGCGATTTTTTTCTTAAATTTGTATTTTGTATAAATTCATAAGCACGTGTATTGATTAGTAAATGGGAAACATTGTCGGAAACTCAGGTAGCCGATTTGAGAATTTTCAGGGCTAAAAGCATCGAAAGATTGAACCCCGTTAGTATGCAACGAGGTTTTTTTACGGTTCTTGACTCTCCTGATTGGGTAAACATCCTTCCAATTACTGATGACGGAAATATCGTTTTTGTGAAGCAATACAGGCATGGGTCTGATTCTGTCAGCTTAGAATTGCCCGGTGGATTGAAAGAAAAAAACGAGCCTGCAATTGATGCCGCTAAGCGTGAATGTATCGAAGAAACGGGTTATATTGGCGCAGGTGAACCGATTCAAATTGGTGTCAGTCTCCCCAATCCTGCTTTCTTGACTAATAAATGCACAAGTTTTGTATGGTTGGATTGCAAGAAATTAAGCAATCAAAAGCTCGACAGCCACGAAGTGATTGATGTGGTAACGATTCCGATTCCTGAAATTAGAAATTTGATATTATCCGGTGAGTTGAATCATTCGGTAATACTTACAGCATTATTTTATTATTCTTTAAAATATGGTTTATAGACAATGGGCAAAGTAATAGCAATAGCGAACCAAAAAGGCGGAGTAGGCAAAACTACGACTTCTATCAATTTATCTGCATCACTTGCGGCAAATGAGTATAAAGTATTGCTGATAGATATTGACCCTCAGGCAAATACTTCAGCCGGAGTGGGTATTGATACTAAACGTTCCGACCACACAATTTACGAAGTATTGGTCAATGACATCGAAGTCAATTCTACCATTATGCAAACGGAGATGCCCTACTTGTCATTGTTGCCATCGCATATCAATCTGGTAGGTGCAGAAATCGAAATGGTTAGCATCAAACATCGCGAGCTTATACTCAAAAATGTTTTGAAGGATATTCGTGATGATTATGACTTTTTGATTATTGATTGTCCCCCATCTTTGGGATTATTGACTTTAAATGCACTATCCGCGGCGGATTCGGTATTAATACCCGTCCAATGCGAGTATTATGCACTCGAAGGACTGGGACAATTGCTCAATACAATATCAATCGTTCAATACCAACTCAACACAGATTTGGAAATAGAAGGAGTGCTTCTGACAATGTTTGATTCGAGACTTCGTTTGTCCAACCAAGTTGCTGAAGAAGTAAAACAACATTTTGGAAAAAAAGTATTCAAAACTGTGATAAATCGAAATGTAAGGCTATCGGAAGCACCAAGTCACGGGTTGCCGGTCTTGCTTTACGATGCGACTTGCTCCGGAACACAAAATTATATAGACCTTGCAACTGAATTAGTGGATAATAACAGAAAATTTTTGAGAAATAATGAATAAGTTACCGAAAAAGAAAACGGGTTTGGGCAAAGGTCTCGGAGCCTTGATTTCTTCAGTTGAATTTGATACCGATAAGGGATTCAGTTTGAGTGGCAAAGAAACGGCTGAAAGCAAATTATTTGCCGAAGTAAATGTCAACGAAATAAGAGTCAATCCATATCAGCCAAGGAAAAACTTCGACCCTGACGGACTCGAAGATTTGACCAATTCTATCAAAAAGCATGGAATATTGCAACCGATAATCGTCCGTAAAACAATTAACGGTTATGAATTAGTGAGCGGTGAACGGCGTCTCAGAGCGTCTATCGAGGCAGATTTGAAGGTTATTCCGGCATATGTTCTCGCTGTCAAATCTGATTCGCAAATGCTTGTAATAGCGTTGGAAGAGAACATTCAGCGTAAAGACCTCAATCCGATGGAAGAAGCATACGGATACAACGAATTCATAGAAAAATTCAATTATACTCAAGAACAAATTGCCGAATTATTCAACAAGGACCGCTCTACAATTGCAAACTTTTTGCGACTGTTGCGATTGCCGCTCAAAGTGCAGGAAATGCTTCGCGAGAAACGTCTGAGCATGGGTCACGCAAGAGCTTTGTTGGGATTGAATGATGCCGCAAAGATGATTTGGGCTGGAAATGAGATAATTGAAAAGAAATTGAATGTTCGCGATACTGAAACTTTGGTCAAGAGAATCGAATCGGGTAAAATTGCATTTGACAAACCGAAGGCAAAATTCCCCGAAAAAAATCCAATAGCCGAATCAACCAAAGCAATTTTGAATGATAAGGCTGACAAGCTTCGTGTAGCATTCGGAACAAACGTGAGAGTAATTCCAAAATCTAAGGAAAGCGGCATTATCGAATTTGAGTTTTATTCGTCTGATGATTTGGAAAGATTGATAGAATTGTTTGATAAAGTGAAAGAGTATTAGGATGAAGACTTTTCAAAATGTTGCGACTTTTCGTGTAAGGTATGCTGATACTGACCGTATGGGCTTCCTTTATAACGGAAATTACTTAACATTATTCGAAATCGGAAGAACTGAATTAATGCGAACTCATGGCATGAATTATCGCAAAATGGAAGACGAAGGCTTTATGCTACCGCTTACTCAGGCATATGCCAAATACATCAATCCCGCCTATTATGACGATGTGTTGGAGATTCAGGCAGCTTTAGAATATACAGGTGGTGCTTTGCTAAGGTTCAATTATAATATTTTGAAAGATAATACGATAATAACAAATGGATTTACAGAGCATATATTTATGAATTCAAAATCGCGAAAGCCAATGAAGCCGCCAAAATTTTTCTTGGACATAATTAACGATAATAATTAAGGGGAAAGACTTTGCCTATGACGCATATCTACGTTTTCGATAACAATATGGTGACAAAATGAACAAACTTAAATTTGCCGTTGTAATATTATTATTAGCTGCCGTGAGCGAAGGAATTGCGATTGACTCGCCGTTCAGCTTTTTGAGATATGTTTCAAGTGCACGTGCATCAGGACTTTCAGGCTCGTTCGTTGCTATGGAAGATGACCCGACGTCAATGTATTTCAATCCCGCAACAGTCAGTACGATACACACAAAACCACTATCGGTGACATTTTTGAAGCATGTATTGGATATTAATTCCGGCAATGTAAGTTATACTCATCATACCAAAGAAAATGGCTCTTTAGCAGCATCAATTGGTTACACAAGCTACGGAGCATTTGAATATGCCGATGGGATGGGCAATCGTGATGGTCGTACTTTTGGGGCAAATGATTTCTTATTCGGTGTCACCTATTCAAATGAGCTCGACAAAGATTTTTATTATGGATTGACGCTAAAATATATTTTCACGGGAATTGAAGAAGTCAGCACTTCTGCGTTTGCTTTTGATGCAGGTTTATTGTATTTGTTGCCCGATGGCAGAACAAATCTTGCAATGTCAATTTTGCATATCGGCACTCAAATCACCAAAATTGGCAATCAAAACGAACCACTGCCTTTGGATTTCAGAGTAGGCTTCAACCACAGATTGCAAGGTTTGCCGATTTTATTCAATTTATCATTGCATCATTTGTCAGACCAAGCAGATAACTTTTTCGATAGATTCAAAAGATTCAATGTAGGTGCTGAAATTAATCTGGGCGAATACATTCAAGCAAGAATTGGATATGATAACGAAGCTCGTTCGCTCACATCATCAGAAGTGGACAAAGGCTTGACAGGATTTTCGGGTGGCATTGGTGTCAAAACCGACATGATAAATTTCGACTATGGCTTCACTCGATACGGTTCAGCCGTTAATTTGCATAGATTCAGTATTAGTTTAGGTGTACAACAATTATTCTAAGAGGGAAAATGAAAGTGCCTTTTAAATTTTGCGTAATGTTTCTTTTTACAACGATTCTTTTTTTCGGAATAAACCCCGATTCTGCATATAGTCAAACCGACAATAAAGCAGTTATACTAAAGCCCGGAGTAAATGCCGGCGACTTATTATTTGCATATAATCAAATTGATAATGTAGAGATTGCCGGTGTGGAAGTTAATTCTTTTCTCGAAGTCAAAACTACGCTCAAGCCCTTTATTGATGAAATTTTGCAAAAAAATATAACTGAAAATACTCCAATCAAATTTGAAATAACGTTTGCAGTAGCGAACAATTTTGTAGCATTTTTGGAGCGTTCCAAGTTGAAGGGCTCTGAATCGCTCAAATACAAACGCGTGGTTGATGCCTTTCGATTAGCTGCTCAAGAAGCCGCAAATGCTAACCCGAGTAAGTAGATTTTGCTGAAATTAGTGTATTTCGCATTTATAAAATAAACAATAAATCAGATAGAAACAGACTTATGCTTTGTATATATAATACTTCGATTGAGCCATATATCAACATGGCAACCGAAGAGCATCTTTTCAAAAATTTCCAAGACGATATTTTCATGCTATGGCGAAATAACAACGCTATTGTAGTCGGTAAACACCAAAACACTCTTGCAGAAATAAATCTTGAGCATGTCCGCCAAAACGACATCAAAGTTGTCAGAAGATTGTCCGGTGGCGGCGCCGTTTTCCACGATTTAGGAAATCTGAATTTCACATTTATCGTCAATGGCGAAGACAGCAATCTTGTTGATTTTCGCAAATACACCCAACCAATTTTAGACGTTCTGCAATCACTCGGTGTAAACGCAATATTTGAAGGGCGAAACGATTTAACAATCGAAGGTAAAAAATTCTCCGGTAATGCAGTTCATGTGATTCGAAATCGCGTTCTCCAACATGGCACATTGCTTTTCACTTCGCAAATATCAGATTTGACCGAAGCACTCAAAGTCAATCCCTTAAAATTTCAAGATAAAGCCGTAAAATCAGTTCGTTCACGAGTCACCAATATTAGCGAACATCTGCCCCATCCAATTGCTCTCGACCAATTTACTCAACTGATTATGAAGCATATCCAGTCAATGTATTCAGATGCCACAATGTATGAATTCAATGCTGAAGATGAAGAAGCGATTCAGAAATTAGCCGCCGAAAAGTATAGCACTTGGGATTGGAATTTTGGCTATCAAGCAAAGTATAATTTTGAAAAATTAGAAAGAACTTCAGCCGGAAATATCGAAGTGCATTTGAATGTTGAAAATGGTTTCATCAAAGAGAGCAAAATTTACGGTGATTATTTTAATACTGCCGAAACTTCGGATATTGAAGCTGCACTTATTGGTGTAAAGCACGAGTACAACGAAATATCAACCCTGCTTAATCAATTTGATTTGGACGCATACTTTAGAGGAATCGCCAAAGGTGAACTTGAAAATTGTTTCTTTTAACCTTAAATTAAGTTTAGCTTAACAAAAACTTTTCCACATCTCTTCAAATTTTTGCTTTATATCGTCATAAGTCATAAATTTTAAAACATTTTATATGGAGTCAATTTTATGACCGTCAGACTTGGAAGCATTCAGAATATCGCTGCTAAGAAGAACTACGATACTTCGTATTTGAAACCAATGGACAAGCCTGTTTCAGAGTACTTCAATCAATATGTCTTTGGTCCTGAAGCCAAGAAAAAGTACCTTGCGATTGATGTTTACGAAAAATTCGAAAATTGCATCGAAAACGATATCGCTTTAGATTCCGATACCGCTGATATGATTGCGATTGGACTCAAGAATTGGGCGATTGACCATGGAGTAACGCACTACACGCATTGGTTCCAACCACTCACCGGTAAAACTTCCGAAAAGCACGATACTTTTTTCAAATTTGACAAGCATTGGCGAGCTATTGAAATGCTGTCGGGTTTGGAATTGATTGTGCAAGAGCCAGATGGTTCAAGTTTTCCGTCCGGAGGTTTGCGAAGCACACACAATGCCCGTAGTTACACTATTTGGGACCCGAAATCTCCGATTTTCATTCGTCGCGGGAAATATGGCAAAACCCTTTGCGTTCCGGCTATTTTGATTTCATATTCCGGCGAATCGCTCGATATGAAAGCCCCTTTGCTCAAATCTATGAGTATGCTTAACAAATCTGCAGTCGGCGTCTGTAAATATTTTGATGACAACATCAACAAAGTCATTCCAACTCTCGGATGGGAACAAGAATATTTCGTTGTGGATGAATCATTGTTCAATGCCCGTCCGGATTTAATTTTGTGCGGTCGGACTCTTTACGGAAATGCTTCAGCTCGCGGACAACAACTCGAAGACCATTATTTCGCTTCGATTCCTGAGCGTGTTTACAATTTTATAATTGATTTTGAGCAAGAAGCATTACGATTAGGAATTCCCATTAAGACTCGCCATAATGAAGTTGCGCCAAATCAATTTGAATGTGCACCGCATTTTGAGTATGCAAATATCGCTGCTGACCATAATTTGTTGCTAATGGATAAAATTGACCGCGTTGCGAAAAGACACGGATTGAGGGTGCTGATGCATGAAAAACCCTTCAACGGATTGAATGGCTCCGGCAAACATAATAATTGGTCTATGTCCACGAATACGGGCGTCAATTTGCTCGAACCCGGCGACCACCCCGAAACTAATTTGATGTTTATGACTTTTTTCATAAATACGATTTATGCCGTGTATAAACACGCCGATTTATTGCGCGCCAGCATTGCAAATGCAGGAAATGAACACCGTTTGGGCGCTAATGAAGCACCACCGGCAATTATTTCTGTATTTACGGGTGATAATGTGCAAAAAGTTTTAGATGCATTCAAAAGCGGAATTGAATATAAGGATGAAAGTGTTCAAGTAAATTCAGGATTGGAACATCTTTTAGTGCCATTCCAAAAACTCCATACAACTGATAGAAATCGTACTTCGCCATTCCCTTTTACCGGAAATAAATTTGAATTTCGGGCAGTTGGTTCATCGGTTAATGTTTCCAACCCAATGACAATATTGAATATTATAGCAGCCGATACTCTTTCAGAATTTAAAATTAAAGTTGATTCATTAATTTCTAAAGGAAAAGAAAAGGAAACTGCAATTAAAAATACTTTGATTGAAATGTTAAAAGAATGCGAACCAATAATCTTTAATGGCGATAATTATAGTGATGAATGGGTTCAAGAAGCTGAAAGACGTGGTTTGCCAAATCTCAAGACGACTCCAATTGCATTAAATGAAATGATTAAAGAGCATAATATTGAGTTTCTTGCAAAAACGGGAGTTTTCAGTCGTGATGAAATAATTTCTCGTTATAATGTCGCAATTTTGGAATATATTCATAAATTGGAAATCGAGGCAGTATTAGTTGATGAAATTGCACAAACAATGATAATTCCTTCAGTTGTTTCATATCAAAATGAATTGATTAAAAATGTTCAGGGATTAAAAGAAATTGGATTAATTGCCGAAGCTGAAGCTCATAAAAATCAATTAGTTAAAATTTCATATCATCTCGAGGGTATGATAAAACATTTGAATGATTTGGAAACAGAACGCAAAGCAGCATCCCAAAAAAGTGTTGATGGCGAAAAAGCAGAACATTTTTGCACAAAGGTAAAGCCACTGTTCGACATAATCCGCTCACATGCAGATAAGTTGGAGTTAATGGTGGACGATAAATATTGGCAATTACCCAAGTATCGTGAGTTGTTGTTTTTGCATTAAAATGATAAAATATTATTTTATTTTTGAGAATAAATTGATATTTTGAAAAAAATAAAAGGGTGACTGCTACTGCAATCACCCTTTTTAGCTTCAAGTGAAGAGAAGAATTAGAGAGTGTATCTTGCGCCCATGTAAATTTTTCTACCCATAATCGGTCCCCAAATCATCGAAGTATCGAAATACTGTCCGAATGGGTCGTTTGCTGCAATAATCGGATTCGGCTGAATGAAATTGCTGAGATTTTCGCCACCGAGATAAACTTCAAACTTTCCGAAACGCTTGGTGATTTGCGAGTGGAGCATCAAGTAACCCTGAAATTCATCTGCCAGACGGTATTCTTCAGGATTGTTTGCAGTAGATGGCAATCTGCCTTTGCCGTTGTAATCGAATGTAAAATCGAAACTCCAGGATTCGTCAGGCAATGTGTATGCAAGATTCAAGAAGCTTTTAGCGAAACTTTGTAACGGCTTATCCATCAAAACACCGTTGTAGGTGCTTTTCACATCGTTAATTCTATACGCGGTTGATGCTGTAAAGCCGCTGAACGGCTCTATGATTAAGTCAATTTGGAAGCTGTTAGAGTATGATTCGCCGTCGAGATTTGAGAAATAAATTGAATTCACATCTCTATCCATATCCATAACTACTTGATTTATAAACTGTGTATGGAAATAATCTATATTAAGTGTGAAGTAAACACCGGCGAAATCAAATTCCGACGTAGTATTGAGTCCGTAATTCCATGCTTCTTCTTGCTTTAAGTCACTTTCGATAATAATATTTCGCGATGAAGCAAGGATTGCAGAATTCTCAGCATAAATATAAGATGAGCGATAACCCTTGCCGGCTGAAGCTCTGAAAACTGTACTTTCAGTTAGGTCATATTTAATGTGAAATCGTGGCGTGATAAAAGTTCCATATAAATTATGATTATCCGCTCTCAAACCTGCAGTAAATATGAAGTTTTGCAGTCCTGAATAAGAAAATTCTGTGAAAATGCCGGGAACAAGTTCATGACGATTTGTTGGGTTAAAATCTAAATTTTCATTCAAATTATCGTACTGAAAGCTCAAACCGCTTGTCAATTTGGCGTATTTTTCTTCTGCTTCGTAATCTGCAAAGCTATGGTCGAAAATGAAATTCGCATAAAATGAATTTTGTTCGCCATCATAAGTTCTTTTGCCGAAAAATGATTTCTGGCTATGATGAGTAAATGAAACAATCGTCCCAATTGTAGAAATTGCGTCCTCGTCCAATAGAAATCCATTTTTTGAAAACACTTGGAAACGATTAGTTTTTATGTCAATGCCGTAAGCGTCCTTATTAATTCCACGCAGAAAATCCTGTTGCCCGCCTTGGCGGTCTTCGACGATAATATGAGCACCCGAAACAGATTCGAAGCCGTCGTACTGAAGTTTCCAGCGGTTCATGAAATTGAATTGCTGTACCAAAGGATGGTCTGTAAATCCGTTACCGTTGAAATCATGGTCAAAACTGCTGCTATTACCATGTAAGAACATCATTGTACTGATTTCATCGGATAACCTATAGGATGCATCAACATTGGCTTCAAATCGCCCGATTTCTTCAGCAAATACATTAAAAAACATAGGGTTATCATCTTCAGGTTTTTTGAAATCGAGATTTATTTGCCCTGTGATTGACTCGTACCCATTCACAACGGACGATGTCCCTTTTGAAATTGAAATTGATTGCATCCAGGGTCCCGGAACGTAAGACAAGCCAAATGATGTAGCCAATCCCCTTAGTGAAGGAATATTCTCGAACATCAACTGACTGTAAATACCTTGCAAACCGAGAAGTTTAATCTGTCGGGCGCCGGTGACGGCATCTGAAAATTCGACATCTGCTGCTGCATTTGTCACAAAACTTTCAGCTAAATTACAACATGCCGCTTTTTGCAATCCTTTTTCGGAGATTTTAAAATTGCTGGAAATATCCGATTTTGAAATTGTTGCATCAGTCATCCTTCCGGTAACTGTGACTTCATCAGTAGTTGTGAATTTATCCATTACAATTTCCAGCGAACCTTCATAGTCGTGCACGTGAATTGTGTCGCTGATATATCCCAAATAGCTTACGATTAAATTGTGACCACCTTCGATTTCTTCGATCTTGAAAGCGCCCCTATCATCGGTTAAAGTGCCTACATCAGAATTCATCCATGTGACGCGGGCTTTGCTCAAATGGATTTTTTCTTCATCCGCACCAACTCCATATACAGTACCTGTAATGAATTGTTGCGAAAAAAGATTAATATTTATAAAAAATATTGAAAATAAAATTAAAAAAATATGATTTCTCATTGTTTTATCCTAATTAATAAAAGAAATTAATTGATTGTATTGTAAATACAAGAAAAGGAATTACAATGAGGACTTGGGGAGTTCTTCTCGCTCGAAATTAGAAAGCAGGTAAATAAATTTGATTAAATTATCTTTGAAACCTGAGTAAAGCATCTTTAGTCGCTTTTCCCAAGTTTTGATTTCGTGTTTTTCGTAAAAGTCAATAGCAAAAGTCCGAATATACTCAGTCGGATATTTAATTAAATATTTATGAACTGTGTTGCTAAGAAACTGTTCGTCTATCTGAATGACAGTAATAGTTTCTTTGCAACATTTTGCACGATTTAATTCAACCGGATAATTGACTTTTTCGTTTTCGACGCCACAGCAATTTCCTGAATGTACGTGCGAAATTTCACATGAGGATTCATCGCTTTCACATTTACAATCAGCTTTTTCGATGATATTGATAGTAAGTTCGCCGGACATGCCACATAAGTGCTCATGCAACGTGACTCCAACAGTGACAGTTAAGGTTGTCACCATCAAAATAACCGACATTATGTACTTTATCATCAACATATCTATATAAACACTAAAAAATGCAAAAAGTTACAATACAAATATAAGGAAATCTGTTTATTTATCAAAATTTTTCGCAGCGTTCCAAATTTCGTCCATCTCCTCCAAAGTCATATCATTGAGGTCAAGTCCACGTTCGCGAGCGATTTTTTCAATATAATAAAAGCGCTTTGTGAATTTGTTGTTCGTCAGATGCAAAGCCTGCTCTGCGACAATGCCTTCAAATCTCGCCGCATTCACCAATGCAAACAGCAAGTCGCCAAATTCTTGTTCAGCTTTTTCATTATTTCCGCTTTTCAGTTCATGTCTGAATTCTGTGATTTCCTCGAAAACTTTTGCCCAAACGTCGTCCGGATTATCCCAATCAAAGCCCACTCGAGATGCCTTATGTTGAATTCGTTCCGCTCTTAGCAAAGCCGGAAGATTACTCGGGACGCCATCGAGTACAGATTTACGTTCTCCGCTACCGGATTCCTTCAGCTTCAGGGCTTCCCAATTTTGCATCACTTGCTCTACCCCATCAACACTCGTGTCGCCGAAAACGTGCGGATGACGATGAATCATTTTCGCTGATATTTTTTTGATGACATCTTTTAAATCGAATGCCTTTCTTTCCTGGGCTATCACTGCATGGAGCACGATATGTAGCAATAAATCGCCCAATTCTTTCGAAAATTCGGCATCGTCATTTTCGTAAATCGCATCAATAGCTTCGTAAACTTCCTCAATCATTAAATGTGCAATCGAGCGGTTAGTCTGAGTGCTGTCCCAAGGGCAATCTCTGCGGAGAATTTTCACAATTTCGACAAATGCTTCAAATTGCGATATAGCATCCTCCGGGTTGGAAGGAAGCGGGATTTCTGCTTTTTTATTCATTTTCAATTCCTGCACTTTCGATTACAGATTCTGCGAATTCAATTATTTGATTATATGCTTCATCTAAGGAAATATTTTTCACTCTTGCTCCGGCTGCGTTCAAATGCCCGCCACCACCGAAATGCGAGCTAATTTTCCGCGCTGAATACTTTCCCTTTGAGCGCATTGAAATCCTCAATTCATCGCTGCCTATTACCTCTGCTATCATCACGCCAATTTTTGTCCCATCAATTGAAAGGGTGTGATTGACGAAATTGTCAATATCGTCGTTTGAAGCATTGGCAGAATTCAACATCTCGGCACTTATTCGCATAATTGCCAATTGTCCGCCATAATGTAGCGTGATATTTTTGAGAGCCGAACCGAGTATATGGATGGAATTAATAGAATTCGTATTATAGACTTGTTCATAAATTTCGACCGGATTCACGTCATATTGCATAATATCTGCTACGATTTGATGAGTGCTGGCATCAGTTCTGGGGAAGCGGAAACTGCCCGTATCAGTCATAATTGCTAAGTATAGATTTTGTGCTATGTCGCTATTCATTTCAATTTCGAGGAAATTCAAAAAGTAATAAACCAACTCACCTGTGGAAGTAGCTTCGGTATTCACTATGGACAAGTCAACATTTATATTTGCTTCGGTATGATGGTCAATCAATAGCTTATATGCTTTAGATTCGTTAAAAATCGGTGCAAGTGTTCCGAGACGTGACGAATCGTTCAAATCGGCGATTATTATCAAATCCACTTCCGATGCATCAAAGTGGTAATTTTCATGACTTTTGACAATAGAATTTCTATCGGTAAACATCAAATTATATGGTGTTGGGTCGCAATTTACGATTTCAACTTTCTTGCCAATCGCTGTCAAAGCATGGTAGAGAGCCAGCTCTGAACCTATTGCGTCGCCATCGGGGTTGCGGTGAGTCGAAATCCAAATGCGCCCTGATTTTTCTATGGCTGTGCGGGCTTGTTCGAATGCCGGATACAACAGATTTCGAACTTTTTCGGGTATATGCAATTTATCTCCAAAATTTACTTCTTAACTGAATTATTAACGTAAGTGACACGAAATATTATTAGATTTGTACTTGTAAATATTTTGAGATTTGATAGACTAAATTGAAATGAACGAGGAATTAAATAGAGAACATAAGCCATATAGCAAGTATCGCCCGAAAGACGATGACAAATTTTCCGGATTAAACATGAAGTTTGATTCCAAAAAGGCATTGCCTTATCTATATGTGACCGGGATTTTCCTTGTTTCCGTCTATCTTTTGTTGCTCATTTTTGATGCATGGCTAATGCCGGCGATGGTTCATAACCGTGACCTCGTCAAAGTGCCGGAAGTGACAGGCTCAAATTTGCGAAATGCTTCCAGCATTCTCAAGCAAAATGGATTGAACTACGCCGTTTCTACACAACAATATAGCGAGGAATTCCCTCCTGAAACTGTAATCAAGCAGGTTCCCAATTCGTCAACTGAAGTTAAAGTCGGCAGAACCGTTTATCTGACTGTGAGCAAAGGCAAAGAGACAGTTGCCGTCCCCCATTTGATAGGGACGCACTTAAGCACGGCACGATTCGAGTTGATGAAACGCGGCTTCCAAATTGGCGAAATCACCTATGATTTCTCGGACTACATTCCCAAAGACTCAGTCATGAAGCAAAGCAAAAATTCGGGTCAGTTGATGCCCTATGGGCAAATAATTGATTTGGTCGTCAGCAAAGGTTCGGATGCACAAAACCCCGTTCCGGTGCTTATAGGACATACTTTAGAAGAAGTCAAAGCGATTTTGGAAGAAAAAGGCTTCGTGTTGGGCGATGTTCAATACATCGGAAGCGAAACTTTCACTTCAAATACTGTCATCGGACAAAGCCCCTCACAATCCGAATTGGCACCGCTCGGAGCGAGTATTGACGTGATTGTTGCCAAGTGATTAAACCTTTTCTGAGCTCAATTGTCTAATTTCTGTAAATGATTTTTAAATTAGACTTGGAGTATCAATATGAAACGCATCTTAGCAATTACAGTTTTTGTAGCATTTTCATCAATTTTGTTGTTTTCGCAGAATCAAATCAATCACGACGATTTGAAAGCTGACATCCGAACTTACGCAGAACAAAACATTCACCCTCAAATGAAAATTTGGAAGAGCGAAATTGACAAAGAATTGAATAGCGAGGAATTGGCGATTTTGAATAGTGCGAGAGCAAAGGCATCAGAATTCAAGAAAGACGGGCTCGAACACATGAGAAATTTCACACCGGACAGAGGCAACAAAGGCGGCAAAAAAGGGAAAAATCATCCTATGAGAGAGCAAATGAAAGAAATGCATACTCAACTGCTACCTATAATCGAGAACCATTCTGACTTTTTCTCAAAGCTAAAAGAAGAAATTCAGCCCAAATCGGAAAAATGGCAAAATGATATGCGTACGATGAAACGCGATTGGAAACAAGAAAACGTCGAAAAACTTGAATGTGAAAACAAGTCGGCGGACTGCCCTAAAAATGGCAAAGGAATGGGCAAACATGGCAAGGGTAACAAATTCGAGAAAAACCCGCAACATCAACTTATGAGAGTGATGCTTTGGGACGGAAGCTCATTTGAGGACGAAGCCAATCTTTTCCAAAAATCTGACCAATCTGCTGCACGATATAATGCAAATGTATTCCCCAATCCTGCAAACGATGCCATCAATCTGGAATTCAACGCACCTACACAAGGCGTATATGAATTGACAATCAGCGACGTATCGGGTAATGTGGTATCTAAACAAAATGTCAATGTATCAAGCGCCGGCAAAATCAATCACGTCATCACAGGAGTAAGTCTGGGCAATGGCGTATATAACTACACAATCACCACCGGCGGCATACCCGAATCCGGCAGATTTGTAATCCAGCGATAAAACATAAAATTTTCCACTCTCTAAAAACCCTTGTCAGACTTGATTTGATAAGGGTTTTTTGTGTTTAGGAGCATTCGAGACAAAGATGCTTGGAAATTTTTTTGGGAAATAATTAACAAATAATTTGGATATTAAAAAAAACTTTTTTATGTTTGCAAAAGCTATTCGTGATAAGTAACATAAAAAGTGAAATGTAAATTTGAATTATCATTTGAAAGTAAGAATTGAATAATTTTTTCAATCTAAAATAAATATTATGAAAAATATAATCTTTTTAACGGCTTTCATTTTAATCGTAGCATCAAACGTATTATATGGACATACTTGTTCAAAAATGGAGGTAGAATGTCCTATCGACGGGACTACGGTAGAATTCTGCGTTACTATGAGTATGACAACACATGGTAACTACTTCGATTTTCAGCAGCAAGGTGCAATCGGAATTCACTATGAGGAGTTGATAAACAGATGTCCAAAATGCAATTATTCAGGAAATTTGCAAGATTTCGATACTACTTTCACAAAAGAGGAAAAGAACAAATTAAAGCAATTTCTCTCCAAGTATGATACATTGATAATTGACGATGCTTTAGAGTGTAAACTTGCAGGTGATATTAAAGAGTTCTTAGGAATGGCAAATGATGAAATTTCTAATTGTTTCTTAATTGGTAGTTATTTACTCAGAAAGGATTCAGAAAGAATAGACTTTAGGAAAGAACTTCAATCAATGACAAAGGATTTTTTAATCAAAGCACTACAAAATGATGAATACAAGGATTCATCAATTATAGCATCTATAAACTATCTAATTGCTGAAATGTATAGAAGAATTGGGAATTTTGAACAGTCTATCATTTACTATGATAAGGCTCTTACAGACCCAAACAAACAAGATTGGGTTCAGGAAGTAGCATTAAAACAAAAGGAAATGGCGATTAAAAAAGATGATGATAACGATATTTAAATATTTTTGCTTTCATCTGTAACCCACTGCAATTGAACTTTATTAAAAATTGTAATTAGGGTTTCAAATTTTTGTTGTCAAAAGTTGAAAAGTTATTATCATGCTCGGCAATCAATGTCGGGCATTTTTTTTACTTTTTTTCATCTCAAGTGTGACAAAACGACTTTTGGATTGTTTATACATGTATAGGAAATAAAATTTAAAATATTTTTTTGGAGAGTGTTATGAAGTTATCTTACATATTTTCGATATTTGCAGTAATTTTTCTTTTGCTGTATGCAATTCAGTCCAATAGCTATGCTCAGGACTTTACCTTAAGCTCTGCCTCTTTGACCATTGAACTAAACAAGATTGATACACTCAGACCGGTGATTGAAAACATCTCATCCAAAAAACTTTTGATTTATGCCGTATATGTTGTAAATGATGATGCGGTAGTAGGTGCAGATTTGCATGCTTTTGAAGTCCTTGATAATTACTTTGAATTAGATAAAAAAGGGGAATCAAATTCCAAAAGAGAAATTAGAATTTTATATACAAGTTATACTCCTTTTCAAGGTGAATTCTCTTTGATTGTATTGACCTCATCAATTGAGCAACCTGAAATCAAATCAAAAATTACTATCAATATTGCTTCTGATGTTGAAAATGATGTTCAATATGCGGATTTGAAAATCTTTCCCAATCCGGCATCGGAGTATATTGAAATAGCCGTAGATATCAACCCTACGGTTAACCGTAGGGTTGATGAAGGTTCAGAGATTCGTATCTTCAATACATTGGGTGAATGTGTAATGACCGTAGAGACACGACATGTCGTGTCTCTACCAAGAATTGATATTTCGCATCTACCTCGCGGCATTTATTATATTAGAATTGGCACGCATACGCAGATTTTTGTCAAGTCTGAACTATGATTTTTTTGAAAGTCTGAACTATGATTTTTTTGATTTGAATGATTTATATGATTACAATTTTGTTTATGTAGCCTTCTTAATCATACTAATCACATAAATCATAGTTCAGATTATTCCACAAAAAAAAATGGACTACTTGAATTTCAAGCAGTCCATTATATATTTTAATAACAAATGATTAACGACGAGCTTTTTTATCCGGTGTTTTATCTCTATCCCTCTTCACAGTACCGCTCCAATTTATTGTACCGTTATTGGCAAGTACAATTCCCGAAACGTGTGGTGTGGACATTGACGTTCCTGACATAGTAGCATATTTTCCATCCTTATATGTTGATTGGACGCTAACGCCCGGTGCAGAATAATCAATAGGAGGGTTGCCATAATTTGAAAAAGAAGCGAAATTACCTTTATTGTCAAAAGCAGAAATAGTGAAAACATTTACAGCATCAACTCTGGCAGGAGAATAATTAGCAGCAGGTCTTCTGGAATTGCCTGCTGCAATAATAACATAAGCCCCTTTTGAGGCTAATGATTTAACAGCATTGTCAAGTGTAGTCGAAGCGCTGCCACCAATACTCATGTTGACCACATTCGCTTTTCCTGACACCAAATTGGTCCCAATATAATCTAATCCTGCAATAATTTCAGATATATATCCACTGCCTCTGTAATCTAAAACTTTAACAGCGATAAGAGTTGCACCGGCACAAACTCCCACTACTCCGTAGCTGTTGTTCAAGGCTGCAATCGTACCGCCGACATGTGTGCCATGCCCATGAAAATCGTCAGGTGTATTCGCATCATCACCTCTATTGACAAATGTTTTGCTTAAATTCAAGTCAACATTCAAGTCTAAGTGGTCTAAGTCAATACCTGTATCAACAACCCAAGCAACTCCTGTATTTGAGGTGGCAGTGACAAATCCACCAACCGCATTTATTCCCCAAGGAGTTGTCTGTGCTTGCAATTCCGGACTTTTACCGCTTTCATTGTCAACACTTAGAAGTTCATCAATCAGTCTATATTCTTGGTCGGGTTCAATGCTGATAACTCTTTTGTCATGGTTTAAGGAATTGACCTGTTCAGGATTCAATTTAGCTGCAAACCCCAAAAAAAGCGAAGTATAAGTTTGAGTTATATTCGCTGCATCAATATTGTTGTCTTTCAGTATGTTCATTAACGGGTTCTGTCCGTCATTCCCTTGTAATTCGTCAGTAGTTTCGACAATGACAAGATAAGTATTATTATCTAAATTTGACATATCTGTAGATGAGGAATCTACAGGCAAATTTGTTTCGCATGAATTAAATACCAAAACTAATAATGCGAATGAAATAGCAATCACCAGCTTATTCATCTCTGAATCCTATATTTTTGAAACAAAAAATAAAACATTTTTATTCTGCATTTGCAAAATTAATAATAATTTTAACACGAACAAAAAATATTTTTATTATTAGCAAAATTTTAATGTTTCAAAGCTGATTTTTACAAGTGAAATTATCACTTTAAGCTCTTAGTATGTCAATCATTTGAATTGAATGTTGATACTATCAATAAATGGTTAATTATTACTCATAATCGGAATGCTACATTAATACCTTGGAAAGTATCATAAATCCATTTATCATTTGCATCGGAAAATGGAATTATAATCTTTGTCATATAATAATTAATGCTAATATGCTCGGCTATGAAGTTCAAAAGCTTGGAATTATATTTAGATTTTAATAGTTTTGTCATTCCCGATGACGAAATGACAACACCATCAGAAGGCAACATAATATTTCTTGTGTATGACCAACCCTTTAAAATTGAAACTGTTTCGAGTAAGGAAATATTCCAACCGAATCCGGTTCTTACATATGAATTTGCCCTCATCAAAATCAAATTATCTACAAAACTGATTTCGTTAAAGGGATAATCATACCCAAAACCTGTGGAATCGTAGTATGTTAGCGATTCCATCGTTGCAGCCGACCAATTGATTTTCAGTAATTCGAGCTCAAAATCATTCTTTTCATAATTTAGCACGGCTGACAAGCTATATCCTGTTGAGGAAGTCTTCGGAAATGGCTCTGTATAATCAAGATAATCAATCTCAGACCCTACGTTCAGCATTGCCCAAGCAAGATTTGCTCCAATATCTACAAAAATATTATCCAACAATTCAGCCTTTTTCATAATCGGGATGCTGACAGAAGCACCAAAATCAATAGCATGACCGATTCCGGATTCATAGCTTTGTTCGAATATTAGAGGTTCTAATTCGGAATTGAAAATTTTATAAGTCATACCAATCGAGAATAGAGCATAATACTCAGCCGAAGCACTTATTGCAAATGACCTTGCAGATTCCGTTAGAAAGTATTTACCCAATATATTCCCATTATAGTCAGTTTTTGAAAAATCTCCATAATCAGCATCCTGAAACATTAATGCCAGCCCTACTGTTACCGGGAAATTGATATGCTCGTCTAAATTATAGCCAATATTTAGAGCAATATTTTTAAATGGTATATCGGACAGATTGATAGTATTTGTGCTAAATGTGAACAACAAATTTTCCTCTCTCATGAGTGAGCCGAGATGAGCAGGATTATATGAAAATGAGGTGGCATCTGCAACCGGGAAAGCAACTCCGGCGCCGCCCACGCCCGTTATAATTGGAGAAGTGCCACGTGTCAGTACCATAGCTCCGGTTCCAACTGTCTGTTGGGCTGATAATACAGATATATTAAGTAAGGCGATAGCTATCAGAGCAAATATTTTTAACATTCGAAGACTCCAAAATTTTTACTAATTCAATAGCAAAAATAATCAAAATTTAAGAACACACTTTAAATTGTATGTATTCAACTGAAATTCGTTAGCTAATTTATTTTTTAGCTGCATATAAATATTTTATCTACCTTGACCTATCGCAATAATTCTCAAATTCTTTTCAAATATTTTATTGTCATTTCTGTAACATGTATTATATTGCATATGTTAATATTACTGATTAGCAATATAAATTTATGAAAAGTGCATTGATAACTATAATGCTCATGATTTTAACGACAAAAGTCGTAGCTTTAGATAGTGTTCAAAATGATAAATGCTTCAAATGCCACAATTCACCTACATTGTCGGTACTTGCTCCTGAACTTGGCTACAAAAAAAGCTATCACGTTGACAAATCATCATTTTCAAAGTCAAATCATGCAAAATTAGATTGCATAGTTTGCCACAAAGGTCAATATGGTATGTGGCCTCATAAAAATGATTCGACAAAATCGCTAACGTGCTTGTCATGCCATTCGTCGGGTTCAATATTTTTCTCCGACAAAGCTGAATATTCGCAAAAAAAATCGGAGCTGTATTTTAACGATATTCAATCCGAGTTCAATTCCTCTGTTCATTTTTCAAAATTAGGCGACCAGTTTTCATGCTTTAGTTGTCATGACCCTCATGTTTTTGAAAGAAATCGTCTGCCAAATTTCGATAAAATCAGCTCGGACAATAATATGTGTCTGAATTGTCATACGCAGACAGAAAAATTTGTGAGCCTTACTGCGAGGTCAATGCCCGATATAAATTCTACGCATGAGTGGTTGCCGAATATCAATCTACATTTGGCAACTGTAAGATGCGTGGATTGCCATAGTTCGTACGATGCACCAAATCTTTCACACAATATTTTGAGTAAAGACAAGGCACTCAGAAACTGTGAGAATTGCCATACAAAGGATACAAAGCTTTTCGATAAACTCTATCGCTATACTTTGAGCGAAGACCGCAAAAGTTACGGTTTTGTAAACGGTTCATTGCTCAGTCGCGCTTATGTAATCGGCTCAACCAGGAATGCAACACTCGATATGTTGAGTTTAATCATCCTAATCGCCACTTTGAGTGGAATCGCCTTCCATATAATACTAAGAATAATCACTAATAAAAATAAAATTAAAAGAGTATAAAATGAAATTCACAGAAAAATTATCAAATTTCTTCTCGCCATTGAAACCGAGAAACAAAAGAGCTTGGGCAGCATATTCATTAATCGCAATTGGCGTATTTGCCTTGCTTTTTATGACATTTCTTTACAATCCAATCTTTGAAGCCTACACAGGAGTTACCAATGCACCGCTTACGTTCGACACTTCTGTCGAACTTTCAGATTCAGAATTCGAGGCATTAGCCGAAGATTTGACTAAGGAATTGAGACTCAAAAGAGCGAATTTGGCAATTAGCGAGGAAGATGAATTTTCGAGAAGCGTAAGAATCAATACTTTGATGCGGACACGTTCTTACAAGCAAAAGAACGAGCACAGCCACATCAAATACTTTCGTGATGCCGGTATCAGACAGTACGAAGGACCCAAAACATGTTTGCAATGCCATGAAACAATGAATGTACGATTACCTGATGGTAGCACCAAAAAGGTAAACACAATGGAAGACGTGCTTTCAACTGTTCACTTTAAATTCCAGAGTTCAGAAGACGGTTTCTCGACTTACGGTTACGATGGAAGAAAGGTCAACGAAGGTTTGCTTAAAATACCTGTCGGGAAAATTGACAGAGCTTGCGGCATACCAGGCAGCTTTTCGTGGACAGGATGGGCAGCATTAATAGAGACCAACCCCGAGCATCATAACGTAAATGGAGAAGTATCAAAATCGTCTAAAACTGTTTGGCGAAGCGAAGGTTGTGGGCAATGTCACATTGGCGGAAACTATCACCCGGCAACAGAACTGATGATGCCTATTGGAGACATACCCACATTTGTTCAAGACGGGATTGATTGCCTCATTTGCCATTCCCAATCTTACGACATGAATTATAAATATGTAATAAAAGATGATAATGGAACCCGTTGGAATCAAGATAGGACTATGCGCGCCGCATTAACAGTAAGTAAGCCACAAAACGACAACTGCTTGAATTGCCACCAACATAATATGGGTGGTGATTTGTACGAAAATAACGTTTCAGCGAAAAGTTTGGGCTACAAAAATCAACGTATTCTCCATCCCGGAGCAAAGCGTGGTAACCCTTTCAGCTACGAGAACGATGTACATTACAAAGCAGGTCTGCAATGCACAGATTGCCACGTGCCTCAGGGCCATAAATTACCTCGCGGAACAAAAGGTACAGACCTCGTATCGAATGATTTGCCGGGTGTAGAAGTAGCTTGCGAAAATTGCCATACCGACGCTCCGCACACTCGCAGCAAACAATTCAGAGTGATTTTGAACGGTCACGTAAATCGTTTAGCTTGTGAAACTTGCCATATTACTCATCTTGAAAATAAAAATGTTGTGCTACGTGATTGGGTCTATCCGACTTATGAACCCGAAGAAGGTATGTACACACCAACTGATATTTACCGTTCAGGTCAAGCCGGCAAAGGCTTCACATATTTATGGTTCAACGGCAACGGAACATTCCTTGCAAATGCTTTAGGCGATAACCCGAATGGTTTGGGGCTGTACAATCCATTGATGAATCAACTGACAAAAATCACGGACCCTGAAATTATACTTGCAGTCAGAAATGCCGCAATAGAACTCAAAAAGCAATATCCGGACATTGATATAGACCAATACGTGGAGCGAGTAACGAATACTTTGAGCGTTCTGCCACCCGAAACTGTGAAAAAGCGAGCAGAAATGATAGAGAAAAACCTTCGCTCAGTTATGAGACAAGGGAAAAGCAAGATATATCCATTCAAAATGTTTAATGCCCAGATGTTTGAAGATATGTCGAATCAAGGACCTTACGGAGCTATGATATTGCCATTCGATTACCCGATATACTATCAAACCGGCAAAACCAGAAACGCAGTTATGAAAGCTATTCAACATCCAATTGTAAAACGAATGTACGAAACACCCTTCAAGCTATATATGATGGATGAATTCATGTACTATTTCGGCGTTGACGGCTGGAAAACAGAATATCCGCTGAAAGATGGCAAACTTGTCAATGTCGAGCCAAATTGGATGCGTCAATTCGGCACATTGATGGTCAACCACGGAATAACCGGCAAAGCATTTGAATGCAAAGATTGCCACGCCCCCAACGGAATCATGGACTTCGAAGCTCTGGGCTATAGTCCCGCAAGAGTCAGAGATTTGCAATATCTGGAAGAGCTGAAAAACATGAAAATCACTGATGAATCAAAAACCAAGCAGAAGAAACCAGCAAACGGGATGTCGAGGAGGTGAGGTGGAGGTGGAATTTGAGAATTTAAGGTGAAATATTTTAACTTTCGATAAGAGAAATATATTTTTTTTGGTTGAATCCAAAATCGAAATTAGGGTTGGATTTCATATGCAATTTGACTTTTTCGATGTATTGACGATTTTGGTATAAAAAATCAATCGTTTCGGCTAAATTTCGCTGATTGTAAAAAAGCGATGATGTTTTGATATCATCATATGTCATGAAGTGTTCGTGGCTAAGTAACGGGATTTGATGTCCAAATGATAAAAGGTATGTTCCGCTAATTTTGTTTGTAGAATAATTAGCGAAATTTGCATATTCAGGATGGATAAGCGTCGCCAATAAATCGGCGTTAGTAACATATGAGCGAAATGTATCCCAATCAACAAAATCATTAAACATGATTATATTTTTTTGCAAATTATTTTCATCAATTATTTTTCGGATTTCAGCGCCGCAACCTTTTGAATGCTGAGATTTGCCTAATAAAACTAATTTAACATTTTCGGGCAATCTTTTGGCTATGAGCGAATCTAACAAATGAAAATAATCTCTTCTGTCGGATTCGACTAAGCCCGGCACGACTACCCAAAATTCATCGTTCGGCTTGATGATATTAGGTGTGAAATCGGGATATGAAATAGGATAAATCCATGATTTATTTAGCTTTGCATCCGTTTTTACATTCTCCCAAATATATTTATTCAAGGCGAATATTTTTTTTATTTTAGGCTTAATGATTCGATTATAAGTAAAACTTCTGCTTGTCAGATTTCCGGCATTATGTATTATACCGGCAACGTTTCTATTGCCGAATGGAAATAGGCAAAAATTCCTGACCGGAGTACCGCCAATCGTGTTCAGAATGATATTATTGATGTCATTTTGCTTAATTATTCTCCAAGTTTCACGGATTTGCCTAAAATCGCTAATTTTCCCTTTACCAAATTCCAAATAATGTTCGTGGTCAATATTGGAATACCTTTTCAATCTATCGCTAAAAATCGAATTGCCAATGAAAAAAGTTTCGTAACCTGATTGCTTCAAAAATTCAAATTGAGCGAAAAATATGTCGTCATGAGATTCTCCGAATTCACATAAAACTGCTTTTTTCATATTCGCTCTCAATTTTTAAACTTTCAACAATGCTATGAACACGCTTTTAACGATAATAAATTGCTTGTAAAGCTATATTACATCTTCAGATTTCAGCTTTGAAGCGTCTTCGTCATTGAGCCCAATTAATGATAAAATCTCTGCAGTATGCTCAGAAAGTTTCGGTGGAGCCTTAGTTACATTCGATTCCGTTTTGCTGAATTTTGCTGTTGAGTTAAAGGCTGCGACAGTTCCGATTCCCTCAATTTCTACATTTGTAAAAGTATTTCGATGGCGAATTTGTGGGCTGTCAAGGGCATCGGCAAGTTTTAAGATTTCCCCTGCCGGAATTCCGGATTTATTCAACAGTTCTACCCAATATTTCGTTTCTTTGGCTTGAAGTTTATCGTTAATATATGGAGTGAGTTCGAATCGATGTTTTTTTCTGTGGTCACGAATCTTAAATCTCGGGTCATCCTTCAATTCCGATAATTCCAAAATATCAGCCAAATCCTCCCACTGTTCTTGCTTATTTGCAGCAATATTTATGTGACCGTCTTTAGTTTTGAAAGTACCGCTCGGAGCAGATGAAAAATTGTCATTGCCCAACAATGGCGGTTCTTGCCCTCCTATCATTAAGTTTGCAGCTACCCAGCCGAGCAATGGCATTGTGGAATCAATCAATGCTACATCAATTAACTGCCCCTCGCCTGTTCGCTCCCGATGGTACATTGCCGACATGATTGCAAATGCTGCATTTAGTCCGCCGACAGTATCGCAGACGGGAAAACCTGCACGCAATGGATTGAGCGTTTCGTCGCCATTTATCGCCATCACGCCACTCAAACCTTGGATAATTTGGTCATATGCAGGTTTGTTGGCATCGGGACCGGTTTGACCAAAGCCGGAAATTGCGCAATAAATCAACTTCGGATTATGTTTTTTCAATTCATCATATCCCAGACCAAGTCTGTCCATGACGCCTGGACGAAAGTTTTCGACAACAATATCGGATATTTTGACTAATTCAATAAAAATTTCTTTCGCTTTCGCTTTTTTCAAGTTCAAAGTCATTGATTTTTTGTTGCAATTTTGGGCTATGAAGCTGGTGCCCATGAGCATATCATTGTATTCCTTGACACATCCGAGATTGCGAGCCAAGTCTCCCCCAACAGGATTTTCGACTTTGATAACTTCGGCGCCGAGCCATGCAAGATGAAGTGTTGCAAAAGGTCCCGACAATACATTTGTTAAATCTAAAACACGAATTCCTTCTAAAATTTTCATTTTTTTTGCCTCTTAATATTTAATTATACCGGTATTATAAACATAGCTTTGCAATTTCTTCTCGAAAAATGCTTCGGCTAATTGCGACACTTCAGTGATTTTTTCAATTTGAATATAAGTTCTCAGTCCATTTCTGTGTAGTAAATGCACAAAATCTTCAGTTGAGACATTGCCTGCTGCAACCTTTGTAAACGGGCAACCACCTAATCCTCCAAAAGCCGTCTCGAAAGTTTTCACACCGCAATTCATAGCAGCATAACAATTCGCGATACCCAATCCGTAGGTATTATGGAAATGCACAGTAATGTTTGCATCAGCGTTCATTCGGTAAACCTCTTTAATTATTCGCTCAACCTGCTGCGGATAAGCGTGTCCTGCTGTATCCGCGAACGAGATATTATTCAAGCCGCTATTGAAATAACTTTCGATAATTGATAAAACAACTTTCTCGCTAATTTTGCCTTCAAATCCACATCCAAAGGCTGATTGAGCTGAAACCTGAACATTGCTGCCCTTGCTTTTTGCATCAATTGCCATCTTGGTTATTCGTTCTATAGCATTGCTTACGCTCATTCCCGTGTTTTTTTGCGAGTGAGTTTCACTTGCCGAAACTCCCATACATATCAAATCCACTTGTGAAGCGAAGGCACGCTCAAGTCCTTTTTCGTTGAGAACCAGGGCAGATAGAGTGATAGCGGGTTTATGCAATTTGAAATATTCTAAAATTTCATCTGTATCTGCCATTTGAGGCATCTTCGTCGGGTGTACAAATGAACCGATTTGCAAAATGTCAATGCCTGATTGAGCCAATTTTTCAGCCCATTCGATTTTATTTTGTGTAGGTAGAATTTTTGATTCATTTTGCAATCCGTCTCGCAAGCCTACTTCATGAATTCTTATTTCGGACATCATTTTTTTCTGTCAATTTTTATTATAAATTCATACAAAATTACTCATTTTTTGAGATATTTCGCAATTTAAAGTGAATTTCTTACCGACAAATTATAGAATAAAGCAAAAAATATCAAATAGTGACAATTGTAATCATTATCACAATAAAGTTGCTTGTTCTCGTCTTGAAAATGTTAAATGTGAAATTATGAAAAATGGTGTATTGATATGTTTGAACCACAAAAAGAACTGATAAAAGATTTGCAAACTCGCTCGAATAATTTGCGGAGGTTCCTTTGACATTGACGGCAAACAATCAATTATTGAAGCAAATCGCGAACTAAGCGAATCTGAAGACTTTTGGAATGATACAGCTAAAGCTAAAAAGCTGATGCAAGAAACTTCTGAGCTAAATGAATGGGTAAACGTTTGGCAGGAAATGTCTGACGCAATTGAAGATGCCTTGACAATGTGGCAAATAGCAAATGAAACCGAAGATAATTCGCTCGAGCAGGAAATAAACGATGAAATCAAAAAGGCGAATGATTTTGTAGAGGAACTTGAAATACGGAATATGTTGGGTGGACAAGATGACGACAAAACTGCACTATTGAATATTAATGCCGGTGCCGGTGGTACTGAGGCTCAAGATTGGGCTGAAATGTTGATGAGAATGTACATCAGATGGGGCGAACGCAGAAAATTTAAAGTTTCATTGCTCGACAGATTGGACGGCGATGGCGCAGGAATCAAGTCAGCTACTTTAGAATTTCAGGGGAAATTTGCCTTTGGTTATCTTAAAGCTGAAAACGGTGTACACAGATTAGTCCGTATCTCCCCTTTCGATAGTAATGCCCGACGACATACATCTTTTGCATCAGTATTTGTATTTCCCGAAGTTGATGATGATGTTGCAATTGAAATCAACCCTGCGGATTTGGATTGGGATACTTTCAGAGCCGGTGGCAAAGGTGGTCAAAATGTCAATAAAGTTGAAACTGCAGTCCGATTGCGACATTTGCCGACAGGTATCGTTGTAGCTTGCCAGGAAGAACGCTCACAATTTCAAAACCGTGAACGTGCTATCAAAATGCTCAAATCTCGCATTTATCAAAAGAATCGTGAAGAAGAAGAAGCCGCAAAAGCTGCAATTGAAGGAACCAAAAAGCGAATCGAATGGGGCAGTCAAATTCGCTCGTATGTGTTCCAGCCTTATACTATGGTCAACGACCACAGGTCTGAATTTAAACGCACCGATATTCACGCGGTGATGGACGGCGATATTGACGATTTTATAAAAGCATTTTTGCTGTTAGGAAATTAAGTATAAATTTGTAATACTATGAAATTCATTAAAAATATTAGTTCTTTAGTTACTGTTGACGCTCAGGGAAAAACCGAGAAAATCGGTGCGGATATGAATAATATCGGCGAAATCCACGATGGCGCCATATTATTTGACGATAAAATTCGATTCGTCGGGACAACTATAGCTGCATTAGAATTCATTAAAGCGAATAATATTCACCCTACTGAATCATTCGACGCAAAGGGCCAGACAATTCTTCCCGGATTTGTTGATTCACATACTCATATAGTTTTTGCAGGGAATCGCTCATCGGAATTTGCCCGCAGATTAAGAGGTGTAACATATCAACAAATTGCCGAAGAAGGCGGTGGAATTCAAACCACAGTAAAAGCTACACGCAATGCAAGCATCGAAGAATTATTCCAAAACGGGAAAAAACTTGCAATTTCGGCAATGAAACATGGAACTACTACAGTTGAAATTAAAAGCGGATACTCGCTGAATTTGCTTGGTGAATTGAACCAACTTTCGGCAATTAAATTATTGGCAGATGAACTTCCGATAAATATCAAAGCGACATTTTTGGGTGCTCATGATTTTGCACCTGAATTCAAAAACGACCGCGACGGATATGTGGACTTAATTTGCAATGAGATGATTCCGGCAGTTGTAGAGCAAGGAATTGCAGAATATTGCGATGTGTTTATTGACAAAGGTTATTATACTCTCGAGCAAGGCGAAAAAGTGCTCAGAGCGGCAAAAGAAGCCGGAATGAAATTGAAAGTACATGCTGATGAGCTTGCCGATGTTTCTGCTGCAAAATTAGCGGCAGAATTAGGAGCAGTTTCGGCAGACCATTTGCTTTTTGTTTCGGACGAATCAATCGAAGCATTAAAGCAAAGCCAAACTGTAGCTTGTTTGTTGCCCGGAACAGCCTATTTTATCCGAATGCCTTATGCCGATGCGAGAAAAATGATTGATTCGGGACTTATAGTTGCAATTTCTACCGATACGAATCCGGGTTCGAGTTTTACGGAAAATATGCAACTGATTTTATCTCTGTCAGTAATCAATATGAAAATGACAGCAGAAGAAGCAATTGTTGCCGCCACATTGCACGGAGCACGAGCCTTAGAACTTTCAACGATAAAGGGAAGTCTTGAAATTGGCAAAGATGCCGATTTCATAATTTGTAATTGCGATTCATACACAGATATTTTTTATCATTTTGGCATCAACCATGTAGAGTCAACTTGGATTGGTGGTAATAAAATTAATTATTAATTCGGAGGTTTTATGTCATTTGATGTAACAGGTAAATTAGTAGAAAAATTTGATGAACAACAAGTAAATGATACATTCAAAAAGCGAGAATTCGTGATTGAGGTCAATTCCTATAATAATGCCTCAACTTATACTGATTTCCTCAAATTTCAATTAGTACAGGACAAATGTGCATTGATTGATAATTTTAGTGTCGGTTCTTCTGTCAAAGTGCACTTTAATTTAAAAGGCAGAAAATGGGAAAAGGACGGAAATACAATGTATTTCAATATGTTAGACGCTTGGAGAATCGAAAACAACACAGACCAAGTCTCAAATTCATTTGATGACGGAATTGTTGTGCCTGAAAACGAAGATGTCCCTTTCTGAAAAGTCACCTGAAGCGAAGGTGAATTATAAGTTAATGGCGCTCCTATTTACAGGAGTGCTCATGGGCGCCTTAGATATAGCTATTATCGGACCGGCTCTTCCGGCGATTAAATCTGCGTTCAATATCTCGACAAGAGATGCATCTTGGGTAATCAATATATATTTGTTGATGAACATGCTCTCTGCACCTCTGATGTCAAAACTATCCGACATACATGGCAGACGAATTATTTATATCATTGATGTGGCATTGTTCGGAATCGGCTCAATTGTAATTGCATTAGCACCCGATTTCACGACGGTTTTGATTGGTAGGGCAATACAAGGATTTGGCTCTGGCGGGATATTCCCCGTTGCGTCTGCAGTCATTGGCGATACTTTCCCCAAAGAAAAGCAAGGCTCCGCTCTCGGGATGATTGGGGCTGTTTTTGGTTTAGCTTTTATTGTTGGACCAATTGTTGGCGGACTTTTGCTGATGTATAATTGGCAATTTATCTTTGTGATCAATATTCCCATTGCTATTGTTATTATATATTTTTCAAGGACTTTAGTCCCTTCACTTGTCAAAAAAGGCAGGAAGAAATTCGACCTGCTTGGGACATTTTTGCTGATTAGTGCACTCGCCGCATTATCAATCGGAATCAACAGAATCGAATCGGATAATTTTTTGAATAGCATTGTATCTTGGCAAGTTTTGCCTTTTGTGCTATATGCAATTATGGCTTTGCCAATATTTTACAAAGTTGAGGAAAAAGCCGAAGACGGTATAATCAAAATTGAACTGCTCCAAAATCCGGTTCTGAGACTGACATTTCTTTTAGGGCTATGTGCCGGACTGGCAGAAGCTGCGGTGATTTTTGTGCCTTCGATGTTGACTAAAACCTTCGGTGTATCTGAATCAACGGCAAGTTTCATGTTGATACCGATGGTAGTCGCAATGTTGTTTGGAGCATTACTTTCCGGGAAAGCCACAGATAAAATTGGACCAAGATTAACGCTAATGATTGCAGGTTTGTTGACTTCATTTGGATTCCTACTTGTTGGGTTCAAAGGCGACGAGCTTTATTGGATGTATTCGGGTGGAATTTTGATAGGGCTTAGTTTAGCTGCATTATTGGGCGCACCTCTCAGATTTTTAGTCAATAGCAATACCGATAGTAGCATGAGAGCATCAGGGCAAGGCGTAGTCACAGTTTCAACGGGAACAGGCCAAATCATCAGCGCGGCACTGCTGGGAGCATTGATTACAAGTCTGGGGAATAGCATTCAAAGCTACATGAGTTCATTTTTATTAATTAGTATAATTGGGGTTTTTGTTGTTATTTTGGCTTTTTTGTTGCCTAAAAAAAATAATGCCCAAATCAAAACGTGAATTTATTTAGTTCACACAAATAAAGATTTGAATTATGAAAACTTACAACTCGCTATTGTTTGCATGTTTAATTGTCGTATTCTGTGCTTGCGAAACTAACCAAGCTCAAGAAACTTTCACTACAAGAGATGTAGTAACTAATTTGAATACCCCGTGGGAAATATTATGGGGACCGGATGACTACATCTGGATGACCGAAAGATATGGCAGAATCAGCCGAGTCAATCCAGAATCAGGCGACTTGCAAGTTATGTATGTTATCGGTGATGTTTTGCAAGGAGGTGAGCGAGGATTGATGGGAATGGCATTACACCCAAACTTTACAAGCGAGCCTTATGTATATGTTGTTTATACTTATGGTGTAAATAATAATACAGCCACACGAATTAAAATTATAAGACTTACATATAACGGTACAGCTTTAGAATCTCCGATTACATTACTTGAAAATATACCGGGTGCAGCAATTCATGACGGTGCAAGACTGTGGATAGACGATAATTTGAAATTATTTGCTACAATTGGTGATGCCGGAAATGGTGTCTTATCTCAAAATCTTGAAAGCAATAATGGTAAAGTGTTGAGGATGAATCTGGACGGTAGCGTACCTGCGGATAATCCATTTGCCGGAAGTTTAGTTTGGAGTTTAGGGCATCGTAACGCACAGGGCTTAGTTAAGGCAAACGGAATATTATATTCCTCCGAACATGGTCCAAGTACCGACGACGAAGTAAACATCATAGAAAAGGGGCGCAATTACGGTTGGCCCACTGTAAACGGTTATTGCGATACACCACAAGAAATTGCATTTTGCGAAGCTAATAATGTCGTTGAACCAATTAAATCGCTTTACCCAAATTCTACATTAGCAGTAGCAGGTTTGGATTATTATAATGGCGATTTGTTCCCCTCATGGAAAAATTCTTTATTGCTCACAACATTAAAAGCACAAAAATTGGTGCTTTTGAAATTATCTCCCGATGGTAAAAGTATAACAAGTGAAGAATATGTAATTGACGGGCAGTTTGGCAGATTGCGAGATCTTTGCGTCTCCCCCAACGGCAGAATTTTCATTTCAACAAGCAACAGAGATGGCAGAGGTTCTCCCAAAGCCGAAGATGACAGAATTATTGAGTTATTGTCAAATGTTCAATCTGTTAAACCTAACAGTTCAGGCAGCATTAGATGGTTGAGAATTTATCCAAATCCAACTTCTAACGAATTACGAATCAACCCAAGTGATATGGTAACTGACGCAGATATTGAAATTATTGATTTCTTGGGTAATGTAAGATACAAAGCAACAAATCTTAATTTGGATTTGAATCATTCACATTCGGTCATACTTGATAAAGAAAATTTCGTTTCAGGAATTTATTACGTAATTTTGAGATACGGAAATAAACTGATTAGCGAAAAACTTATATTGAATTGATGAAAAAGAAAGTAAAGCCCGAATGGGTTCCTGATGACAGTAGTGACGAATTTACGACATCGGTTATGCCGGGAATTACACTTGATAGTTCGCCCAAAACAAACAAAAGACTCGGCAAACAAGCTATTGATATTGACACTTTAGCTCAAGGTGTGATTAGTGGCGATAGAGTATTATTGTCGAAATCTATCACTTTGATTGAAAGCAATCTTCAAGCACATATTGACAAAGCACAATCATTATTGAAGCAGCTTCTCCCTCATTCAGGAAAATCGGTCAGAATCGGCATTACCGGACCTCCCGGAGCCGGAAAAAGTACATTTATCGAAGCATTGGGAACTTACCTTTGCCGCAACGGTTCCAAAGTGGCAGTATTGGCAATTGACCCAAGCAGTACAATTTCTAAGGGTGCAATATTGGGCGACAAAACTCGAATGGAGGAACTAAGCAACCAAGAAAACGCATTTATCCGCCCTTCTCCTTCGGGTGGAACTCTCGGTGGAGTTGCTCGCAAAACAAAAGAATCAATCATAGCTTGTGAAGCAGCCGGATTCGACGTTATTCTAATTGAAACGATTGGAGTTGGGCAAAGCGAAATCACAGTTCGTTCCATGGTGGATTGCTTTTTACTTTTACTTTTGCCGGGTTCGGGCGATGAATTACAGGGAATTAAAAAGGGTGTTGTAGAATTAGCCGATATTCTGGTAATTAACAAAGCCGAAGGAAAATATCTTGAGCGTGCCCAATTGACCCAAAGTGCTTACCAAAATGCAACTCAGCTATTAACTCCGGCGACCGAAGGATGGAAACCCAAAGTCTTTACATGTTCTGCATTGAACAAAACAGGTGTTTCCGAAGTTTGGTCTGCAATTAACGAGTTCCTAATCAATGTCAAATCTTCCGGTGTTTTTGATTCGAGACGAAAAAAACAAGTTATAGATTGGATTTATGCAATGATTGAAGAAGAAATTAAAAATCAATTTTATAATAATAAAATCATCACAAATTTGCGTCCCGATATTGAAAAGAATGTCTTAGATGGCATTATCACTCCTACTCAAGCAGTTCGAGAATTATTAAAAAACTATCATTTATGACACTATTAGCAGCAACAAATAATCAGCATAAAATCGCAGAAATCAGAACCATTTTATCTGACATTGACGGATTGGAAATCGTAACTCCAATTAGTCTGGGAATAAATATTAATCCTGAAGAAAACGGAACAAGCTTTGAACAAAATGCAGAAATCAAAGCACGAGCTTTTTATGAAGCTGCCCGAATTCCCGTTATTGCCGATGATTCAGGATTAGAAGTTGACCAATTGGATGGTTTGCCCGGAATCAATTCCGCTCGATATACCGGAGTTGACGGCGATGACAAAGCGAATCGAATGAAATTACTCTCAGAATTAAACTTTTCAGAACTTGTTTCAGCACGCTTCAGATGCGTAATTTGTTATTTCGACGGCACTCAAACAATTTTTGCGAGCGGTAAAGTCGAAGGACAAATCATTAGCGAAGAGCGTGGCAGCATGGGATTTGGCTACGACCCGATTTTTATCCCCGATAATTACGACATAACTTTTGCTGAAATGGATAGCATTTCTAAGAATAAACTAAGCCATCGTGCAGATGCTTTGAGACAACTTAGAGCAGCACTTAGTTTGAGAATTTGATTAAACACAGAAAATTATTATCCACACTAAACAATATTTTTCTAAATTATAGGTTTATAGTCAATTGACAAGTTAAATGTTTGATTTTTATTTAATTGAGATTTTGAATTTATATTAAATATGCAAGTAAATTTACAAATATGTTCCATAATACAAATTTAACAACAATATGATTGAATTGCTGTACTTAGTACCTGCCACGGGTTTGATAGCCCTGATTTTCACCTACATTAAAGCCCAATGGGTAACAAAACAAGACCCCGGAAATGCGAAGATGCAAAATATTGCCTTGTTCATATCCGACGGCGCAAAAGCGTTTTTAAAAGCAGAATATAAGGTGTTATTCTTCTTCGTTATTGCTGCAGCTATATTATTAGCTGTACAAGGAGCAAATGTTCCTGATTCATCGCCGCTAATTGCACTTTCCTTTATCGTCGGTGCACTTTGCTCCGCTTTAGCCGGAAATATCGGAATGAATGTCGCTACAAAAGCGAACGTCAGAACAACTAACGCTGCAAGAACCAGCTTGAACAGAGCCCTGAAAGTTGCTTTCACGGGTGGCTCAGTAATGGGTATGGGCGTTGTAGGGCTTGGAATATTGGGTCTGAGCGTTTTATTTTTAGTTTATTCCTCAATTATGGGTATTGATGATGTTCATAATGTCAATCAAATTATTGCAATTTTAACAGGATTTTCTTTTGGTGCATCTTCAATTGCATTGTTTGCGAGAGTCGGCGGCGGGATTTATACCAAAGCGGCTGACGTTGGTGCAGACTTAGTTGGAAAAGTAGAAGCCGGAATCCCCGAAGACCATCCACTCAATCCCGCTACAATTGCCGATAACGTCGGTGATAACGTTGGCGACGTTGCCGGTATGGGTGCTGACTTGTTCGAATCATACGTTGGTTCAATTTTGGCGACTATGGTTCTTGGTGTGGCATTCTACGCTTTGCCGGAATTCCAAAACACTCCTTTTGGCGGATTAAGTGCAATCGTTTTACCTCTACTTTTAGCATCTGCGGGGATTATAGTCTCTATTGCAGGTACATTTTTCGTAAATGTTAAAGAAGGCGGCGACCCACAAAAAGCTCTAAACCAAGGTACTTTCATTGCTTCAATCCTTATGATAATCGCTTCCTATGGAATTATATCTTGGGTGTTGCCCTCTACTTGGGTATTCAATGACCCACTTTATGGAACTACATTAACAATTACTTCACTCGGCATATTTTTATCAACAATTGTTGGTCTAATTGCAGGTGTTGGAATTGGCTTAATTACAGAATATTACACAGGATTGGGCAAACCTCCCGTTCGTAAAATTGCAGAACAATCGCTCACAGGCTCGGCTACTAATATTATTGCCGGACTTGGTACAGGTATGATTTCTACTGCCGGTCCAATTATTTTGATTGCTATCGCAATTCTCGTTTCATTCCATTTTGCAAATTTATATGGTATCGCAATCGCCGCTGTCGGTATGCTTGCGACTACGGGTATCCAATTAGCGGTTGATGCTTATGGACCAATTTCTGACAATGCCGGCGGTATTGCCGAAATGGCAGAATTGCCGAAAGAAGTCAGACAACGCACAGATAAATTAGATGCAGTCGGAAATTCAACGGCAGCTATTGGCAAAGGTTTCGCAATCGGTTCGGCTGCACTTACCGCATTAGCACTTTTTGGTGCTTATATGACTGCTGCCGGAATCAAAACTATTGATATTTCAAAAGCAAACGTTATTGTCGGGCTATTCTTGGGTGGATTGTTGCCGTTCGTATTCTCGGCACTTGCTATGGGTGCTGTGGGTAGAGCCGCCAAATCTATGATTCAAGAAGTCAGACGCCAATTCCTCGAAATTCCTCAACTCAAGGCTGCACTTACTGTACTTCGCAAAAATGATGGTAAAGAATTCGAAACTTGGTCAAATGATGACAAACGTATTTACAACGAAGCAGAAGGCAAAGCCGAATACGCAAAATGTGTTGAAATTTCTACCAAAGCTTCAATCAAGGAAATGATGTTGCCGGGCTTACTTGCTGTTGCTGCTCCGATAGTTGTTGGATTCTCATTTGGTGCCGAAACCTTAGGCGGAATGTTGGCTGGCGTAACGGTTGTGGGCGTGTTGATGGCGATTTTCCAATCCAATGCCGGTGGTGCATGGGATAATGCTAAGAAAATGTTCGAAGAAGGTGTCAATATTGATGGCGTGATGTATTACAAAGGCTCGGAAGCTCACAAAGCTGCAGTCACCGGTGATACTGTCGGCGACCCGTTCAAAGACACATCAGGACCTTCGATTAATATATTAATAAAATTGATTTCAATTGTTGCACTTGTTTTGGCTACAGTGATTTAACACACAATTGATATACTACAAATCCCTTTGCATTTATGTGAAGGGATTTTTTTTTTAAAATAAACTTGCCGCATTAAGCGTTAAATTTTGTTTGTTCAACATAATTTGACGCTGATATGCTAATAATCGGAATTGTAGCCGCATTTATACTTTGGTTTTTGATGTTTGCGGGATTTACTGAGCTAACCCATCTAATACATCACAAGTACTTTTGGTATGTGATGACACCGGCTGCTACCGGATTGGCGATTTTTGCACTCTTCAACGAGAAGCACAGATTGAAAGAACTGTTCAAATTTGAGTGGAAATATGTGTGGATAGGATTAGCCCATGCGGTATTGCTATACCTGCTATCGAGGTTTGGAGTGTGGTTGTTTGTGCAATTTTTCGATTGGACAATACCCCAAATTCAAGCAATTTACCAAACGCGGACACAAGCAGACCCGCTGCTCATCGCAACATTGCTGTTATTTTTGATTGCACCGGCAGAGGAGATTTTCTGGCGCGGATTCATCCAAGAGCGACTAATCCAAAAGATTGGCGTCAAACGCGGAACGATAATCGCAATAGTGCTTTATTCGATGGTGCATATTTGGGCGCTCAATCCCATGTTGCTATTGGCGGCTTTGGTGTTGGGCATTCATTGGAGTTTGATGTACGCCAGATATCGAAATGTAGTCCCGGGAATCATCTCACATGCCGTTTGGGACGTTTTGATATTCGTAGTGCTACCGATAAGTTTGTAGGGAGATATTTTCTCCCCAAATTTTTCATAATCGGAAATAAATACTTATGTTTGTTATCTTGTAAAAGTATATTTGATGTAGAAATCTTGATTGGATGACAAAGTGGAAAATGAAATAAAATGCCTCGATAAGGGCTTTGTGAGATTGGTGGACGTGATGGGCGATGATTCGTCAATCGTCCAAGCGGCTCGTGTGTCCTATGGCAAAGGCACTAAGACTGTGCATGAGGACCGCGGTTTGATACGGTATTTGATGCGTCACAAACACACTACCCCATTCGAAATGGTTGAGTTTAAGTTCCACGTTAAGCTGCCGATTTTCGTTGCTCGGCAATGGATACGACATCGCACAGCTAACGTGAACGAGTATAGCGGAAGATATTCCGAGATGAAGGACGAATTTTATTTGCCCTCATCGGAGCAAATCCGCACTCAAAGTGTAATCAATAAGCAAGGTCGTGCAGATGAAACGCTTCCATCAGAGCATACAGCTGAAATATTGGATTCTACACAAGCTCACTACGAGGCGTCTTTTGAATTGTATCAATCGCTTCTCGAAAAAGGGCTAACGCGAGAACTGTCCCGCATGGTACTTCCAGTGGCGAACTATACGGAATGGTACTGGAAAATTGATTTGCACAATCTTTTCCACTTCCTGAAATTGCGATTGGACACTCATGCTCAGTACGAAATCAGAGTCTATGCCGAAGCTATGGCAGAGCTTGTGAAGGCAATTGTACCTCTTGCATGGGAGGCTTACGAACATTATATGCTGAATTCGATAATGCTCACTCAAGGTGAATTGTCAATTTTAGCAGATATGCTTCCGCCGACCGAACTTGATGTAGAGCAGTGTACAAAGTATGGTCTGAGCAAACGCGAAGCCGGTGAATTTGTTGATAAATTTAATAAAATCAAGAAATTATCATCAAATGAATAACTTTTATCGGTCTCAAACGTTAATAAGTGTGTTTAAAATGTAATTGGAGTATTAATAGTGAATAAATTTTTGTTAAGTCTTTTTTTGGTATGTTTTGTTTCAAATTATGCTTGGTCATCTCAAAAAGTGACTGTAGAGCAAGTGATGGAAGGATTCATGAAAGCGAAGAATTTCGACAAACTTGCTGAATTAAAAGATTTTCATGCTACAATGGAGCAATCGGCAGAAGCTCGTTCTACAAAAATTAATTATTATTTTTTGAAAGAGTACAACCATAGATTGAATATCACCGGTCCTGCTCCGATTCATGCAGTATATGATGGCGAAAAATCATGGGTGAAACCGGCAGCTATGCCGACAATCCCGGGCGACCCGGAAATAGAGAGTCAATTAATATTGATGTATGAAATTATTTTCACACCTATTTACGGAAAATTGGAAACATTGAAGTTTGAATTATCCGAGTTGAGCAGCTTTGGTGGCGAGACTTTTTATCATATTTCGATGGTAGATAATGACGGAATCTTCACAGAATTGTACATAGATACTGTGAATTATGATTTGCGAAAAGTTGTCAAATTGATACGATATCAAGAAAATGATGTACCATTTGAAATGTATTTGGATGATTATCAAGTTGTAAACGACATCCGAATTCCTTACCAAGTTGTCGCATCACGCATCAATGAGCCACTGAATTTTAAGATAATCGAAATCAAATTCGACATTGGAATGAACAAATATGATTTTAGACGACCACAATAATTTTAATTTAATTTAGGAGTTTTTATTATGCGCACATTAGCAACAACGATTTTACTTATATTAACATTTTCATTTGTATCAGTTCAAGCTGATGAAGTGGCTAACATACTTGAAAAATGTTATAAAGCAACCGGTGGAAAAGACAAAATCAATTCCATCGAATCTCTTAAAATAAAAGGTAAAATGGATATACCTTCACAAGGTTTGAGTGTTGACCTTTATTATGTCTCTAAAAAGCCCAAAATGTACATGGAAAATGAAGTTATGGGCATGAAAATGTCCTTCGGATATGACGGAAATGAAGTATGGGCTATCAATCCTATGTCAGGAACGGAACCCAAAGTCCTAACCGGTCCCGAAGCAGACATGACTAAGTCACAGTTAGAAGGATTTTTGAATTTGGCTGCATTGCCATTCGAAAATTATGTAGAGCAGGGAATCAAAGCTGAATATAAGGGTATTCAAGATATTGATAGCACCAAATCATGCCATGTAATCTCGTTTATCGAAACTGACGGGAGTTCGGCGGATGTATTCTTTGATTCTGTAACATTTCTAATGTACAAAACTCAACAGGATGTCAGCGGACAAAAAATCGAAACTTTTGTCATTGACAGGTTGAAAAACAAGGGCATTATTTATCCGAAAACAATCGAAATAAAGTCCGATGGTGTTGTTTCTCAGAAGTTAACGTTCTCGGAAATTGACACAAATTTTGAATTAGATGACAAAATATTCAGTATGCCAAAATAATCAGTCCATTTAATAGTCTCTAAGACGAATTTACTTATTAGTAAATTCGTCTTTTTTTGTTCTTATGATATTAAAAATTTGTAAAATAAAAATAAAATATTGAGGAGAAATCCAAATGCGTGTAGAAGTGGTAATGCCAAAAATGGGCGAGTCTTTGCAAGAAGGTACGATTACAAAATGGATGAAAAAAGTTGGCGAAAAAGTCGAACGAGACGAGATGATACTCGAAATCTCGACTGATAAAGTTGACACTGAAGTCCCATCGCCTAACGAAGGTGTTTTAGCCGAAATCCTTGTTGCAGAAGGCGAAACTGTAGAAGTTGGAACTGCAATTGCAATTATCGAAACAGATGCTTCTGCATCTACTGAAGCTAAATCCGAAACTCCAAAAGAAGAATTAAAAGAAGAACCCAAAGAAGAACCTAAAGAAGAACCCAAAGAAGAATCCAAAGCTACTCAAGAGCCCCAAAAAGCAAAAGAAGAAGCACCGACTATCGCAAAAGGTGGAAAAATTACTGAAGTAGTAATGCCGAAAATGGGCGAATCACTTCAAGAAGGCACTGTCACCAAATGGCTTGTCAAAGTTGGTGATGCAGTCGAACGCGACCAAATGATTCTCGAAATTTCTACCGATAAGGTTGATACAGAAGTTCCTTCACCCGTTGAGGGCGTTTTAGCCGAAATTATGGTACAAGAGGGCGAAACGGTCGAAGTTGGTGTGCCTATCGCAAAAATTTCAAGTGGTGGCACAGTTGAAGCGAAATCAGAACCTACTCCTGCTGCTGATGAGCCGAAAGAAGCCAAAGCTGAACCAAAGAAAGAATCAGCCGCAGAAGAAAAATCTGCACCTAAAGCAAGTGTCACTATACCTGCCGAAGGCGGCACGAAAGAGATTCCTCCACGCGATGGCGAAAATTTCTATTCACCATTGGTTAGAAAAATCGCTGAAGATAACGAAGTTACACTCGAAGAACTCAGACAAATCAAGGGTTCCGGCTTAGAAGGCAGAATCAACAAAAATGACATTTTGGATTATATCGAAAATCGTAGCTCGGCACCTGCACCTAAAGCAGCACCTTCCGCACCCGCAGCAAGTGCACCGAAGGCAGCTTCGACTGTTCCTGCTGCACCAAAAGCTCCGCAGATTTCCTTGCCTACAGGCGATGATGTCGAAGTAATCCCGATGGATAGAATTCGCCAATTGATTTCCGACCACATGGTTTATTCCAAGCATACTTCAGCACACGTTACAAGCGTTGCAGAGGTTGACGTTACAGGTATTGTGAACTTCAGAAATAAAATGAAGGCTGAATTTGAAAAGCGAGAAGGTTTCAAGCTCACTTACACACCTTTCTTTGCTCAAGCTGTAATTGATGCCGTTCGCCAATTCCCAATGGTAAATATCAGTGTGGACGGAAAAAATATTCTTCGCCATAAGAGAATTAATCTTGGAATTGCAACTGCACTTCCCGATGGCAACTTGATTGTGCCCGTAATTAAGGGTTCCGATATGCTCAATATCACCGGAGTAGCACGCTCAATCTATGATTTGGCGAACAGAGCACGTAATAAAAAGCTTAGTCCCGACGAAATTCAAGGCGGCACAGTCACTTTGACTAATGTCGGCACTTTTGGCACTTTATTCGGTACTCCGATAATAAACCAACCTCAAGTGGCAATATTTGGCGTCGGTGCTATTAAGAAAAGACCAATGGTAAAAGAAATCGAAGGAAATGATTTGATTTTGATTCGCCAAATGATGTATGCGTCTATAACATATGACCACAGAGTGGTTGACGGTATGTTAGCAGGTCAAACATGAGCTGCAGTAGTGAAAAATCTTGAAAATATGAACGAAAAAACAATTGTTATTTAATTATTTTTTGTTTTAAATTAATTCAAAGGAGTTATTATTTTAATAACTCCTTTTTTATTTTTTATAAATTGAGTTGTATTCTTCAAGCATTCTATGAGATGAAAACTGTTTCAAGACAGTGTTCATGGAATTTCGCATAATTTTATACCATTCACCGCTCGTGGTATTTCTCGAATAATAAAGCGGGATAATTGTATTTTCGAGCGTATCATAAATCGAATTTGCAAGTTCTAAATCCGGTAAATCATTTACATTTTGGTCACCGATTGCCCAGCCATTTGTGTCATCAAAAGCTTCATCCCACCACCCGTCGAGAATACTGAAATTAATTCCACCATTCAAAGCAGATTTCATGCCCGATGTTCCGCTCGCTTCTAATGTACGAATCGGCGTATTCAGCCATATGTCACAAGCACTGACCAAATGCTTCGCAATGCGTATGTCATAATTTTCCAAAAATATTATTTTATCTTCAAGCGAATAATCTCGGATTTTTCTAATAATATTTTTTATTAAGCGTTTACCATCAACATCAGCAGGATGCGACTTGCCTGAAATTAATAATTTAACAGGCTTTGATTTATTATTTAAAATTGGAATTAATCGTTCCATATTCTCGAAAACTAATTCTGCTCTTTTGTAAGGAGCGAATCTTCTTGCAAAGCCGATAAGGAGAGCATCTTCCGAAATATTTGAGCAAATATCAGTAAATTTATCTCGTTTGATATAAGCAGGATGATTTAAGATTAAATAATTATTAAAATATTCTATTAAATGCACTTTTGCAGATTTTCTGGCTGAATCTAATTTATTATTTGGAATTTTTTCTAAGACATTTGAATAATCAATATTATAATTTTCAAGATAATTATCACCAAGGTATTGTCTATATAATTCATCAAATTCTTTCGAAACCCATGTTCGGAAATGAATTCCATTTGTGATTGAATTAATTTTAATTTTTCTGTTATCTAGAATATTAGTCCACATTTTATTAGATGTCACTGTATGCAATTTACTTACAGCATTGACATTATTGCATAAATTGAGAGCTAAAACTGTCATCGAAAACATTTTTTTACCATTTTGAATCAAACCCAATTTTATGAAATCATTAGCCTTCATTGATTCGGGTAATAATTTTCCCGAGAAATATTTTTGAACTAATTTTGGTTTAAATTCCTCGTTCCCATGGATTATCGGTGTATGAGTCGTAAAAATAGATTCATTTTTAACTTGCTCAAATGCTTGAGTGATATTTAGACCTTTTTGGGCGATGAGTTGTTTGGCTTTTTCAATAAGTGCAAAAACAGCGTGACCTTCGTTTATGTGTATGCAAGCGGGCTCAATACCGAGTTCAGCCAATGCCTTCATGCCGCCGATTCCCATTACAATTTCCTGAAGCAATCTCGTTTCCCTATTCCCTGCATACAAATGGTGAGTGATATTTCGCAAATCACCGTTAAAATCGCAATCTGTATCAAGCAAAATAATGAAAGTATTGCCAAATTTGATTTGATATAGCATAACTTTAAATTCACAATCCGGAAGTTCAATAGTAATGAATCTGTGGACGCCGCTTTCATCAAGTATCGGAATTAGATTGTGCTTTCCAGGAAGAATTTCGGTATATTCGGCAATTTGCACTCCCGATTTCGATAATTTTTGCTTGAAATAGCCGTAGCGATAGTTCAAGGTAATGCCAATCATCGGGATTTTCATATCCGAAGCAGATTTCAAATGGTCGCCGGCAAGAATTCCCAAGCCACCTGCATATGCAGGAATTGATTGGTTAATTGCTATTTCCGGGCTAAAATATGCGATTACATTTTCGCTGATGTCTGATAATTTATCATTTATAATGCTCAGTTCATCGGTTTCATTTTGGAAATTTTTGAATGATTCAGTTTGCTTGAAAGCATCATCACTAACTGATTGTCGCCAAACAAATTCAGTTGGATTATGGTTTACGCCTTCCCAAAGTTTAGCATCAATCTCTTGGAAAATTGCACCAAATGAATCTAAAGACGATAAATATTGGTCATTAAAAATTTTCATATACAAAGGTTCTTACATAATTTTATTTTTACTATGAACAAAAATAATATTTTTGTTACAGAAATGTCTATAAATTTTATTAATTAATTATTAATTTAAGTTAATGTATATTGAAACTGCAATATTAGATGGATTGAATGACTTTGAAAAATCCTTAGAAGCGTCCGCAGAAACGATTTTAGCCGGACACCCTATTGTATTCCCAACTGAGACAGTTTATGGTCTTGGAGCATCAATTTATGATTTGACAGCCATTGACAAAATTTTCGAAATCAAAGGGCGAGAGAAAAGTAATCCCTTAGCTGCGCACGTTTGCTGCATCGAACAAGTTGAATTGCTTTGCAAAGATATTCCCATTTTATTTTACAAACTTGCCGAAAATTTTTTGCCGGGTCCACTTGCGATAATCATGAGACGCTCGGACGCTGTTAATCCCGTTGTATCGTCGGGATTGCCCACATTGTCTATTCGTTATCCTTCAAATGAACTTTGCCTCGAACTTATAAGATTGGTGGGTTCGCCATTAGCTGCCACATCTGCAAATTTAAGTGGTGAAAAATCAGCTATAAATGCAAAACAGGCATATGCAAGCCTCAACGGTAGGACTAAAATTATTTTAGATGGCGGCGATACACAATACGGAATGGAATCAACCATTATCAGCATCGTTGATGAGCCAAAGATACTCAGGGTGGGAGTAATTAGCCCCGATGAGATTAAGAACGTTTTGGCGTTGTGATTTGAATGGTAAACATAGCTTGTTTACTTATTTTTCAAATCTTTATCAAAAAACAATTGATATTATTCTCCGAATTCCTTTATATTTGTAGTTTATTAATTTTTGATTTGTATTGATGATAATAATTGAAAAGGAAGTGACTGTTAGAAATAGAGCCGGGTTGCATACAAGACCTGCAGCATCATTAGTTAAGTTATCTTCAAGATTTGATTCTGAGATTTTTTTAATTCGAGATGGGTTTATGATTAATGGCAAAAGCATAATCGGAGTGATGACATTAGCCGCCGAAAACGGATGTGTGTTGACCATAAGAGCTGAAGGCGAGGATGCCGAAGCAGCTGTCAACGAAATTGCGGATTTGTTTGAGCGAGGATTTGGAGAAATTTGAACTTGTTTGCTGACATAAAAATAGAACTGCCCTTCTTTAAGGAAAAAACTACGGCATTGATTGCCACAGGTTTCCTTAAGGGTATTCCTTCGTCGCCCGGTGTGGTTATTGCGAAGGCTTTTATTATTCAGCCGGAAATTTTCATCTCGGCTAACGATAAAGTTTCTAGTGGAACTAGCTCTTTTGAAATTGAGAGATTAGCTCAGGCATTGAAAGATTTGAATTTAGAATTTAAAGCTGTAGTGGAAAGGATACCCGAATCCAACACCGGCGCTGTTAATATTTTGGAAACAAATCTACTAATAATCAATGACGAATTTTTGCAGAAATCAATCAATGCTTTTATTGATGAAGGTTATACTGCAGAAAGTGCTGTAATACGCGAATTTGAAAAGCAAAAAGTATATTTGCTCAACTCACGCGATAGAATTTTACGGGAACGTGCTACTGAATTAGACCATGTTAAAACGCACATACTTTCAGCACTAAAACAGCGATGCTTACAATATAATATCGCTAAAGATAGAGTCTTGATTGCACAATCACTGACTCCTACTGATTTTGTGAATTACAAGGAAGCGGGCGCCTTGGCAGTTGTGACTGAAGCCGGTGGCATCGCTTCGCATGTATCAATTCTCGCCCGTTCATTTGAGACTCCTGCTGTAATCGGAGTCAAAGATGCCACAGGAATCATCAAAAATAACGATATTGTTATTATTGATGGATTCACCGGACTTGTGATTTACAATCCGAATGATGAATTAATAGCAAAATATCAAGATAAAATCGAGAAAATCGAAAGGCACCGGATAGCACTCGGAAAATTGGCGAAAGAACCGGCTGTTACTGCTGATGGACGTAAGATTCATTTAATGGCAAATGTTGACCGGCTCGACGATATTGATGCTGCTAATTTGGTCGGTGCAGAAGGTATTGGCTTGGTACGCTCCGAGAGCTTGATAATCAATTATTCAACAATTCCGGGTGAAGAGCTTCAGAGCAAGTGGTACCGCGAAATTGCAGATAGGATTTACCCAAACCCTGTGACAATTCGTGCATTTGACATTGGAAGTGATAAATATGCCGAAGGTATGCCTCATGCTGAATCCAATCCTGCACTTGGTTTTAGAGGAATTCGATATTTGCTCTCAAGAACTGAACTTTTTAAAACTCAAATCAGGTCTGTATTAAAAGCATCAGTTAATAAAAACGTTAGATTCATGTTGCCTATGGTCAGCGACACTTCCGAATTAGTAAAATCACTTCAAATAATTGATGAATGCAAGAAAGAGTTGACCGATGAGCAAATTGATTTTGATGCAAAAATGCCTGTCGGCATCATGGTTGAAACCCCTTCGGCGGCATTGATGGCTGATGAATTAGCTGAGTTATCCGATTTTTTCAGTATCGGCACTAATGACTTGACGCAATATACTTTAGCTGTTGATAGGACCAATGAGCTTGTTTCGGATAGATTTGATTCATTCAATCCCGCAGTGTTGAAATTGATTGCAATGACGGCAGAAGCAGCTGCACGTAAGAAAATTCCTGTAGGAATCTGTGGCGAACTTGCCGGGCATTCAGCAGCAACAACTATTTTAATCGGCATGGGAATTACGGAACTGAGCGTCGTTCCGGCAATGGTGTTGGAATTGAAAAATAGAATAAGAAAAATGAAGTATTCTGCCGTTAAGAAGAACACTTCAAAGTTGTTAAAATTGCCTGACTCGTATCAAATCTTAAAAATCCTCGAACAATAATTATTGAGCGATAATTATAAATCTCTAATCGCTCTTTTCATATATTGCAATCTTTCCAATATTGGAGTATTGGACTCTTGCATAGCGATATGCCCTTTGAAAGATTCAATATTTTCAAAACCTTTTTTCTCCATCCATTCAGCTAAACCGGAATTTAGTTCCTTGATGTGTTTCATGCCATGCTTGTAAATGACTGAGCAAACTTGCACGGCATCGGCGCCTGCGAGTAGATACTTCACGATTCCGGCTGAATCATGAACTCCGGTTGAGCCGGCAATCGAGCATTTCAGCTTTCTTTTCATCAGAGCTATCCAACGCAAGGATTCGGTTATTTCATAAGGATGGCTTAAATCCGAATTGGAAACGAGTTCAACATTTTCGATATCAATATCAGGTTTGAAATAGCGATTGAAAAGCACAACGGCATCTGCCCCCGCCGACTCTAACAATGAGAGTGATAATCCTAAGTTGGAATAATGATTTGAGACTTTGACCGCAATCGGTATTGTACAATGATTACTTACATCGCTAACTACTTTTATTTGTCGTTCAAGGACATCGTCATTTGAAATATCGTGGTCAGTAGGCGAAACGGAAATATTCAGCTCGATTGCATCGGCACCTGCATTTTCGAAAATTATGGCATATTGGGGCCACTGGTGGTAGGAAATGCAATGGATACTTGCGATTAAAGGAATGTCAATTCTTTTTTTGGCTTCCGATATCAATGCTAAATAATTTTCTAAATATGAATCAGGTGTGGTTTGAACAGAATACTCATAGGAATCAATCGAAGAAAATTCCTTTAATTTATAAGATGTACCGAGACCTGCGTCCTTCAAAATCTGTTCTTCGAAAAGTGATTTCAGCACAACAGCACCGGCGCCTGAATCTTCGGCTGTCATAAGATTTTCAACATTTTCGCACAGTCCGCAACTCGCAAGAATAATCGGACTATTGAGTTCAAAATTCATGTATTGGGTTTTCAAATCCATATAAGCTCCGAAAAGTGTTATTCTTTGTCTTTTTGTTTATTCACAACATAAATCAAATTTTCAAGTTCGTGAACAATATTAATATTATTAATAGTCAAATCAGGTGAACTTTGGAATTTAATCGGTGTAAAGTTCAATATACCGCCAATTCCGGTAGCAGTGAGCAAATCCACAGTATGTTTGGCAACCATTTGCGGAACGGTCATAATGCAAATTTTGATGTCGTTGTCTTTGATAAAATCGGCAATTTTATCGTTATGAAACACTGGTGGATTACCTTCGGAATTGATTCTGCTTGGGTCAATATCAAAACCTGCAACGATTTGAATTCCTTCTTTCATAAATCCCTGATATTTCATCAGTGCTTCGCCAATTCTTCCTACTCCAACAACGACAACTTTTTGGATTTCATCTTTACCCAATATATCGTCAATTTTGCCCAGAATCGAATCTATTTCATATCCACCTTTGCGATTTCCGGTAATACCGAAATTTCCGAAATCTTTCCTCACTAATGATGATGATATTTCTAAGGTATCAGAGATGTTGTCAGAAAATACTTTCTTGAAGCCCAATGTTTGCAAGTGCTTCAGCAAGTTCTTGTAGTTCAGCAATCTTAAAATCTGTCCTTTGTTAGTCATAATATCTCCAAAATATTTTATATAATAACATGTTTATGTCTTGGTTACGGTTCTTAACTTTCAATATTGTTAAGTTTATCACATAAATTTTCAAAATACATATCTTCCTATGATACAAAATAACTTAAAATTTAGAACTATGCAAAAAAAAAATCATATTGTTGAAAAATAATTAGACAATTACTATCATAATGACATAAAATTCACTTTGTTGTTAGTAAATCAGTAATAAATGAAGTTATGAAATACGTCTTTTAAGATAATCTACAAAATTCTTTTTATATTCCTAATATTTAAAAGCGTTCTTCGTTAATGTTACTTTCGTTTTGCCATTGAATCCTTGATGTATATGATTGAGTTTGGAATAGATTCAAATTAGTCCAAATCAATCGTTTCAGAAATAAGTAGTTCAGAAAAAGAAATTGAATTTAAAATGTTACGGGATTATCGAAAATTTGATGAGAATTGACAAACTTTTACCATTTATCTTAGCATTGTTGCTAACATTTTGTATGTTATCTTGTGATGGCGGATTGGCTCCAAAGCCTGAAGCCGAAAAATCATATTTATCCGGAACGCTCAGATTTGTGAAAGGTATCGCTGATTGGCCCCCCGAAGATTCAGTCTTTGCGGTGAGAGTGGTTGCATTTAAAAAATACCCTGATTCAACGGGCATTTTCGCAGATATTTTAGAAGGGAATGCTTATTTCACGTTGGCATCACTACCGCTTTTCGTGGACAGTTCAAGATTTTCATTTGAAATTACTGACACACCGACTGATTTGGTCTATATTGCTGCCATTCAACAATTCGACACTTTAATCACCGCGCAAAGAGTAATCGGATTGTATAACATTTCGGATGAAAAACACAAGCCATCTACAATCCGAATTGAATCGGGCAGGCATTACGACATTTCAATAGACATTGATTTTAAAGATTTACCACCAATGCCATTCTAATTATGAAAAGAAATCTTTACATTATAATATTCCTTTTTATATGCACTGTTGCATATTCTAATGCAGAACTTATAACGGGCAATGTGTCTGATGCTGCGACCGGAGATTTTTTATCCGGTGCAACAATCCGAGTTGAAGGCACAGCTTATGGGGCTATCGCAGATAGAAGCGGTAAATTTAGCATAAATTTAAGCATCCCGAAAAGTAAAATCACGCTAATCATTTCTATGATTGGTTACGAAACTCAGAAAATGCAAATTGAATTTGTAAACGATAAGGTTGAAGTCCAAATCGCTTTAAAGAGCCAACCTTTGCAAACAGGCGAAGTTGTAGTTTCGGCAAATAAAAGGGTCCAAGCGGTGCAAGAAGTGCCAATTTCAGTTTCTGTGATAGACAAGAGGCAACTCGATGCTCGTGGCGTGAGCACCTTGGAAAGAGCCTTAGAATACGTTCCGGGATTGGAAATTAACCAAGATAATGTCAGCATACGTGGTTCATCAGGTTTTTCATTCGGTATCGGCTCGAGAGCGGCACTGCTTTTGGATGGCTATCCCCTATTAGCAGGTGACAACGGCGATATGAAATTCGATGCATTGCCGATGTTCAACATAGACCGAATTGAAATTGTCAAGGGTGCAGGTTCGGCTTTATATGGTTCCGGAGCTTTGGGTGGCGTGGTCAATTTAATTACGGAGCAACCACGCGATAAAGCTGACATCAGATTCCGCACTTATGCCGGGCTTTATACCAAACCGCGACATGAGCAATGGGTTTTCACTGATGATTTGCAACATCGTTCAGGTTTGAGCGGTTCATTTTCACAAAAAGTTGGTAAAATCGGAATGCTTTTTTCGGGTGGATATTATAACGATATGGGCTACAGAGATTATGATGATTCGTATCGTTCAAGCTTGTTTGGCAAAATAAACTATGATTTTACCGATAGGACGAACTTATCAATACTTCTGAACGGTGCCTTTTCTGATGCTACTGATTGGGTATATTGGAATAGCTTAGATAGCGCCACACGTGCTCCGACTGATACAGATAAACAGGTGAGAATTAAATCAGACAAATTTTCAGTTTTTGGGAATTTGAATCATATTTTCAATTCAAACTTTTTTGTTTCTGCCAGAACGGGCTTTTATCTCACTGAATACAGCAATACTTTGCCTACTGACGACTTTGAGCATAGACAATCAGAAGCTTTGGCTTTGAATTCCGAAATTCAAGCAAATTATAGCATCACAGCCCGGTCAGCTCTTACTTTTGGACTAAATTCAACAAATACTACAGTAAATTCGATAACATATGGCGACCAAAGGCAGGATATTTACGCAGCATATATTCAGAATGAATCCAAAATCACTCAAGATTTCCTTTTGACTTTAGGTGTACGGGCAGATTATGAAGATTTCAAGACAAATGAAAGCAATGGTGATTTATCAGACGGCGAACTTGTTTTATCGCCGAAACTTGGATTAGCGTATAATTTCTCTCCGCTTTTACATTTTCGTGCTTCAGCAGGAGCGGGATTTCGTGCTCCATCTGTAGCTGAAAGGTTTTCGTCAGTATCCTTCCAAGGATTTGAAGTTCTCCCCAATCCACAACTCAAGGCTGAAAAGAGTTGGTCTTTTGAAGTTGGTGCAAATTACACACTTGAATTTTATGACACACCGATTTATTTTGATATAGCAGTTTTCCAAAATGATATGTACGATTTGATAGAACCTTCTTTTGTCAGTCCTACAGAATCTACAATCAAATTTCAGAATGTTACGAGAGCAAAAATTCAGGGTTTGGAGTTTGCGGTCAAATCATTCATAGCGGGATTCTTGGGTTTGGAAAGTTCATTTACATACATGAATCCTCGAAATTTGGCAAACGATGAAATTTTGAATTATCGTTCAGAAATTCTGTGGTACAATCGCTTTTTGATTCCTTATGGTGATTTTGAATTGCAAGCGGATTATCGCTTCAAATCGAGAGTTAAAAATATTGACCCTCAATTAGGCATTCTTGTCAGAGACGCTGATGCACGTGTGGATATGCACGTTGTTGACGCAAGATTGATTTACGATATGGAAAACTTAACCGGGCAACAACTCAAACTCACAATGAATGCAAGCAATGTATTTGATTACTATTACACGACGATGGTAGGTAACTTAGGAATCACTCGGATGATTTCCCTCATGCTCGAAGCGCAATTTTGATTTGAAGAAGTATTTATACAACAAGCTTATGGTCAGAATGGCAACCAAACCGAGTCCAAGTTCTCTGAATAACTCGTTTCTGTCTTGAATCACACTCATATATGACGATGAATCATAACTCATCCAAATGAATGTGATTGCATTATTGATGAAATGGATAATTATTGCGGGATAAATGCTTCCTGTGATAATAACCGTAACCCCAAGGTAAAATCCAATTATGAATAACATTATGAAGCTCACAGGTTGGAAATGAATCGCTGCGAACAATAGTGATGTCAAGATGAGAGATGAGCGTATGGAAACATATTGACGAGTTTTTGACAGCAACATACCCCTGAAGAACAATTCCTCGCAAATAGAAGGTGTCAAAGCTCCGGCTAAAAGCACAACTAATATTTGAACAATATTTTTACTATCTAAACCAAAAATGTCCCTATAAAATTTTTCTAAAGAATCAAATTGATTAGCTAACCATACCCCCATCTCCTGTGGCAACAAGTATATAGTAAAAGTTATTATCGAGCTTTCGAGCAAAACAATGGCAAGCCAGCCCAAAGTCAACGGTATCAACCAAACGGTAGGGAAATTCCAATTCAACTTGAGACTTGATTTAATATCGCCCGAACGTATTGCTATAACTATCGCCAACAAGAAAAAGGTACCGAATTGAGTTATAACTATCCAAGGCAAATCATAACTCACTTTGAAATCTGAACCAAATGATGAATCAAAAAGTAAAGTCACGGCAACTTGAATTAATGCAAATATAATGGTAAGTGCAATCAAAACACCTACAATTTTCATGTAAAATTTTGCTAAAGTAGCCTGAGGTTTTTTGTGATTTTCTTCCATATAGTCCAATAAGCTAAATATTCATACTTCATTAATACAAATATAATTTAAATATGTTAAATTGCAGATTGAGTTATGACTAAAACTAAAAATTATTATTAGCATGAAAAAATTAATCCTTACTATATTTATATGCTTTGCAGCATATAACACCGCCCATGCCCAGCCTGTTGTGATTAGCGAATATTTGATTGGAGGCAATGCTTTTCAATGGACAGAGCTTCTGATTGTTGAAGATAACGTATCGCTCGTTGGGTACAAAATTCGTGATAACAGCCAAGATGAAAGTTGGATGGGAGGAGTGATTTTTAAAGACCATCCTCTATGGCGAAATTTAAGACGCGGAACCGTAATCGTTATCAATCACAGAACATTTGTGGTTGATGAAAATAAAGATGATGGGTATATTGAAATAGGTGCACAAAGCGGTTTGCATTTCACTCGCTACATGGAAAGTGGAGATTTGGATGAGTGGACAATTAGGGCTTTGAATGTCAACAGAACGAGCGATATGATACAAATCTTAGACCCTGACGGCAATCATGTTCATGTCTTAGCTCACGCCAGCTTGGTTGATAAACAAGCATTATTTGCAAGTCTTCCCAACCCGAAAATTGGTGTTCAAGATGCGTCGCCCGGGCAGGGATATTCTTTGCGTGTAGTTCCCGGAGCAAACAAATCTCAGTATGGTGGCGGTCTTAGCAACACACTTGCAGCATTGGATAACACTCATATTTCAAAAGGGACAGCTAATAATTCCAAATTGAGTACTGATGTAAATCAATTGTATTGGCGAGGATTGAGGCAACCTGATTGGACAAATCCTGCTATGACAGGAACTCAAATTGTAGGTGCAAACAAAGACCAAATTCGTTTAGAATGGACACCTGCAAGCTCGATTTCCGACCCAATTGAAGGTTATATGATTCTGCGTTATGTAGATAATTCAAATCATGACCCGACAATTGAAGACGGCAAAATCTATAATATTGGGCAATCTTGGGGACCTTATACTTTGATTGGATATGTGCCCGATTTGACAAATACTGAATTCATTGATAAATTTGATGCAATACCGGGAGTAACCTTTGAATGTGGCAAAACTTACGGATATCGCATATATGCTTACAGGTATAATCGAAGTGAAATTGATGCCGACAAAATTGATATTCAAATGACCAACGGCAGAGGACGCTCCTATAATGAAAATCAATTTGCCCAATCGATTGGAGTCATCAAAGATATACCGCCTCAACCGGTTATAACATCGAAGGGTGATATAACTACATTTTGCGGAAATGAAGAACTTGAATTGACTTCTAGTATAAAAGATTTGACTAAATATACTTTTGAGTGGATAAACACAGCCGATGCGAGTTTCAAAAGTGCCGAACATACTGTAAATGTCAATAAATCCGGGACTTATTATTTGGAAATCACCGATAAAAATTCCGGTTGCAAATCAGGCTCAAACTCAATCACAATTACTGTGCTTGACGCCCCAGAAGTACACATTACTGACCCACTGACTTTCAAAACATTTACAAAAGATACGATTATTCAACTATGTATTGGTCAAACTCAAAGGCTCCGCGGTTTAGTCACACCAACTCAATCCGATGGTTTTTACTGGATGAAAGATGATTCTGAATTTTCAAAAAATAATGAAATCGACGTAAATCAAGATGGTGTGTATCAGTTTATTGCCGTTAAGGGCGGATTGTGCAGAGACAGCTCATACCGAGTTGAAATCAGAATTATAAACCCTGATTTTACTTTGAGCGATGCATCTTTGAGTTTTAATGCCGATACAGACCCCGAAAAAGACTTGACAATCACAAATAATTCAAACAAAGATATTATTTTTAACGCAAATGATGTGATAATTGCAGGTGACGGGTTCTCGATTATTTCTCCAATGCCGGAGACGATTAAAAATATTTATACTATTCCCGCAAATTCTTCGATTGTCTTCAAAATTAGATTTGCACCCGTAGGCTTTGGAACTCGTGACGGTCAACTAACGTTTAGAGGACCGTGCAATGTAACTAGGGTAGCATCACTGACAGGATTTAGACCCAATGAGGGTGAATCCGTACTCGACCCTGCCCCGCGAGATATTAACTTTGGTATAGTCCCGCTCAATTGCGACCAATTTATGGATTCTACGATTACTTTATTCTCGACAGGTCCTGATAAGTTTATGATTTTCAAGCCGGTTATGATGTTTGGGTATTTTGATGTTACATCGCCGCGTTTCAACAATCCAAACGAAAAAACTGTATTAAATGAAAATAACCAGATGGCATTAACTGTCAGAGTTTTGGCTAACACTCCGGGAATTTATGTTGACACAGCCTTAATAGCATATCATGTAATCACCGAACCGAATAAAGTTGACACTCTAAAAATACACCTATCAATCGAGATTATTGACCCGAAATTGGAATTCAGCCCATTAGAGTTCGATTTTTCCGATTTACCGACTTGCGTTACTGAAATTGATACTTTTATTACAGTTTCGAATAACACCACCTATCCCTTCAATTTGAATAGGCAAGGACCCGATAATCGCTTCATCATAGATGAGAATTTGCCATTTGAAATCGGGGCTAATTCGGAAGTAAACGTTAAAATCAAAGTTAGATTCACTACTACAGATACTTATATAGTCAATATCCCCTATTTGCCTTGTACGATGTTATCTCCGCAAATTACAATTATTCCACCACAAAACGAGCTCGAAATTACAGTAGCTGATGAAATTGATTTTGGAATAATTAAAAATTGTGAGGAATCCGGGACTGTTACTTTAGATTTCGATATTAATGCATCGAACACAGGCGCCAATATTGGAAATATAATTCATTCAGGAACTCATTTTTCTACAAATTTGACACAAAATAGCATTTTAAACCAAAATTCTAATCAATTCACTGTAACATTAACACAAACACAGCCGGGTATTTATATTGATTCATTAGTTTTTGTTGTCGAACCTTGCGATGAACGCATTGTAATATTGTTAAAAGCGGAACGCACAGACCCTCAAGCTCCTCAAATTGACGGGCTTCAAATAGCTTTTGGCTCTGATGCTTTAGGCGTAGCCGAACAATTCAACCAAACATGGACAAATCCTGACCCAACTGAAGATTTGGTTATCACTTCGATTACAGTTCCGGCACCATTTGAGTTGATTTCACACGCACCCGCTGATTTCCCTTTGACGATTGCGCCACAAGACAATATTATTATAGTCTATGAATTTAAACGCTTAATTGGTGGAGATTACTCGTATTATGTAACGGCAAATGTCAGTCTCCCCTGCAATCTGACCTATTCATTCCCGATTTCCGGCGAAGCAATTGACGACAGGATGGTTCCGATTGTTTCGGAAATTCGCCCAACGAATATAGTCGCCGAATTGGGTCAAGTCTTCGATATTCCGATTTTCATGACTATTCAAGACGGCTACGCTATCAACGGCTCAGGTGCTGAATCTGTCAGCCTTTATCTCAGTTATGAGCCAACGATGCTCTACCCCGAAAGCGTAGTGGTCGGTGCAAATTTCGCGACAAGCATAACACAAGCTACAATCAGCGAAAATCAAGCAGGCAAATTGGTAGTAAATGCCAATTTGAGTAACTTGGAAAATCTTACTTCAGGCAATTGGTTCAATATTCGCGCTCAAGCCCTATTAGGAAATAAAATTGTAGGACCATTGGTAATTGATAGTGTAGTTTTCACATCTATTATAACGATTGACGTTGAAGAGTTTGAAGGACAATTGCAAATAATCGGGAATTGTGATTTGGACAGCCGTTTGTTAGATTTATCCGGTAACGTAGGAATGGTACTGACGGGAGCAAACCCACTTTCAGGAACCACGGAACTTGTCTTTAGCACCGTCACAGAGGATTTGACAGCCATCAATATGTACAACTCATATGGCGAATTAGTCGAAACACTCGCAGAAGGCAGCTACAAACCCGGCAACTACACAATAACAATAGACGCTGCGAATTATTCGAGCGGCGCATATTTAATTAGAATGATAAGCGGAATGGCAGTCCGCACCGAGAAACTGATAATATTGAAATAGATGAGCCTTGTCCTGAAATACATTGACAAACATAGCCCATGAATTTATTCGTGGGATAAAAAGAAACCTCATCCAAATAATGTAGTGACAGAACAGCGTTCTATCAACTAAATTCAGATGTGGTTAAATATCCTTACCCATTCTGTCATGTGTTACAACAGACCACGAACTTTTTTTAGTACAAGACATCTATCTTTAAAAAAGTTTTTGTACATTTGCTTGTCTTGTTATTGTAAAAACGGTCATGACTGAAATTTATAAAATAAAACAGAGGTAATCATGAAATCATATTGGATAATTCTGTTAATAATTCTTCCAATTATTTTAGCTGGTTGCCCTGAAAAAAATAATCCGACTATACCTAATCCAAAGGATACTTGTGAAGGCAAAAGAAATTTAGTTCCCGAGATAAAAATTTACGAAACCAACTTTACAGTAAAAGAACCATTGTTGGTACAAGATACTGTACTAGTAGGCAATGATATAACATTTGTTGCACCACCGGGTTTTAGCTCATATAAATGGCAAATTGGACTTGATGAAAGAGAATTCACTACAGAAAAAGTTACTTTTTGGTTTTCGTGGGATAAGGCATATACTAATTTACCTATTCGCTTGATAGTCAGAAATCCTATCGAATGTTTTGAATACACACAAGAATATGATACCGTTCATACAAGCATCTTTTTGCAACATAAGAGAAAAGCTAAAATTCTTGGCGAGTATTTCGGGACAAATGATAATAATCCCCTTGATACCATGACAGTAGAAATATTTTTTCAAAAAGATGAACCAACATCTTCGCTTTGGTATGTAAAAAATATAAACAGAGGTTGTGGTTATTTCCCAACTTCTGGCTTCAAAAAAAATTTAATTACCAACAAACAAGTAATTATTGACATGAATGGTTCAAAATACGAAGGATGTTATCATACTCGAGGAGAAGGTTATTTAGTGAGTACAGATGAAGATTCCTTAATATTTGACTATGCTTGGGGTGAAAATATTTTCAAGGGTGATACAATTTTCCAAACTTTCAGAGGCAGGAGGATAAAATGAAAAATGTCAATTGTGTTCTCTGCTTCCTTTGCGGATACTCTTCTGTCTTTGTAACAACTGACGGGCAGAAATTCCCCTCTTGAGAGGTGCCTGCGAAGCAGACGGGGTGGATTGTCTTATCTTTTCCCACGAATCATACGCTAGTCATGTTGAGCGAAGCGAAACATCCATGTCTTTTTTAAAAACTTGATTCTTCGCCTTCGGCTCAGAATGACCTGATAATAATTCCTTGCGCCCTTTGCGGTTAAATGTACTTCCTTTCCCAAAAAAATCAAAAAAGCCGAACTTACGCTCGGCTTTCTACTTTCGTGGGCCCGGAGGGATTCGGACGTGGTAATTGCCGAGAATAGATTGATGCCTGAAATCGCTTATAAACTAAGGTTTATCGAATTCTGATTTATACATAAATTGCTATATTGAGCTAAATTTTACTATATAATAATCCACGTATAATCCACACTTTTAACTATAATTAATTCCCCGAAATTAGCCGATTTGGCTGTTAAGGTTCGGTTTTTTAGGGTTATACCATATTAATAGGTATATATTTATTAAAAACCGAATAAGGGTCGTTTTTGCCGACTAATTTATATTATCCAAAAAAAGACCCGCCGATTTCTCGACGGGCTGTAGCATATAGGTTTTTCAACCTTTCGTTAATCGAGGTTTCTTAGTTCCTCAGGCATTTTTTCAAAAATACTTTGTTCAAGATTTGTAAAGTATTGTTGAATTTCTTGAAGTTTTGATTTTTCGTCAACCAAGAGTTCTTGGTCAATAACGAGAGCCAAACTTCTTTGAACAGTAGCAATTCTTTTCAAAGTTGGATTGAATTGCTTTGATAAGCGACGGTACATAGCGAGTTTTTCCATTAGAGCTTTGTGACCGTTTGTAGCTTTTGTTTCTGGAGCATTTGGAGTTTCTGCTTCCGGAGCGTTTGGAGTTTCAACTTCGATTGAAGTTTTTGGAATTTCTACTTCGTTTTGAGTAGTTGAATTGTTTGTAACTTCGTTTGAAGTTTCGGCTGATTTTAGTGATTTAGCCATTGTAAAACCTTTATAAATAATTTAAAAAACTGTTGTTTTGTCACCCCACTTTGGGATGACTTTTTTTTCCGATTTTCAAAAAACACAAATTAACTTTTGTTCATTTAACCTGTATCAAAAATAAGGTTTTTATGAATGTAATCCAAGAATTATTCTTAAATATTCCTGTAAAAATCCCTCGTAAAATGCCCCCATTCTATTAAGTGCGTATTAATATACCCGATTAAAAGAAAAAAATATTCCTATAAAGCTAAGAATTATTCTTAAACCTTATAGAAATATTTGATTAATTTTTGTTTTTATTTTGTTCTACTGTCATCAAAAGCATTTTCATTCACTAACATGATTTTCATTTTGCGAGCTGTGAATTCTGTGATTAACTTTTGATTCTCGACTGCTTCACGAAGCAATCGTATTTCTTGAATCAGAGGCGTCACTATATTTGTAGCCATTAGGGAGATATAAGCGATTAAGTCAACATCTCGGAACACCCACTCAGCATTACGTCCACCCTTCTCAGAGGCATCCCCTACTATTGCCGTTGGAACATCAAAACGTCCGCCTGATGCAAATGACATTATTGATTGTAAAAACGGTTCACTTAGCTTTTTGACAAATAACGATAAGGTCTGTTGAACTAATCCAAGTGCCGCTATGTTACCCGGAAATGGTATTGAATTGATAAACGATACAACACCCGGACTTAACACCAAATCCAATACGAATCCTTCAACTTTCTTTTGCAATATCCCGACTAACTGACCAAAAAATGCCCTCGCATTTTCAACCATCGCTTCTGTTCCGCCACCTGCGAATAAATCTGATTGAGCCTCTGTAATATTTTCGCCTAACAACTCCATCAATACCGCTAAGTCCGTTGTTTTTTGGTCTAATAGAATTTCACTATTATTCAAATCGTTAATCAATGGACTAAGCATCTGTAATTCCGATTCATTCAAACCACTTTGCTTAGCGATTTTACTATATTCTTCAAATAGTCTCTTAGATTCGTTTAGGCTGTCAGTAGTCCCGGCTTTCTCAGCAATTAACCTTGCATCTTGGTATTTCCGATTAGCTTCCAACAAACCGTTCATAACACTTTGGTCAATCTTGTTTTTATCTTGAACTATGGCGATTTCATCTTTTAATCGGTTACGCTCGGCAGTCAACAACTCCTCATCTTTCCGCCTTTGAAGTTCACGCTGTACACCAACTTTTTGTTGCTCCATTCCGATAAGTAAGTTTTGAAATTCAACTTCCTTTTGTTGCTTCTTTTTGCGATAATCATCTTCGATTTCTAATTTACGCTTCTCCAAATCTTCTTTGCTGATTAGCTCCATATCTCGAAGATTATCCAATTGCTTCAATTGCTCATTTTTACTTTCATCTAAATTGGCAAAGGTAGAGCTTTTGTCAATGGCAATTCGTTCTTGTTGGCTCTTATCATAACTTTCGGTAAACCTTTGTAGTCTCGCTTCCTGTTCGCTGTAACGTGCATCAATTAATTGACTTTCACTATCGTAATAACTCCGAACCTTAGCTAAACGTCTATCGTATTGAGTGGTGATTGTGCTTGTGATTGAGTTGCCTAAGTCAAATTCTTGTTTCTCTAAGTCCAGACCCTTACGCTTAGCAGTATTTAACCTTGCATTATATTCATTTTCGATTGCCAAACGTTGCTCTTCACTCGCATTTTCGCCAAGTTCAGCTAATTTCTTATCACGTTCTTGCTCGATTGCATTTATAGCTTCATTTTGGTCAACTAAGGAGCTTTTGATTAATTCAAGTCTTGCTTTATAACGCTCGATTATAATGCTGAAATCATCGTTTGATTTGATTCCGGCATCAATTTCAAATAACAACTTTTGATTCTCGAAATCATCAAATTCACGTTGCAATGCTACTTTGTCAAGTTTGATGTTTAACTTCAATTCGCTAATCTTGTTAAGATTTTCTTGAATAGTCCTATCCATATCCGCTACTGCTAATGCAATCTCTTTTTTCTCGTCAGGCTTTACTCTTAATCCAACATTAATAGCACCTTCGTTATCGCGAGTTATTTTATAAGTTTCTTCGAGAACTTTCTTTTGTTCGCGTAAGCCATCTAACTGCTTATTAGCGAGAACAAATTCATCAAAAGCAGTCTTTTCACGCTCAGCCTCCAATCTACTTGTTTCGTAATTGATTTCAAACATTCTTTGCTCGGTACTAATTGCCTTAGTTTTCTGGTCAACAATTGCTTTTGCATATTCATAAGCATTACGTCCGGCTCTTTCCACCTGCCCCGATTCAATCTTGATTCTTTCTTCCAGAGCATCAAGGTTCTTTTTTTCCTTGACTTGGTCTTTAAGACCTGTCAAGAGCTTAGACCTATCATCTTGTAGCTTTTTACGTTCCTCAGGGTCCCGCTCATCTTTTATCATTTTATCAATTTCGGCAATGGCAGATGTTTGTGATTTAATCATAGAATCGGCAGAACCTCTCGCTTCATCCCATGCTTTTGCTAAGTCACCAACTTTGAATCGCGCCCGTTCAGTCAATTTATTCGATTCAATTTGAGCCTTAACCATCTTGCGAACTTCCTCTTCCGAAAGTCCAAGTGTTTTCGCAACTTGCTTAAAAGTATCACCTGTATCAAATCCTGCTTTTTCTGATTGAGCTAATGCTTCAATCATTTTATCTTGAACAACTTCAATTTCATCGCTTACCAATTCATATTGAGTACGCAAATCGCTTGTATCTTTACCCTGCTCGATATGTTCATTAATTTGAGTTCTTAAGGTTTCAAGTTTCTTGCCGTTCTCAATGTAAACCCTCCCCTCATCGGCAATACCATCAATAAATTGCTTTTGCTTATCTTGTAAATCTTTACCGTATGCAGATTTTTGAGCAGATGAATAGTTCTTTACGGCATCAACGTTCACTTTGTAAGTATCTACTAATTTGCCGTTCGCATCTACTAATACACCTGTTTGCTCGACAGCATCCGGGTATGATTTTTTGATGGCTTCTGCGATTGAGGCTTTTTCCAATTCATCTGTGGTTTGCTCGAATTGCTCTACAAACTTCTGCAATTGGTTTTCATCATCAATTTTGCCCTTCAGCTTTACCATGTCACTTATCTTAGCTCCAATATCAGCTTTATTAGCTTCTTTTTGCAATTCGGCTAATTGGTCACGGAACTCTAAACGTGCCTCAGGGGGGATTTCAACACCCTCTAATGTTATTCCTACTTTACCCGCCTCTTCCAAGTTTTCACGGATGTTATTGCCGAATTTAGCGGCTTCTTTTCCGGCTTCATCATATTGTTTTTTCAAGTCTTTAATTATTTCATCATTTCCGCCCTTAGCTCCAATTTCAACTATCTGTTTTGCAAGTTCTTTTTGCTTTACAATAGCTTCAGAATACGCCTCAGATTGACTTTGAATCCCTTCTGTTATCTCTTGTTGCTTCTCAGATAATTTGTCCGAAAATACTTGGTTCTGTGCTTCAAGGAATGATTTCGCCTTATCGGCACTAATTTCCATTACTCGAACAACTTCCCCTTGCTCATTGATGATAGTTTTGAATCCCTTAACTGCCTGTGGAACGGTTTCGGCAATCGCTCTGGCAATATTGTTTCGCTCGATGTCATCTTTGGCATTTTCGTACTTAGTGATTAACTTCTCGACTTCTTTATTTTTATCTAAGTCACCTTTGATTTCAAGTGCTTGCTCGAGTGCATTATCTAGATTATTTTGCTTAATACGCGAACCAACATCTTCAAATGCTTTGCCAATAGCATTATTCAATTTATCTTTCAGTTTTTGCTCGAATTCTTCGTCACCGCTGATCCAATTTACAGGATTCATATAATAAACTGCGATTTCAAATAAAGCTCCCAATATTTCAGGCATACCTCTTGCAAATCCGATAACATATTCTTTAACATTTTTGATATACATCAAGATTCCATTAAGCGAATCTGCAACCGTACCAATCACTTGACCCATATGTTGGAATGCCAATCCCATTGATTCAGCCGATGATGCACCCTCTAAGGAAGAACCTGTCAATTCAAGAATTGTGTCAATAAAGCTAACGATTAATTCATACGCTACTTCGTATGGTGTAATGAAGTATTCGAATAGTATTTCACCCCACTTAAGCAATACATCAATATACGATTCCCCTATATCCAACAAACCCTCAAATATCGGTGCAAGTTTCTGCATCAAGTTTTGTAGTAATAAAGTCCCTTTAGCTAATAACTGTTGCCCCTTATCGGTTTTTGTCAAAAATAAGGTGACTGCACCGATTGCTGCAGCCGAACCTAACACCCATGGATTAAATGCCATTGGTCCTATTTTGCCGATTATACCACCGCTTTGAGCTAATTTACCTGATATTCCTTTCAATGCACCACCAAAACCATCAGCGTTCTTGATTAATGAACCAAATTGAGTTGATACAGATTTAACTTGACTTGCGATTTTGTCAACCGGAATTACATTCGCAAGTCCGGCAAACGTCGTTACCGTAGGAGCTAAGCTGTTTACCGTGTCCAAGAATACAACTGAGCTATCACCAAGTTTGCCAAATATCTTGAATGCGAATGCTTCAACTTGATTCAAGATTCCTTGTGCCTTAACACCGATTCCCTCACTTGCAATGGCGTATGCTTCTTCAACACTTCCTGCCGAATCTTTAATTGATGCCAAGTCAAGACTTGCTTTTAGGGCATTCTTTCCTGTAGCCGCTAATGCAAATTGAATTGATTCGATGCTCGAAAATGTATTAGCCGCATCCGTTCCCATTGAATCCATTGCAATACCAATTTTACGCATGGTTTCTTGTAGCCCATCACGCTCCAATGTTTCAAGAGAAACACCAGCTTCAGTCATTACTTGCTTTAATTGTGCTCCGGGTTTCAATAATTCTGCTATTGCTCCGCGAATTTGTGTTGCCGCTTGTGCAGTCGGTACACCCTGTTTTGTGAGTGTAGCAATTGCCGCCCCTACTTGCTCGAATGAAAACCCTGCAGCTGCCGCAATCGGTACAACTTGGCTTAACGAAGCATTCAATTCCGGAACAGTTGTTACACCATTTTTCACAGTTCCAAACAAAACATCCGCCGCTTTGCCGGCTGACAAAACATCAGTTCCATAAGCATTCGTTACAGCCGCTAATCCTTTTATAGCGGCGTTTGTGTCGGTCAAACCTGCCACAGCTAACTTAGATGCCTGCTCGACAAACACCATGCCACCCGCTACATCGGCAATACCGTCAGTAACTTGGATTGCACCTGCCGAAATGGCATTATATATACCCTCAGTTACGCCTGCAACCGTATCGGGAACACCTGAGGCTAAGTCAATTGCCTTTGTCCGAAACTCTTCAAAGTTCTGAACACCAAGAGTACCGATGTTTCTGAGTTGCTTATCAAAGTCTTTATAAGGGGTAATAAACTGACCAAATGCAGATGTTATCTTATGAACGGTATCTGTTAGCTGATTGAATTGAAATACTTTATTGCCAAAATCAATAGATTTATTGGTATCTTTGAGTGTTTTTAATTGCTTTTCGGCTTTGGCGATTTCTTTCTCTAATTTCTTGTATGTGTCAGTGCCTTCTTTGCCTGTACCTTTCATTTGCTCTAAAGAATCTTTTCCGCTTTTAACGAAGTTCTTCAATATTTTATCAGTATCACCAACCGTGCCACCAACTTTTTGGAATTCCTTAACAATCCCTTCCACGCTCAAATCATCAAAGCCCTCAAATGCCTCAAGCATTTTGTTAATTGCTTCATCATCTAAGCTGTTTATCATTTCATCAAACAATTGCTCGAGTTCGTTAAGTCCTTTTTCAACACCATCGGTATCAAATTCATCAAAACCGTCGAATGCTTCATCAACGGAATCACCAAATTGGTCTAATAAACCGATAGCATCGCGTAACCCTGCTTTTAAGGTATCGCTATCGAAGTCAATTTCAGGATGTAAATCTTTTAATTTTTGCTCGAGATTAGCAACTACACGCTCGGCACTTGCTGAATCTGCTTTATATTTTACAAGTAAATCGAGTATAAACTCAACATTCTTTGAAGCCACTTTTCCCCCCGGAATATAAAAAAACCTGCACTTATGGCAGGCTCTCGTTTTTATTTATTTGTTCTGTTTACAGCTCGAACAACGGCTCGCATTGCATCGGTGTATCTACCGTCTTTTACTTTGTCATATCGGTCTATCTCATCGCCCGCCAAGGTTGGGATATACCAAATATCATCCGTGTGATTACGCACACGCCTTGCTAATTCACCCTTATCGTACAGCCTTTTAAGCCTTTCTTGTTTAGCGAAAAGTTCCTCAATGGTTAGGCTTTCGCTGAGTTTGCCAAGAGCGTCGAAATCATAGCTATCTTTGTTTTGCTTACGCCTGTTGACCGCAGTTTTGATATCAGTGATTGCTTGCCCAGCTTGAACAAAAAATCGTTTATACATACCTCCATTAACCGGAATGAGCCGGAAAGATTCTCATCTTGGGAAGCAAGATTTGTTTCTTGGAGGTTATCAAAGGTTTCATTGATTTTAGAGATGTCAAAAGTTGGCACCTCGTCAATAAGTTTGAAAAGCAGATATTTCATTACATGGGTCTGCCATTGGTAGCCTTCTCCCCTTGTGACTGCTTTAACTTCGTCAGGTGGGTTTTCGGCTTGGTCAATATGGAATTGAACAATTGCCAAAGCAGGCTCGGCATTCTTAATTTTCAATAACTTATAATCATAGGTGTATTTCGCACCGTTTGCCTCAAAAAATACAGGCTCGTCTAATGTTAATTTTTCTTTGTTTTGGTCGCTCATGATTGCTAATTCCTTGATTTATTAAATAGTTTCATTTTATTCCTTCATTGCTCGGTATAACTTCGCTTTCTATGTCGGGCATTCCGCCCCAATTGTCTGCCATTACGGCATAAAGTCCAACTGCAAGCCGATGAACCTGTGCTTCAGATAAATCTAATTTTAATTGATAATCTATGCAATGGATAACTTCATGCAATAGCGTTTCTTTCTGTTCATCCGGGTAAAGTGCTTTGCGAATATATATTATGCCATCAAGATAGTGCATTTCACCGCTTCTTTCAACCAAAGGGCTATCATCAATAAAGATAATCTCAATCTTTTTGCCTAATATTCTTATAGTTTTGCTCAAAATTAGTCCGATTTATTAATTAAAAATTTTAACTCCGGTAGTGTCATTCGTAATGCTTTTGTATGTGCCATTAATTGAAATAACAAGTCTGAATCTATCACTTAATTGCTCGATGTCATAATGTATTGAACAACGTCTTTTGAGTTCTAAATACATAGCACCTCTTTCGTTAGGTGAATGTTTAGGGTAATAAATACCACTTTCTGCTAATTGCAAAGCTGGAGGTGGCACACCGTAATAAAGCCTTATTTGAGGTGTCAAATATTCATTTATGTCTGAAGATGAAATGCCATAATTATTAAATGTTTTTGATTGAGCTATAAAAGCGTCCAACTTCTCTAAAACATTATTTTCCACAGCATTGAATTTGTTAAATGGGCAATATAAAGTTGATAACAATTTATAACCAATAACGACCTGACCACCTTCCATATGGTTTTTCTTAATTGCCGTAATTTGGCAGGTACTTTCTTTTTCGAGATAAAAAGCAAGCAACAAATCATGGATTAATGTTTCGGGAATAACTGTTCCGGAATAAACCCATAAAGCATATGGATGAACAATGAATACATCTTGATTAGGATTATTTAAGATTGATTGTGCCACCCTGCCCCCGGATTTACTGCTTTAAAGTTGAATGTAATTACAGGAAATAGCACATTATTATCATCAAATGCAATCGGAAAGTTTTTATCAGTACAAATCACTTCAATGTAATTTGTCCATGCTCCATTACTCCATTTTTTCTCAGCTATATATTGATAAGGTGACTTCCAGAGATTAAGCAATTGTTCTAATTTTGTATAATCAATATCATTTGACGATAACTCTACAGACCAAATACGGTGAGCGTGCAAAGTATCTTGACCTTGCCTACCTCGCAAAGTAATATATTCGCGAGTAATTTTTTCATTCTGCATTGGCATATTGGTTGTTGGATGAAATATTCCTTGCCACCCTGTAATTTCATTAGTGGTTAAATAAGCATCAAAATCTAAACCTGACAAGTATGTTAATGCCGGCAAAGGTTTATCTGTGTAAACAAGTGTAATTCTGTTAGACATATGTAAACTCGCGGTATTTAATTTCGAAAGAATTACTTGTTAATGCCATCCCTACTACCATATAAGCATCTTCATCTACTGAAACATTCTCAAGCAATAATGGAGCTTGAGACAGATTTAAGCCGTCAACATCTGCTAATCGAATAAATACATTTTGATTAGGTATAAAGTTGTAATGGCTCGATTTTACAATGCCGTTACGCTTTATAGCAATAAGTTCTGCAGTTAGGGCATCATGCAAGGCTATACCAACAAAACGACCCATACAGTTTGATTTCGGCAATAAGTTTGAAACTGTTTCATCGCTATTTTGCATCATAGCAGAACCGCCATAAATCACTTCAGTTGTTTCGTGAACGGCAACTATTGAAGCATCATAATCCAATTCGTTACCTTGAAGTTCATCATGCTCTTTCATACTCAAAGGTGCTTCATCACTTGGCGATACTGCAAACCGTCTCAAATTATGCAATTTCAGGATTGTTTCCGGGTGATTTGGATTTCTCTCAATTCCAACTACTACGTAATCTTTTTCATCGGATAATTCTTCCCAAATGCCTGCAATTAATTCTTTTCTGTTATTTTCAATTAATTTGAGTTTGCTACCTAAGCGAACATTTTGCCAACTGCCATTTGAGCCGTCAGGACTTAATGAGAAACCGTTCCAACTTGGAATGGTTAATTGATATTCAGATAAAAAGAACTGCTTGTCATTGCCTAACAAAGCGTTAATATAGTCACTTAGCTTATCGAATGACAAGTCAACATTATTAATTCTAACATGGATTCTCGCTGTTGGTCTCCATATTGCCGTATCTGCACCAAGTAAATCAATTTGCTCGGTAGTAAATGGTTTAAGTTGAACATAAATCCCTGTGGTCAATACTTCATAGGTTTTGTAGATTGTATTTCCCGATAATGGAGCATATTCAAAAGTATTTATTGGCAATGTCCTTGTAACGGTGTTTTTAGTTCCACCACCATTAGGTACATAATCTCTACGAGATTTAGTATAAGCACCGATATTTGTGTTTAATAACAATCTATCAGGTGATTGTTTGCCGTCACGCTTTTTGATTTGCTCTTTTAAATTGACAAGAGTTTGGGATGTAACAAGTTCGTTAAGTATATTAGGAGTAACGGTTGTATCTGTTATCTCCATTAAATTGTCGTAACCGTCAACAGTATAAACAGTTCCTTGACCGTACAAGCTGACATTGTCCGATGATGACGATGAACTTAAGTTTATAGAGCCTTTCTCAGCATCTACGATATAAACAAAATCGTCACCTACTAAGCCCTCTCGACTTGTTATTTTAACCTCAATTGCTCGATTAGCTTTATAGCGTACAATTAGGTAACAACCAAAAGAGCGGGCAATATCGTATAACAAATCGGATAAATTGTCATGTTTCCAAAACGATAGTTCATTTTCAAGGCTGTTTAACTTGTCACCCATGTTAGGGTTAAGCATTCTACGATGTATAAATGGATTACTCCATCCGGGACCCGCAGGCGTAGAATTTAACTTCAATTCTATTTTTACATCATCTCGAACTAATGTTTGAGAAATTGAGTCAGTGGCACTTTCTGAAAGTTCGTAATCTGCTACTGAGGCTTTAAAACCTAACGAACCCGGCACAAGTTCAATCGTGAATATTGTGCCTGTAATTTCTTCAATTATATTTTCAGCTTTGGAAAAAAGCAGTAATAAAGCATCGTATAAAGATGCTGAACGGTAATACTGATATTCAAATTGTGAATCGTCAGGCAATACTCGCTTATAAGCCAATCTATTATTGGCGATAGCGTTAATATCTGCTATTGTAATTCTCGGTTCTAAAGCATCAAATATAGGGTTTGTGAATGAGCCGTCTGGTAGTTCGATTTTGGTGAAAAATGCTACCTGCTCGAATACCGAAACATCAAAACTAACTGTCGTAAATTGGTATTGTCGTATAGGGTCAATGTTTACATCGAATTGGTCACCTGCCCACTTTATATCATCCCCGGCAATCTCAGGTTTCAACTTTCCGATGTATTCGACACATTCTAAAATCGTATCATCATCAGTAAAATCAGGATTAGTAAATAAAGCACAATATCGGTTATTTCGTGTATCAAGCGAACCCAAACAAAATTGTAAAGCATTATCATCATATTCGGTACGAATTGCCGATTGGTCAATGGTAAAAGTCATAGTATCAATAGCATAAGCACCCTCAGTAATATTTAATTCCTGTAATGGTGCTTCGAGTTGGAAAATGTCAACAAACTGTGTGTTGGCAATAGAACCGTCAACAAGAAAGAGTTCATCGTAACTATCTGCCACAACGAACCTCTTTTCTTGCCAACCGTACTTTTTTTCCAAACGGCTATATTTCTGTACAAATACCATTATGCGTATGTTGCCGCTTTAATCACAACATCGCCATCAGCTAAGATAGTAGCATCACCTGAAACAAGGTTTGTTGGTGTCAACAAGAATGTTGAGCTACCTTTGAGTTTGATATATCCGGGTTCTTCTGCCACAGGTGTAGCCGCAAAGTCTAATCCTGTTACTTGAGTTTCCCAACCTGTTTCAGTTGCAAACGGGCACTTAACAGCCCCTAAAGTCAGCGTTAATGGTGCTTTGTTTTCAACATCGCCTGTCAACTTGCCTATGAAATAAATCCAACCGTCGGCTTTGTTCGCAGAGTTACGCCCTGAGTGAGTAAAACCTGTTGGGAATACTCCCAAAAAGTATTTATTGACTTTGCCTTTAAGTTTTGAAATGAGAGCGGTCCAAGTTGCAGAATCTCTATCGGCTTCGGTTGTATTGATAACAACTTCGCCTTTACCTGTACTTTCTTGGCTCGCAGGTGTAACGTCCTTAAGTGTGATAGTGTCAGCTTCGGTTTCATTACCCGCAAGTCTTTTCAAGAATTTCGGGAATTCAATTGTTATATCTCCTGCAATTGCGATTTCGTATTTTTCGCCTTCTTCGTTATCTGATGAAGCAGGGAATTTGAAAACCGGATTCTCAGAAAGTGCTTCAAATTTTAAGCGGTCAGCGGCGTCAGCATCACCGCTTGGCGATGCGATAGTTGGTCCTGTTTTTACTTCTAACAAGTAGCAACAAGGCACACCTGTTATAAGCATTGAGGTTGATTCTTTCGACATGATAAAAATCTCCTATTATTGATAAATATTATTAAATTGCTAAATGCCTTATTTATAAAGAAATGCAGTAATTTTCTTGCTAATATATTCGTGTTAAAATAATGCGAGAAGTTGCCTTAATCACAGCATTGCCCGCGAGAGAAGTCACTTTATGTTGTAACTTAATTGTGCTTGTTGCCGAACCACCGTATAAAATACCAAACCATATTTTCGATACGGGGGGGTCTTCGTCATCTAAAGCCGGCACTTCTATTTCGTTTAACAAATTCACATTGTATCCGAGCCAATCAGAACCCGGAGCAAGAGGATAGTAAAAATACCGCGCATGAGTTCCATACATCTCGGTAATAGGTACGCTTGGAGTAAATTTGAATTTATAGTTTACTCCATTCGGTAAAGGTCCGGGTTCAGGAAACAAATAAAACTCAAAACTATATAGCTCTTCTTTTCCTATCTCAAACTCAATATTGTTGTCATCATACCAATTATTATCGTTTAGTACGATTTGGTCACTTGGCTTAAAGTGAAATTTGTTATCCGATAAACCTACCCATCGCCAACCGACCCACATATATAAGCCACTACCAAGCCTTACAACTCGCCCTGCATGGTCTTCTGTTAAGCCTGTAGGCAAAGATGTGACCTTTTCTAAAAGTGCATTACGAAGTTCGTGATTATTCACGTCTAAATGATTACCTAACTTCATGCTACTGCCCCTGTGATAATAGCTCTATATTGATTCAATGTTGGAGCAACTGCAAATTTGATAGTTACAGTATTTGTACTTGTTGCTTCGTAGTCAGGCTCTATGAATTCGTAAGGACTTGAACTGTTTCGCACTCTAACAGCAATATCTCTCGTCCCAAAATTATGAGTTATTACAAAGTTTACAGCCGAACCGTCACCGATATTAGCCGCATGAATACGCGGGATTAAATTTGATGCTGAGAAAGCATTGCCGATAAGGTTAATTCCTGAGCCTGCGGAATATAAACCTGCACCTGCAACTTGGATAAACGTTAATTTCGTAGTATCTAAAACTACGTTGTCAGTAGCTAACAGCCACATTGTATCTGCATACGTCGTGCCTTCCGCCACCTTAAATGCCATTCCTTCAACTTCTGCTGATGTATTTGCATCTTCCGCCCTTACCCATGCAGTTGTTTTGACAATCCAAATACCTTCCTTGCCGTCAACATCTGCATTTGCAACGTTTACACGGTCGCCGTCTGCTAAACTGACACCGTCCCGCACAACAAGCCCCGAGAATACGTTTTCAAAAGGAATAAACACCCTTACGTCATCTTTCCATTTTCGCCCACGCATTAGTTGGTCTACGTAGGCTTTTGCTGCTTTTTGTGATGCGACTGCTGTATCACTATCAGCAGACAAAGTTGGGTCGGTATCAATCCATGACATTGGTATTTGTTGAACATTATCAACGTTTGGCAAGCCCACCTGTGTTTTATCAACAGAGTGCGGATTGCTTGTATTTGCAATATGATTATCTATATCTGCATGGCTGTTAGTGCCGATATTGCTTAATAGCTCGTGATTATTGATACCGAATGCTAACCAAATAGTTCCGTTGAAATATTCGTACTGTTTAGAAACAGAATTATAATAAAACTGCGATTCGCCCGGACTACTCGGGGGAGTCGTTAAGATATGCCCCAAAGCGTTCCGGATTTCATGTTTGTTTACGTTTAGATGATTTGCTAATTTCATAATTATTTCCTAATTTAAGTAAGCGTTACCAGCCGTTGCACCGCTAAAAAGAATCGTTAAGCTGTTTGTGTCTATATATTCAACATCAGGCACAATAACGTTGTCACCTGTATCAACCACAGACACGCTCGGATATTTACCCATGTTATGTGTCACCGTCCAAGTTGCACTCGCTACTGTTTGTTCATGCGTGTAATGAGCATCGGCAATTGCAGTTATCGGAATTACTCCCTGCATTCCTGTTTCAAGGGTGACTGTTTGTAACATCGTGGTACTCATGCAGTTTTGCCTTGTAATTTTTTATCAAAAATTTCATTTGCAATATGATTGCACTCGTCAAACGTTGGGTAAACAGGCAGTTTACGCTCTTGCGCAATTTCTTCAAAATCATAATAATTGTCAAAAGTCTCGTCGAGCGGTAATTCAATTTTGTTACGCTCGCTCCAAACGGCTAATATCTCTTTGATTTTCATTATGAACCTGTTTTTTTACTTCGTGGATTACCTGTACCTGTGTTGGTCAAGTATTTAACTTTGCCCTTTGCCGTATTAAATGCAAAGTACCTACAATAGTAGGTTGTATTTGATGCCAGATTTGTCACGGTGATTGGAACTACTCCTGCATTTCGGGCATTAAGACAAAACACGTAGTTACCGCTTCCTAAATCATCCCCTGAGCCGAATACAGAACTTGCGTTGTAAAATGTATCGTCGCTCGGGAAAACATTGACTGATGCCCCTTGACGAATCACTCCTATAACTCCATGACCGTTGTAAACACTTGATGACCAAAGGTGCTGCACGTCAAATGAATTCGCCGTAGTATTGAAAAATGATATTCCGTATATTTGCGTACCGGGAATCACAGGGTCATCGTGAGCTTGTCTTCTTCTGCGTATCATAACTATCCCATTGGTTCTGATAGTTGCCAAAAATAAAGCGTTCCAATTTTAATGACAGAGACTTCTACATAGAAGTTGGGCAATAATGTTCTACTGATATAGGTTTTAATGTCAAATGCGGTATTTGGGACAGTAACTATAATGCTACCGGCTGATGTATTTTTGACGAAGAACACTTTCTCAATGCCTTCTTCAACATTTGACAACGAAAATGTTTCATTCGCTGAGATTGAAATCATGAAGTGAGTGTTATTTGCACAGTCAATTGTCAAAGAAGTCAATCCTGAAACAGTACCATTTTCAATACCTACAAGCTCAAAAGCATTAATCTCAGTTGCGTATGCTAATCTACCTAAATCAGTAACAAGATAAGGTTCGCCAACTTTCAAATTGTTAGCGGCTGCTTGAGTTTCCAAATTCGCAAGCGTAGTTTGCAAGAACCTTATTATTTGCAATCGAGCCATATTAGAATGTTCCGCCGTTGATTACATCTGCTTCTAAAGTCACGAAGCCGTTGCCAGCATCTTTAGTCCATTTCAAACTACTTCCCATACGAACAACGCCGTCTGAACCGTCAGTTCCATAGAGATACCCTGCTGTTCCGCCCGATACAACAGCTACTTTTTCATCTGCTGATGCTTCGGGAATATTCAAAGCTGTTTTAAGAGCAGCCAAGGTCATCTTTTTCTCTTTTTGTCCTGTGCCGTCAGCATCATGGATTATCACAAAGTCGGTATCTAAGTTTAATGATGCAAGCGTGACTAAGTCCTCAATCGCAGGAACTATAATAATCCTTGTTGTTGGGTCAACTGCGACGTGCAATGTGCCTCTATCAGTAGTAACGTGCGCTTCGCCTGCCAACATATCAGAGTTTGGCAAATTAGCTTTGACGCCTGCTTTTAATTGTATTCTTTGAATACCCATTTAAAATGTCCCTCCAAAAATATATGTGTTTTTATCTAATTTCTCTTCAAATTTTTCATCAATAACAGCTTTTGTATAATACCTATCATCGTGGTCGTGACCGACATTGCCGGTTGGAGTGCTTACTTCTGAAACAATGAATTTTGTTTCTTTCACTTCAACATTATGTTCTTCGGTTGTTATATTTATTGATACATTGTGTTCCATAGAAATTATTCCGGTATCGGATCTAAATTAATAGTCAATTCCAGATGACCCTGCATGCCTTTTTTACGAACTATTCTTGAACCGTCAGGCTTTTTGATTACATATTCCCAATAGTAAGTCGTTAAATCCAAATTTTTTGTCATGGCAGGAGTTATCACAAGTACAGTTTCATAGTCACTGTCATGGTCAGTTTGTTCGATTAGAAGTGCCGGAGTAGCATCAGTTGGCGATTTTTTCCAAATACAAACAACCGTCGTTCCGGTCAATAGTTGTGGAACACCATTTATTGAATAATTAAAGCGAAACTTCTCAGTCGCACCCCTGACCATTTCTGTTAACATGTCATTTCCTGTAAATATAAATTACTGTGTCTTTGCGAAATACCTCTGTTCGCCTTGCGTATTCATTATTCAAAGTCCATATTTCGTAACCGTCCTTAGTGAATTCATATTCAATTTCAGGTATTGAATCGCCTTCGCACGGTGGCTCGACCCAATAAACGGGAGCAAACTTCACAACAATGGAATCCACCGGAGCGGTATCTTGAGCCTTATTTGGCTTCCAAGTGATTTCGATGTTGTCAATTAAATAATCTGCAGAGGTTTGGAATATACTGCACCCTGACAGCGTTACGCTTAGTAAAATAGCTATGATTAATTTCATTAGGTTTCCTTTAAAAATTCGTCTAATTTTTGAAATTTTAGGCATCGTTCGTATATGTCAGTATCGAAGAACAAAAGCACGGCTTCTACAATGTCATTACGACTACATTTAAGCTTACGAGCGGCTTCATCTACTTTGTCTTTTACGTCAGAGGCAACGTAAGTTTGCATCGGTTTACGGTTTCTCATTTTTGCACCTTAAATAAATCATTTAATGTTTTTCTAATCCTTTGTTCAACATCAAAAGCGGGTTTGTCGGTCAATTTCGATAAGGTTGCTTTAGCTTCATTCATTGATACAGTACCGTCCTTTGCATCCTTAACCCTATCCAATATGGCATAAGCGAGCGATTCAGTTTCTATCATGGTTACACCTTTGGATATTTTTTGCGAAGTTGGTCGCGGAACTCGTCTATGATTGGAACGGCGATATTTCCACCGTCGCTACTCATAGATTTTATACCGGACTCAAGGTATTTTACAATATCTTCAACAATCGGATATTCGGCACGACAATACATATCAAGCCTGCGGAGTTCGCGAAGAATAATATCCATTTTTTCGTTATCGTACTTCTTTTGACTTCTGTAATTACCTAACAAATCAATCAAATGAAATACGCCTATGATAATACCTAATATTAATGCAATATAGCCGATTATGGAAGCTAAGATGTTCATTATTTCGCTCATGGTCTATCCTTTGCAGATTTTGGCGTTGGGAATTCAGTAGATGTCGGTATGATTGATGTTTTGCCCTTTCTCGGACGTCCAACTTTACGCTTTTCAGTACCGTCAGCTTTGACAAACTGTCCTGTTTCATCGCGGACTGCATATTTGTTCTTTGCAGGCTCTTTGATTTCTCTTTGATTTCTCTTTGCAGGCTCTTTAATTGTCACGCTTTCACCATTGCCGGTGTCAATAGTTTTAGATTCAGTCATCGCTTCAATAACTTTTTTTGCAGTTGCATCTTCGACAATCCTCTCGACACTCTTTTTAAGCTCTTTGGCGGTTTCCTCTTGAGCGGTTTTGTTTACTTCTTTTAGTCCATCAACTAAAGCATCAGTATCAACGCCTGTTTTCGACTTAAACCATTGCAACAACATGATACCAAAAAATGTGATGATAACAAGAATTCCAAACCCAAACAATAAGGGATTGTTGTTTAATAAATCTGTTAAAAATTCCATGACATACTCCAAATATTTTTAATAATTAAGCACTTCTACAAGCACTTTTCCTTTTCGTATTTCAATTGAATCTGCAGCCGCTTTGCTCAAATCTATTATAGCATTGTTGGCATAGGGACCCCTGTCATTAATCACAACTTCAACACTTTTCCCGTTTCGTTTGTTGGTGACTCGGACTCTTGTGCCAAAGGCAAGGTCTTTGCTTGCTGCTGTGAAAGCTTCATGCCTATATATTTCTCCAGAAGCAGTCCGGCGACCGTCGAAATAATCGGAATAGAATGTTGCAATACCTTCAAAAGTTTCGTAAATCTCATCATTATCTTTCTCGTTATTTAACCAATCATAAAAACCTGTTACGTCAACAATATGTGTAGTTCCATCTGCTATCATACTTCTCAAAGTTATCTCCCTCATTTGCACTGCATCATTTACGTTCCCCCCGATTATGACGCCTTTTTGGTTTGCCGTGTCCCAACTTACGAATGTGTCAACGTGGTGACCGCCGGCTCTCCCTTTTACTCTCCAATCACCCGCTTTTGGGATATAGTTGCCGTAAATGACATCGCTTATGGTATAGGAAAATCCAATTAAAGCATAGTCTTTTGCCCTTGCTGAAAATACGATCGGATATGCTTTGCCCTCTTTTGATTTCAAGCCCCCAAAGATTCCGCACCATGGCACAGGAGTGTCAAATCCGAACATCTTTCGCCAAACATCAATACTGTCACCACGATTTGAGCCTTTTGGTTGTTCAACAACATCAAGGCATTCAAGCATGAGCTTAACATGGTAAGGAATATCACTCCTCTGTGTCTCCTGTGTTTGCTCTTTCGACTGTTCGCTCTGTAGCAGTTGGTGCTTTATACTCTTCGCTCTGACTTCTGTCAGTGATGAGGGAATTGCCGACCCAAATACCAATGCCAATAAGAATAACAAAACCAAGAATAAATATAGCGGAAGCAATCGCATTTTGTGCTATCCTTTTAATTGTGTTACCGGGTAATACAAATTCGTCTTTAACCAATAATAGGGCTAATATCCCAGAGGATAAAAACAATCCAACTGCAATAGAAAACAGTGGTAAGAAGTTGAGCCAGAATATTAATGTCATTCCGCCTGTGACAAGCAATGATGTTATAACATAAATGTTACGTCGTTTGTTGAATTTTTTGTCAGCTTCGGTCAACTCCTCTGTTAGCTCAAAAGGTTGTTCGATTGCAGTTTGAACGTCTTTACGTACCGATTCAACCTTGTCAATCAGCATATCTACTTCGTTTGAAATGCCACCAAGTTCATCCATAATCATTTGATTTGGGTCCGGTTCGGTTTTCGCTTCTTTAGGTCTTACGATTGCAAGAACTTCATCTACTTTGCTTTCCACCTGAGTTAAGCGTTCATCGTATGTCATGATTAACTCCTTAACAATTTAAAGAGTTGTTCGCCAAATTTGAGGCTTAGTTCATCTTGTTGATTATCAGTTATTGATTTCGCTTCTTCTTTAGCCGCTAAGGTCAATATCCGAATCTCTTTAGCAAGAAGCAGTAAATCTGTTTTACCACTCGCTTCGAGTTCGAGTTCTGATTCATTTGCGTATGACAACAATGAATTAATTGCCGTCATTAATTTTCCGATGTTTTCAGTTGTCTTTTCCATTTTTATACACTCTCTAAATCTTTAACTCTATTTTTAACGCTATTGTAAATGTCGTTTAGTGTCTTTAACTTGTCACTGTGCTTGTTTGTGGTGTCTATCAGCTTATCTTGTTTATTCATCAATTCATGAATATTTTGTTGGTTTTGGTAAACATCTTTCGATAAATCATTTAGGTTTTGCTTGATTTCGCCGATTGTTTTCCAAACAGCCTTGAGATTATTTTCATTGTTAGTGTTTTTTTCTTCCTGACCCCTGATGAACAACCTGATGTCTATCAATAATTCTTCAATTTTATCAATAATGTCTCTCAATGATTTAATTTCACTCGCAATCCGTATTTCATCCTTTTCAGCATTCTTTTCGGTAGTTGTTCCGGATTTTATCCAAATCTGGATTAAAACCGTTGAAATGGATGAAACTATTGCTGCCAAAAAAATGGCAAGAATTCCATAAGATATTTGTTCTAATGTCATTGTCCGTTAAAGTATAATCCGTTGTAAGTAAATTTCATCCCTAATAGTATAGTTCCGTCATCTATGCTTGGTAATGGGTCAGTTGCGACCCATTCAGCAGGCTCTACTACCCCTGAACTTAATTCAGGGCAGAATACTGTTAATATTGCTCTTATTCTTTCAGCTAAAGCCTCTGTGCCGTATCTCTGATGTGATTCCGAATTGCCGTAAATTGTTATTCCAATTGAAATTGAATTTGTATGAGAACCTAAATTCTTTCTACTGCCAACGCTACCCATATTGTAAAGAAAGATGCTGGCATGTGGATGCTGTAAATATTCATCCCTTGCTTCATCTTCATCTTTGCTTTTATACACTTCGGGCATAAATTGAACATCAGCATCGAGAGGGCTAATCTCATTCTGTAAATGCTTTAATACAGCTTGTTTTAGTTCACGCTCCATTATGGCATCTCGCTATAAAATGTATCTGTAAACACCTGCTTAGGTGATGATATTGCTATCGTTACGCGATGATTAACAGGTTTCTCATTTACTGCTATCAGAATTACACCTTTTTGAATCAAGAGTAATCGTTCAAGTGACTTTGTTTTACGCTCTTTAATCAAATCCGGAGCTAATTTACCACGCCGTTCATGTAGTTCGGTTACTGCTAAATCAATGTTCAGATTTTTTAATATACATTCACCAGATTGTTCATCTACCGGCACAGTATAACGACCTCTCAAATAGCCGTCAATGAGTGATGCGCCATTAATAATACATTCATTAATGACTGTTTCATCAACTTTTGAAGCATCAATGTCATTCGAGAGCTTTTTTGCCTTCTCTTCTGACAAATTTTTGACCACATCTGATACATCACAATAAGGCATAATTGGTTTTTTTCACTCAAATTTTTGGTTGCGAATCAATTTTTTGTACGTTTTGATGTAATTTTTTGCATCACTTTTGATGATTTTCACATCAATTTTGCATCATTTTTGATGATTTCCACATCAATTTTGCATCAATTTTCGTTGTTTTGATTGTTTTGCGAGTTAATATTTTGTCAATTTTGCATCAATTTCAATTTTTTTTACGGTAAAATTACAATTTTTTCACGCTTTAGATGGAAATATCACTTTTTATTGCTTTTTTATAAACTCGCTCCTGTGGCTACTTTGGAGAGGGTATATATAGGGTATCGATACCCTATCGATAGGTAATCCTTAATATACTATAATATAAATTAATATAATATACTAATACAATATATATAGTTCGAATGCCCTAAAATCCTTATACCCTATACATACCCTACCGATACCCTGTTGATACCCTATCCTAAATTAACCACTATGAACTAATAACTTGACAAGAAATAAAAGCATCTGCATTATGAATTGCAGGCAATGATTTTTGTTCCAAAGTCCAGCTTAAAGTCTTTTTGTTCTTTTCTTCAACATCGAGGTTGTATTCCGTGATGATAGTATTAAGTTTCTTGTTGACAATTTGATGCACCGGACCATAATGAACACGGTTGTTCTTATTCGCGCGATAGGTAACAATAGCTCTATCGGCAGGGATAAGGTCTGTTGCAATATCATTATCAGCTACAAACTGTTGGTTATACTCATAGAAGTCAAGCCCAAGAATATTTCCAATGTAATCAGCGGCTCCGGATTGAAGTTTTGATTGGTCAATACTGCCGATGCGATAATTGTTCGTGTCGAGTGCTTTTTTAACAGCTTCGTTTGAAACAAGCATATCTCGTGCATCAGAACCCAAAATAACAATATCCGGAGTTCTACCTACACGGCGTAGCATAGCACGTTTCCAATCGCTAATATTTTTCAAAATATCAGGTGTAGTATCATCCCAATAGTTGTTAGCACCTAAGTCTGTTAAATGAACATTATTTTCAAATAAATAATCAATACTGAAAGCGATGTTAGATTGAGATACTTCGCATTTACCTGTGGCAATAGCTTTACAAGCCATCCATTCACGTCTGAGCATAGCACGTTCTTTCAAATACTCCAAGTGTCTTACAACAAACTTGTTAGCTTCTTCAGCTTTTCTCGCAGGGTTTTGGTCGTATAACTGACCAAAAGCGTTGTAATCTGCAAGTTCCTGAGCCGTGAAGATGTATTCTTCATAAGTTCTTGGAAGTGATACGGTTTGATAAAAACGGTCATCTTTTTTCAGCAAGTGCGGACCTTCACTTTGGTTCACGAACTTTGCCAATTTCTCTGAGTGTGTAATTACTTCAAGGTCAATTTTATCAGCCGCATGCCCTTCAGGTGGACTGAATAGGGTTTTCAATATAAATGGCTCAAACACTTTAGTTTTAACCACAGCGGCAGTCATAGACCTTGAATCAAACATATCAAGCATTATAGTAGACATTAGTCAATCTCCTTTTTAATTACGATAGAACCTGAATTATAAACACCTGCTTCGATAGTAACACCTGAAGCGGCGGTGAGTGCAGATAAGAGGAATTCACCTGCTACATAGCAGAATCCTTTTTCATCTCCTTCGGTTGCGTCTACGGCACATCCGAGAATACCAACTAAATTCTGAACACCATTAACGGCATCCGGATTCCAGAGGTAGAGTTTATTGTTTCCGGAAACGAGAGCAACTGCGATATCAAAGCTGTCACCAGCTACAAAATCTGTTGCACCGTCGGCAATTGTGAACTTCACAACGCCATCAAAAGCAGTCCCAACTTTACCTGAACCAACGATAACACCTTCAGGGTCTTCAACAACAAACGAGCCTAAGTCAGTTACAGGCTCAACAAACACTGCTTTGTAAGTGCCTGCTTTGACGCCTGCACCATGAGCGGGGTCTGCGAGAGTTAAAACACCGTCACCGGTATTTCCTGCACCTGCTTGGAAAGTTACTTCATCAAAAGCACCTATGGTTTGTTTACCAAGCATAGCACCACGAAGGAGGTTTTGACCTGAGCCAATCGTGAGGTCGGTTATTTCTTTTGTTTCGGCATGACTTGCGAATATGTCATGTTTATGGGTTTTTGTACCCAAATCTGCGATTCCATAATTTAACATCTTACTTGCCTCCTTGAGCTTCTACTACAGCATTACCAATTGCATCTACAGTGTTATCATCGTGGTCGTTACCCTTTTCGTACTGTGAAAATTCTACGATTTTCGGCAGGGTACGCATAAATTCTTTTACTAATTCGTTAGCAGATTTCTTCTTGTCTTCTTCACTAAAGTTTAAATCTAATGGGAAGTCTTGATAGTCACCACCGGATTATCGACACGGTAAGCCATTTCCAAGACACTTGAAGCCTTAGTTTTAGCAATACCAGCGAGTGGAGTTTCTTTTTCGATGAATGAAGCAATCTCGTGTTGGCGATTCTTCAATTCGAGTTCAACGATACGTTTTTGCGTTGCTTTATATTCATCTGATTGCATAAAGTCTGACTTAGGGTCAGCTTTTTCAGTCGGTTTAGTTTTCATCGAGCTAAACACTTCAGAGAATATTTTATAAGTCTTTGCATATGTATCATCTGAGGTTTGTTCTTTCAGTTTAGCGAAGAACGAATCCCTAAGTTCATTAAAATCCATAGCATAATCTCCTTGATTAAAGTTATTTGAATTGTCTTGTTGTTTTGGTTGTGTTTCAGGTTGTTTCTCGTTAGGTACTACAACCGCCGGAACTTCAGGTTCAGGTTTTGGTTCTGAAAAATCAATATCACTTGTAGTGATTTCATCTTCATTAAACACAAACCCGATATATTCAGCTAATTCAGCATCGCCTAAGCCTTTTATAGCAGGTGGTGTAGCTCCCAAGAAGCCCACATGACGGAGCATATTGTTGGGGTACAGCCTGACGGAAACTTTTTTATAAGCACCGGATTTGACTTCATCTACAAATGAATTTTGCAAATTGCGAAGTTTAGCCCAAAGTTTACCACTTTCATATTTAAGCGAATCAACCCAACCCATTGCAGGGTCATCAGTCTTAGGGTGTCCCTTAACGATTGGTGCATCATGCTTTTCGGTGGGTGACTGTTCATTGTACATCTTCACCATATTACGCAAATCATTATCAGACCAAGTCCGAGTATTGCCTGCGGCGTCGGTATGAGTGCCGGGTTTGAAAATTGCTATCCAATTGTTCATATTATTGTCCAAAAAATAATTTACATTCACTACGAATGTAAGGTGTTTGGATAGCTTTATTGAATGCTGTAAACTTAGTTGCTGTAAGTGTTTTACGTAGTAAAGCACGCATTTAATTGTGATGAGATTTAGTTATACTTTGCAGTATTTACGATAATGGAGAGTATCAATGGGATTGAAACTTATATACTTAGACCCGCATGAGCTGGTTGATTACGAAAACAACACAAAGATTCACACAGATGAAGAGATAATCACTCTGGCAAATATAATCAAAGAATTTGGATTTGATGTACCGGTGGTGGTTGATGAAAACAATATTTTAATCAAAGGACATAAGCGTAAACTCGCTTCAATCTACTTAGAGAAGCCTTCAATACCTGTTATTGTTAGAGATGATTTGACTGAAGAACAAAAGAGAGCCGCCCGGATTGCAGATAACAAAGTTGGTGAATCTGATTGGGATATGGATAAGTTGAAGGCTGAATTGTTGGGATTAAGGGATTTCGGTATTGACTTAACGCTGACAGGTTTTGAAAGTGGTGAACTTGGAATTTTACTTGACTTGGATGACAACTTTAGCTTTAATGACGAAAGCGAGGGTGAACCTGATGACATGGAACATGTAGAGGGTGACAAGGACGGCAGGAGCATACTTTGTGAGATAGCTTTTAGCACCAAAGAAATAGCAGAAACTTTCTTGGCTAACATTGGACTTCAAGAACCTAAAATCAAGGGATTTTCAAGGCTCATCAATGGTGACTTAGAAATCAAGTCGGAGTTTTTACAGGTCGCAGAATGACAAGTCACCAAATGACAATTGAAGTTGTGATAGGTCAAGCCGGAGCAGGCAAAACTACCTATGTGATGAACAAATACTTTAACGACAAAATGAAGCTGGTAACTGAACCCATAAAGCACACTACGGACGGCGTGACGTGCCTAATAGGTGATTATACGACAAATGACCGTTGCAAGGGTACAGATACGCTTGCGTACAATTCTTTGCCCAAAATTAAAAAGTTTATATCCGAAAATAGGGATTATAAAATTACGGTCGTAGAGGGTGATAGAATTAACAATAACAGTTTTTTGACATATTTACTTAGCTTAGGGTGTAAACTTTCAATAGTCGCCCTATATTGCCCCTTATTTGAAAGTTTAAACCGTTTAAAAAACGCAAATAGCAAAATTAGCCTAAAGTTCCTAAAAATGACCCGAACTAAAACCCTAAACAACGTAAAAATGCTAATCAGTAAAGGTCAGAAATGCCAAATAATAAAAACATAATACCCCAAGATTACGAATCCCCACGTTGGTCAGCCGAAATTTGCGACTGTTCGATGCCGATGACTTTTGATACTTATTCGAGTTGTTCATTCAACTGCTTGTATTGCTTCTCGTTTAACCAGAAGAGTCACAGTTCCAAGATATACCTGCAACGTCAGGTTAAGTCTGCAAGTCCGAGAAAGGTAGCTACCTTGCTTGAACACGCCCTGAAGGGCGAACCTGAGAAGCTACCAAAGTACAATCAGCAATTTTATAACTATGTTCGGAACAAAACAGTAATCCAATGGGGTGGTCTTGCTGATGCTTTTGATGGTTTTGAGAAGCGATATGGTACAAGTCTGGAGTTTATGAAGATATTCGACCAATACGATTACCCCTTGTCATTCTCGACAAAAGGCACTTGGTTTGCCGATGACAAGCGTTATTTTGATATTATCAAACGGCACGCTCATAATTGGCATTTCAAAATAAGCATCATCACATCCGATAGCATGAAAGCAAAAGCCATTGAACGTGGTGTGGCAAGTCCCAAAGAACGGTTTGAGCTTATTCGGAAACTAACCGATGTTGGCATAAAAGTTACTTTAAGGCTACGCCCTTACATCGTTGGAATATCAGATGATTACAAAGAAACAATCACAAGGGCAGGTCAGGCGGGTGCAGATAGCGTAACAACTGAGTTCTTTTGTCTTGAAACAAGGGCAGATGAACGGCTAAAAAGCAAGTACAAAGAGATGTCAAAGTGGGCAGGTGTTGACTTATGGGATTTCTATAAAGAAAATTCCAAAGGTTCAGGTTACCGTCGATTAAATTATCAATTCAAGAAGCCCATAATCGAAGATATGCGAAATATTGCCCACAACTTGGGTATGCGGTTCTATGTCAGTGATGCCCATCACAAAGAAAAATGTGATTTTACAAGTTGCTGTGGTGTGCCTCCGGAATGGAATGTATCGCAAGGACAATTTACAGAAGCTTTGATTGTTGCCCGGAATCGTGAAGATGGGTTGGTGTATTGGAAAGACATAGAAAAAGACCTAAGAGACATCGCTTATGACGTGAAATTCTACAATGCAACAGGATTTAATACTAATTCAAACAAAGTACGAGCTCAGCGGTACACACAAACCTTGTACGAGTATGTCAAAGAAATCTGGAATACGCCTAAAAATCACAAATCACCATACAGCTACTTTGAGGGAGTTTTATATCCTATCGGTGTAGATGATGACAACAATGTAATTTACAAGATTAATCGTCAGAAATGCGGTCTTTATTATGATTCCAACTCTCAGTGTAAAACTTAATCACTTTGTTGTAGCCACGTTGCGTGAACAATGTGACGGTATCTTCGATGTAGTCTATTCTGGGCTTAAGATACTTCTTTTTGTGTGCATGCAACGCCTGTCGAGTAATAAAAACATTTCTCGATGCTAATTCTTTGACAATTTGACTTTGTGTATAGCTACTCATTTTTCCGTATTTGTGTTCAACTGTAAAATACGAAATTAACTGTTTTATGCGATTTAATCAATCAATTTCTGATTTTGGGGTGTAATGAGCCCTAATTTCATTGTAATTTTCAAGAAATTCGATAGCATCAATGGTTTTTTCTTTAGTTAGTTCGACCACGAAATGCTCTTTGTTGATATGATTGATTAAAAACTTATAGGTTGCTCTGATTGTACCCTGAAAGTACTCATGTGCAATGGTGTTGCTCGCTTTGATTATCATTTTTTGTGCCTTTGTGAATTATTCATTACAAATATAAGTTTCTTTTTACAACTGTCAAACGGTTTATTTTACAAGTGTCAAATTATTTTTATTAACTAATCGGTGTAACTGTTTAATATGTCAACTGATAAGACAAAGCAAATATTTCTCGAACTGTTTCCGAAAAATGCTTTAAATGTCGCTGTAACGTGTCGAAAGACAGGTATCAGTAGAGGTGCATATTACAAATGGTTGAAAGATGATAAAGACTTTGCCGAAAAGATTGATGAAGTAACCGAAAGTTTGAAAGACTTTGCCGAAAGTACGATTATTAAGCTGTTTACAGGGGTTAAGACTAAGCAAACTAAGACCCGGGAAGTAATAACACATCAAGGCAAAAAAGTTAAGCTGTTAGAAGTAACCGAAATTGAACACAAACCGGATTTAAAGGCATTGCTGGAGTGGTTAAAAGCTAAGGCAAAAGACAGAGGTTGGGGTGGTGTAATGGTAGATGATAACCTTAGAGGGCAATTAACTGAGGCAGAATTAGAGGAAATGATGAAACTTAATGTTAATGAGCTTATGGCATTGGCAAAGATTATGGAGAAAGTCAATGTTGCCTCTTGACAAGATAATGCTAATAAGCGAAGCATCGGTTAAGCTATTGGCAGACATGTTCAAAGATGACTTTTACAGCCTTGTACGCTATTATTGGGATGCAATCGAAGATACCCCACTCATTGACAATTGGCATATCAAATACCTATGTGATGAAGTTCAGATTGCAGTTAAGCGAGTAGCTGAGGGTAAACCTAAGCTGTATGACTTATGTTTTAATGTGCCTCCCGGTTCATCAAAAAGCCGTATATTCTCAATCTTTTTACCTGTCTATGTTTGGATATTAAAATCATCAATGCGAGTGTTGACAGCAAGTTATTCAAAGAACTTAGCGGCTGACTTTGCATTGAAATCTCGCGATATAATCCGCTCGGATTTATTCAGAGCCATGTATCCGGAAATCAAACTTAGACGAGATAAGGACCAAACAACAGAATATGAAAATACCAATCATGGAGTTCGAACTGCAACAGGTATTTTTGGCACTATAACAGGTAAACATGCAGATATTATCATTGGTGATGACTTGATTAGTGCTGAGGAAGTACATTCAACGGCAAAGCGTAATAAAGCTAATCGAGTTTTAGCTACTACATTATCACGGCGTAAACGAGACAATAACATCACCTTGACAATCTTGGTTATGCAACGGTTGCATGCAGATGACCCAACGGCTCAAATGCTAAAAAAAGGCAATGTTAAGCATATCTGTTTGCCGGGCGAACTAACAAATGATGTAAACCCACCTGAACTGAAAAACATGTATGTTGACGGTTTGCTTGACCCTGTAAGGTTAAACAGAAGTGCGTTGAATGACATTAGAACTGAAATGGGGAGTTATGGATATTCGGCTCAAATAAGGCAAAATCCTGTTGACCCTGAGAGTATGATATTTAATCCAGCATGGTGGCAATACTTCTCTATCGAACCAACGCTTGATTTGAAAATTCAAGTATGGGACACTGCATATGAGGAGGGTGATTCAAATGCTTATTCAGTCTGTTTGACAGGTGGCGTAAACAGTAAAGGATATTACATCTTGAATAGATTCAAACAACGGTTAATCTATCCCGATTTGCTAAAGAAATCAGTAGAACTATACACAAACGATAATCCGGCATTCGTAGCTATTGAAAAAGCGGCGAGTGGGCGTAGTTTATTGCAAAGTTTAAAGCGTGAAACTAAGCTCCCTCTGAAAGAAATCGAAACGATGGATAAGGTTGTTCGGGCGCATCAACAATCACCCAAAATCGAGAGCGGTTTAGTTTATCTGCCAAAAGATGCACATTGGTTAGATGATTTTATAACTGAACATTCTGAATTCCCGGGCAGTAAATTCAAGGACCAAGTTGATACGCTAACTATCATGCTACAAATCCTTGAACCAAAATACAGAGCCTTGCAAACGAATATTAACAAGGTTTCAACTAAGCAATTAACGACATTTAGACAAAATCAATCAATATACGAAGGGGCATTATAATGAAATTTCGAGATTTTTTTACCAAGAAATCGGATCAGGTTTCTGAAAAAGAGCCGGTACAAGCACAAACAAATACCGAGAATCAAAAAACCGACGGTTTGTTGGGTGTAACGGCAGGTGCTGACTACATGGAGATGGCATTTAATGAACTTCAAAATCCTGATGCAGTTTTGAGGGGAAAAAACAAGGGTGTTGATGAATACTACAAACTGCTTTATGACGGTCATGTATTTAGCTGTGTTCAATCGCGAAAATCCGGGACTGAATGCTTAGAATGGGATATTGACAGAGGTTTAGAACCAACACGGGAAAGTAAATTCATTAAGGCGTTATTCAGTAAGCTAAACTTATACAAAGTAATTGATGAAATGCTTGATGCTGTGCTGTATGGTTACAAACCAATGGAAATATATTGGCATGAAGTCGGAACATTGGATGTTGAAAATGAAGTATGGAAAGGAAATTTTTTGATTCCATCGGCAATAGTCGGCAAACCTCCACATTGGTTTAAGTTTGATAGTGATGAAAATCTTGTTTATGATAGACGAGGTGTAAGGGATGTCCCCCACTCTCGGAAGTTCATTGTTGTTAAGCATAACGACACAGGCGGAAATCCCTATGGTCGGGGTGTATTATCAAATTGCTTTTGGCCATGGGTGTATAAAAAAGCCGTAATGGAGTTCTGGACTCGGTATTGTGAAAAATATGGCAGTCCATATCTGCTTGGTATTTTGGATAAAACAGCCCCAAGTTACAGCCCTGAAGATTTGGCATCTGCTTTATCGGGATTAATCGGTGGTGGTGTAGGTGTATTCTCATTAGATTCGTTGGCAGGTGAAAAGATTGAAGCAATTAGCGCAGGTAGCACTCAATCAGGTGAGACTTACAAGCAAGTTGTGGGCTTTATGAATGCTGAAATCTCCAAAGCGGTATTGTCGCAAACATTAAGCACAGAACAGGGTGACAAGGGAACATTCGCACTTGGTAAAGTTCATATGGATGTAAGGCAAGAACTTGTTGAAAGTGATATGCGATTAATTGAACAAACATTCAATACTTTGATACAGTGGTTAGTCGAATATAACTTTGAAAGTGTTGAACGTATGCCATACTTTGGAATGTACGAAGAAGATGATGTTAATTTGGCGTTAGCTGAGCGTGATTCGAAATTGCTATCGACAGGAAAGATTGTGTTTACCAAGGAACATTACAAAAAATATGGCTTGAAAGATGATGAATTTTACATTCCTGAAGAACCTGAAAATAAACAAGAAACACCCGCATTTAACGAGCATGACGAGCAAGCTAAGGAATTCGGCTCAATAGGTGAAGAAATGTTAAAAGTTGTTTCTGAGGCAATTGAAGGGGCAAAAAGCTATGAAGAAATTGAAGACAAGGTATTTGGTTTGTACCCTGATTTAAATAGCGATAAGCTAATGAAAGCATTAGAGCATTTATTGTTTGTTAGTGAGGGTTTCGGAAGAGTAGAGGGAGCTAAAGATGCGAAATAAAGCATTGCTTATAAAGCTGTTAAAAGCTAAACCTGAGAAGGCTCTGAAGTATCTGTTGCATCGAGGCAAAAACGTTGTGTCGGCTGACGATTGGCAAACACTAAAGGACAAAAGTCACGATACAGCTTTTACCGTTGCAGGTATTACAAAAGCTGATTATCTGCAAGACATTTACAAAGCTGTAGTTGACATGAAAGAAAATGGAGTGCCACTCGAAAAAGCGAACGCTGAGTTAGTTGAACGGCTTAGAAAAAAGGGTTGGATTGGGTCCGGAAATCGTTTTAAAGTTACGCTCGATACAAACATGAAAATTGCTCATTCGCAGGGGTTCTATGAAACAATGTTACGCCGAAAAGACACTCACCCCTATTGGAAATGGAATCAAATTGAACGCAATACTAAACGGCATGACCATACGCTATTGCATGGCAAAGTGTTCAAGGTAGAAGATACGACAATCTTCCCCCCTGCTGATTATGGTTGTGATTGTTCGCCTATACCGATGACAGAAGCAGAATTCAAAAACGGTGGTTACACCCTGTCGGATTCAAGTACGCTCAAGATGACTGATGAATTAAAGGAAAGTATTGACAATTTCGGTTTTCGTCCGGGTAAGGTTTATGAGCCTGACATGGCAAAGTATAGCCCGGAATTGAAGAGAGAAATATTAAAAGCTATGGTCAGACAGAAGCTAAGGAGTAGAAAATGAATGTAAAATCGTTTAACGATGTTATCAAAATAATCAATCAACGCTTAGGGCGATTAAAACCGCCACTTGCTGATGAGATTATGACTGATATTGCCGATATGATTGAACTGTCAATAGCGAAAAACTTTGATGTTGGTGGACGTTGGGACGGCAAAAAAGATGAAATCGGGTTGTTTTCGGGTGGCACTCAAAAGTGGGCAGAACTCGCAGAAAATACCAAGAAGGGATATCGAAAATTAGGTTACTCCGATGAACCTACATTAAACCGAAACAAGAATCTTAGGGCTTCTATAGATGTATTCGCACGTAACGGTAAAGTGTTTATATCGGCAAATGCACCATACGCCGCTATACATCAATTTGGTGGTACAATTAAGCATCCGGGGGGAACTGAATACGGTTACAGATTGAAAAAAGACATGAAATCGGGAAAGATACAGTTCCTAAAAAAGGGTCGTGGTTACAAGGTTTTGGGTAAGACCAAACCACATGATATTTACATCCCGGCACGACCTTATTTGGTAATTAGCCAAGATGACCTTATTTTAGTACTTGATATTATCGAAAAGAAGCTACCTGTGTACCTAAAGGGCTAAACAAAAAAAGCCACTGCAGTAGTGGCTTTTGGTGATAATCGGATAAATTTTATTGCTTTACCTCATGGGCGGATACATCATAACTGATTACGTCCTCTTCGTCAACCATATCTCGGATTGTCATATGGAACGAGCCTGTAATTTTCGGATTAGGGAAGTAAAACTTAATTTGCAAAACCAACGCTTCGTTGCTGTAATTAGTTGGACCGTCATACCTGCTGATAAACTGACGTTTAAGGCTATCGCCGTCATGTGTGATTATGTCGCTCCAAGTGCCGTCGAATACATATTTGCCGATTTTGATATAAGTATTTCTAAACTGAACATCTTCATGCTCTGCAATAGTAAAATAAGGTTTACCCCAACCAAGCATTAGATACCGTCCATCGTAATTTGAGTATTCTGAATTTACAATGTTATCCGTGCCACAGGAAGTAAGAAATAGAGTTGTAATTACCACTAATAAAAATATTGACTTTTTCATAAGAATCGCCTAAAATGTAAAGAATATTCGTTATATCTTAGAACAAAAGTAATATTTTTAACGACATGCAGTATCGCAGGTGCAAAACGCAAACTTTTATCTTTGACACTTACGCCTTATTTCGTCTCTAATGCCATTGCAATCGCGTCTAAATATGTCGAAATCCTTTCGTTAAAGTCTTTGAATAGCTCCCCGAAACCTCCCATTTGTTCATCGAATGTATCTCCATTTTCAACATAGAGTGTGTTTTTACGGCGGAGTTCGAGCATTTTGCAAGTCTCAAGAACTTGGTCATAGGTTAATCCGGTTTTCTTCTGAATGTCTTTTAATGCCTCGATTTCTGAAATAACATCCTCTATTTTATCACAACTGTGATAATTACGAGGTTTTTGTTCAAATAATGTTCCCATTTTAAGTAGCCCTTTGATTTATAAAAAATTTACCTAATCAACCCAACACTTTTGAGTTTTTCGGTATTATTTGTGTTATCAGTATGATTAATCAACCACCAACGTTCAACGGCATCAGCGACGGCATATAAAGCTCCCACGCTAAGATGTTTTAGTTTAACTACTAATTCAGCACCATCAACATCATATTCCTTATCCAAGCCATCATGTTTGATAGCATCTTCAACCGAAGCGTACATCAATCTGATTGTTAAGTCATCAAACAAAGTTCCTTTTAGAGCATGGCAAATCAACAACGCTTCAGTTTCTGTAAATTCCACTTCACGGATAGCGTATTTTAACATTTTATAGTAGCGGTCCATGTCACGTCGAGCGGTTTGATGCACCGGTTCTTCATCATTGCCAACTCTTTCTTTTATTTCTTTCCAAGTGTCTTCCGGCGGGTTGAAATAGACAACTAATTTCTTATTGACTTTCTCTTTCATATACTCACTCAAATATTGTTATAACAGTTTGTTCAAAATTACAATTCTAAATGCTCATATTCAAATATTCTTTTTCTCATTCAAACGAATCTAAGGGAGGCTGTAACCTCCCAAAGTTCCGGACTTAGTCAGCTTATTTTAATTTGATTTCAACAAGTTCCAAAAGTCCAAAAAACAAATCGCCGATGTACACGGTTTCATCAATCAACTTGGCAATGGAAACTACTTTTTCGGAGTGTTTTTCACCCAAAGTAGCTTCAATCTTTAGGTAGTCATTATTAATTGTGATTGCCACTTTTTCACCCTCGATGTAGGTATGATAAATTCTGTCATCGTCATTTTGTTCAAAGCTCAAATGTTCGAGAGTGAAAATCTGACCGTCTTTAGCATTAGCAATTTCACCTTGTGTAGCGACTTGCTCTAATTCTATGAATTCAAAAAGCAAGATTTCTTCAATAAGATTCATAGGATTCACTACTGCCATAGCGTTTTTTTTCAGGTCGAACATCTTAACGTTGATGTTTTGCATCGGTTCTACAGTTTCCATTTCAAATACCCTTTATAAATTGTTTTTAATAGTTTGTGTTTAACACACATGTAAAAATATAACATATTTTTGACATTTCCAAACTATATTTAATTTATTCCAAGAATAATTTAGAACTTTCTAAACTATATTAAATATAGGTAAATTTTGGCTATATTTATCCATGTTACAAATGCCGTATTCTGTCATCATAAAACTTAAGTTTGGATAAGTTCATTTTTCATAAATATTTTTAAGGTAATATCATGTCAGAATCTACAATCAACAATCGTCAGATGGAAGAAGTGCAAGAATCATACTTCGATGGAGGTTTATCATCCCTAATTGGATTGAAGATATTAGGGTTTTTTGTTATCATATGTACTATAGGGCTCGGCTATCCTTGGATTATGTGCAAAATATACAGATGGCGCATCAATCATACTGTAATCAACGGCAGAAGGTTGAAGTTCATTGGGAATGCTACCGATTTGTTCGGGCAATGGATTAAATGGATACTGCTCAGCATAGTTACAATAGGGATATATTCCTTTTGGTTGGTTATCTCCCTTGAAAAATGGCGAGTGAAGAATACAACTTATAACGATTAGAATCTAAAGTTAAATTATAAAATATCATTATCTTCTAATAATTTCATTGATTCTTGCAAAAATTTGTTCATAATCGGCGTTTTCGACTCCGCCTTTAAAATAAAGGAGCTTCTTGCCTCTTTTAATCGAGTTGTAATGACGAAATAGTTTAGGGTTGTGTTTGGATTTTACAAAGTCAGCTAATGAATTAGAAATGTCAATAATAAACATTTTTGCAGGTTCATTGTTGGAAAGCCAATTCCAAAAGGCTTGGTTTATACCATAATCTCCGAACCCATATCCAATAATAATTAGAATATGAGTTTCATCCAAACATTGTAAAAACTTATTGAATGTTCGAGAATAATAAAATTGGTGGTACTCTTCCAATTTATTTTTAGTGCCAATAAGTATTTCAGGGGCATCACTTGTTTTAAAAGTTGAATTGACTCCTAATTCTTGCTTAAATTCATATTGATTTGGACTTTTTATTGTATGCCCCTTTTGAAATTCCGGGGCTCCAATATCTTCAGATAATAGAAAATTATCTATTGAACCATGAAGTTTTAGTAGCTTTGGAGCTTCTTGAGCAAAATTCATTTTACTGTCATACAATTTAATCATATTCCTTCCTTTGCACAACTTTGGTAAATCGCCCTTTAACAGTTTTCGAAAATTTTCATGATATTTCAAGCCTTGTTCACTTAATAACGTTTCTATCAACAAATCATAATTTGTTGTACAGTATGAATTTATTATATTAAATTTAGATAGTCTCTTTATAAAAGAGTTGAATCCATCATATTTATTAAGATTTGTAGGACTTTTTGACATCAAGGACAATAACACATTTTTTGAAATATTGTGGCAATAGCTATCAAGAACATGCTTGAAATAATCTATTTTCTCAAATTCTTTACTATGCACACTTAAAATGGTTTGCAGTTCATTAAGAATGGGGTCTGACAATAAATCAGAACCATCTTTCATGATTCGAAATAATCTATTTATTTCATAATAAACAATCTCATAGTTCAAATCTATTTTTTTGTTTTTATAAATTGAAATCCTTTGTGAGCAAAAATCTAAATATTTATTGATAATGTTGAAATAAAACAAATAATCTTTTGTACGTATCTTAGAATTCAAATCATGTTCAACGATAAATGCTCCTGTCGAATAGCAAATTGCAAGGTCAATTTCTTGCATCTTTGGATAGCCTGCTGGAACAGAAAATCCGCTACCCATAAAAAAGGATATGTTTTTCTTTGTCATCACTTCACTCCCACTTTAACTATTTCTTGCATGAGGCGATTGGTTTCGGTGCGTTTGTTTATCATTTCGCAAATTGTACCATTCAGGATAACTTCTAAGGAATTGAATTCAATGATGATTTTTCCAATTAGTGGTGCAGCATCTTTCAAATACTCCTCACTACTTTCACCGTGATTATCCGAAATATGTTGAATAAAATTTTTATTAACTTTTTTCATTTTTTAACCTACTTTTCTGTCAAATTTAATCTGTTTCATCTTGTTACCTATTGTCCGCTATATCGGGGGAAGGTCAAAGTGTGTAATCATGTTTAGTCTATCAATATTTGTATCATTCTATTCCCATGTTCTTCAACTTCGTTTTTGCAGTTATCGCCTAATGTGTCCCAATCGTTGTACTCCATCATTATTCTTTGTTTAATACTATCGAGTGTTGCACTTTTATGATAATGGTCTTTTTTTGCAATTGGCATATAGTTACTCAAACGCGAATTTTTACTATTGCTAATCAAACATAGATTTCCAAAATGGTTTAGCCATCTATCTTCAATTTTCGGATTACCTTCAATTGGATTTTGCGGGTAATAATGTTCAACAGAACTTCTAGATGTGTATTTAAAGTCTTTAATTCTTACATCTTCAAATGGTTTTTCGCTTTCAATCTTAAAACACTCTTTACCGCTACGATAATTTTGCCACAACAAATAATCAAGATAATTGAAAATGAAATTTTCTACAGATGTGCCTTGATTAAGCTTTTCCGGGTCGATTTCATTTTTTGTATTTTGACACAGACCATCATTCATAAAAACTATTTCAAAGTACTCTTTTGCTTCTTTAGCTATAAACCTATCGTACAAAAAAGTTTTTGCCAAATCTTCAAGATATTCTTTGTATTTCTTAGCTGTTATATTTTCATTTTCAAAAACGTATTTTAATGCTGCATTTAACCAATGCTTGTAAACTAAAGTTGGATTAGAAACATGAAACATTGAAAGTAACATTAATATTTCTCTGTTTTCATCTTCATTATTGTCACCACTTCCAAAAGTGTTTATGTAGCTGGCATTTTTGTTTTGCTCATACCATTTTAGTTGTTTTAAACTCCAACTGTCTGTTCCTTTTGCGAATTCTCTTTTAATGATATATTTATCAAAAAGGAATTTCCCTTTTAACAGATTATAACCGTAATTTTTTACAAAATTTTTCACAGACTCTTTATTGTTCTTAGGATTCTTTAAAATTGGTTCAAATAGTTCGATTAAACGTTTGTCGTCTAATGGAACATCTTTAACCTTATCATCTAATTTCTCCTCATCTAAGATTGTTACAGCCTGATTTACTTGTATCCTTAGAATATGTAATAAAAAATTAGAAAAATTAGTTACAGAATTAAACCTTTCTGAGGTGTCATCCTTCTGTGTGGATTGTTCTGTATAGAGTTTGGAAGCTGGTTCTAAAAGTTCTTCGATTGTTGAATTAATTTTTTCACTTACTTCAATTGAATGGGTTTCTTCTATTGTAGTGATTCCTAATTTACTATAAATATCTTCATAACTGATTAGTTTATTCCATTTGGTGCCGCTACTGTAATCGTTACCAAATACAATATCCCTTTGGGTAACGTTAAAGCCATATTGGACATATTTTTCCATGTTCGAGCATGCCTCCCAAATCAAACTAAATGCATATCTATCTTCTTCATCAAGAATTTCTAAGCATTTCGCTTTTAAAATTTCATGCTTTTCCAACTGCTCACCTCTACTATTCATTATTTCAAAATAATGATTCAAATCCGTGTCTTCTGGAACCAAAACCCTCAAAATACTGACTTTTTTTATAAGATAGTTGTAGAAATCTTCTATTGATAAGTTGAAGCCTTGGAGTATCGTTTTCAATGCTTTTTTTGCATCCTTATACCCTTGTCTTATGGCAACATTGCATTCCTTTTCGTCAAGTGAATCACCATTAAACATATATTGCAATGTTTGAGTGGACAGTTTTCGACTATCAAACTGTAGGTTCATTTCCTTATACCAAGTTAAGTCCAATTCTCTATATTCATTTTTGATTAAACTCAGAAGGATGGATAATGTTGTTAATCTCTGTTGTCCGTCAATAGTTTCAAATACTATTGCCTCGCCATTTTTTCTTTCATAAACTATCAATGTCCCAATATAATAGTTTGGTTTATCTTTTATGGGGTTCTTATCTTTTTTAAGATAATCCACAATATCCTGAATCAATTGGGTTATTTCACGATTTCGCCAAGCAAAATCTCTTTGATAAATTGGAATTACATATTTATCTTTACTTAATAGTTCTTCTATGCTATATAGTTTAGTTATTTCACTCATAATATTTTAATACCTTAAAATGTTCAACAATTTTGGTTGTTTTGGTTGATTTGTTTTCTTTCAAAATCTCTAATTTCATGTTTAATATGTCCGTTGGTTTAACAGCTTCTCTAATTAATTTGAACAATTCTAACTTTGAATATTGGTGTTTACCCAACGCATAATTATCAATTGAATCAAGCCCTACACTTTGTAATTTCAACCTTAATGTATAAGCCCATACAAATATTTTTTCAATAGCTTTTTGTAAATCTTGTTCACCAAATCTATCAACATAATAAATCAATCCACAGTAAAAAAGATTTCGTATATATTTGTCTCCGGTTCTAAATTTACCTTCATAGTTTTTTATAGTACTCAAAATATCAATTTTGCTTTTCTTCTTGATAGCCGTTTCCATTCTACCATAAAAAGCTATCATCTCGAAAAATCTTTTCCCATTGATAATAGTTTGGTCTATTTGAAACGGGTATTCCATAAGAATTTTATCAATACCTCGATGAAATGATTTTTTATAGTTCTCAGTATAGAAATGTGCTATCCGATTTGCCTTTGCGAACGGATACTCTTCTTTAACATCAGGGCTTACTCCTTTAAAAACATCAACATCGTTTTTCGTGAAGTATCTTGCAGAATAACCTTTGCTCCAATTTCTGATTCTAAAAAGATAGAGAGCAAAAAGTTTTGCTAATTCATCTTTATCCGTTGCTTCCCAATTATAGACAGCCTCTAACCTTTCTCCTTCAGTTGAATAGTTATTCATTTCCCTTAAATGGAATGCTTTAAGCAAGTCATGCGGGTCAAGGTCTTTACCACGTGCATTTTGAGAATCAAAAAATTGAAAAGCTTCTGAAATATCCATTAATACAACTTTTACAAGTTCACATTTTTCGTAAAAGAAGCGAATAGTTTCTTCATCAAAGTCATCTATTCTTCTTTCAATTACTTTGTAATTATTTTGAATATTCGCTTTTGTAATGTCGTTAGCGAAAGAAAGCTTTACAAGTTTTGGCTTATAACTATCGAGCTTTTCACCTCTCATAATAATTTTTTCTAATTTTCCCTCACAATTCTTAATAATGGCATAAGCAATTAATGTAAGAGTTAATGCTCTTTGCTGCCCATCTACAATGTTTAGCTTAGTTTCACTATCTTCCATTTCATTATGAATAACCACAGTTCCTAATCGGTATGCTGATTTGTCCTTGTGAAAAATTATATCATCAATAAGTTGATGAACGTTCTTTTCAGTCCATTTATAGGGTCTTTGATAAGATGGGATTTTCAAATCCTCTTGTAACAGTTTTTTTACGCTAATGATTTGTAGTTGAATATCACTCATAATACTCTCCAATTAGTGTTTATATAGAAACAAGTAAATTTCATTTTCCCTACCCCGCTTCTCTGTCATCGTACAAATGACTAATTATGCAACTACGTTCATTTGCCTATGTATTTTCCGCATTAGGTAATCTGTGACGACACTACCGAATTCTTTGTCTTCAATTATTCTTTCGAATATTTCTTTATTTTGGTCCATCCGACCAATTAACTTATCTATGAATTTGTCGTTAAACGCAAATTTGAAAGTGTCAATCTTATTCACTCTCGCTTGTAGCTGTAAGGTTTCGTCAGCCATTAACTCAGTTTCGATTTGGTCAAAGAACAGTTTATCAGCTTCTACGAAATCTGTACCGAAACGGTCATTCAAAACACTTACAATTTCAGATAGAAAAGCTTCTTCCTCGGGACTTCTTTTTAAACCAGCTTCAGAAATGCCACTCAACTCGCCAATCAATCCTTTTTCCAATTCAATTGTACCATCTTTAATCTTTTGCAAACGGTAATATTCTAGAGCTACTTCATCATCCAAATGTAACGATTCTGACAATTCACGCTTTGGTAATCTTGTTTGTAACAACTTTGCATAAGCATAAAACTTTTCAAGTTCCGTATCAACGAAAGGCATAATCTGAGAAAGGAAAGCATACAGATTTGTCCAAGAACGTAATCCTTTTTTAAACTCATCTTGTTTATCATCATTGGTAATCGCTCTGTATCTGTCAACGGCGGGGTCAGTGAAAGCGTATAATTGTCTCTGATGTTTTGGGTTATCAAGTTTGGTCAAAGGATTGAAATAAACATTGGCGAAAGAATCAATTTCTTGAGTCCAATAGACTTGGAATTCATCCAATCGAGCTTTTAAATCATATAAGTGATTAATATCAGTTTCTTCTGTTGTTGAAGTTACTTCAAAATATGGTTGAAAAGAATCTAAAATTGTTTGTCTATCATTGACAAAATCAAGAACAAATGTATCTTCTTTTCCAGAATGCATCCTATTGAGTCTTGATAAGGTTTGAACAGCTTTAACACCCGATAGCTTTTTGTCAACATACATCGTATGCAGTAGCGGTTGGTCAAATCCGGTCTGATATTTATCAGCTACTATCAAGATTTTATATTCGTTTCTCTCGAAAACCGACGGCAATTCTTTTTCGCTATATCCTGTTATTTGAGGTTCAGATATACCATCGGGTGCATTATCATCAACCACTTTCCCCGAAAAAGCAACCAAAATCTTTATTTCCGAATCGTAACCATTGGACTTGATATATCTACCAAATTCCTCATAATACCTTTTTGCATGAAGCCGGGACCCACACACTAACATCGCTTTTGCTTTTCCACCTATTTTTTTTAATACGATATTCCGGAAATGCTCAATTATCACAGCTGTTTTTTGAGCTAAATTATGAGGGTGTAGCGAAACGAACCTGCCTATTGCTTTAGCTGCTTTACTCTTATTTAGCTTCGGGTCATCTTCAATAGCTTTTGTAAGATTGAAGTAAAGTCCATAAGTGATGTAATTTTGCAAGACATCCAAAATGAACCCTTCTTCTATTGCTTGACGCATAGAATACAAATGGAACGGTTTCGGCTTCCCTTCTTCATCTTTATCCCCGAATACTTCCAGTGTTTTATATTTCGGTGTTGCTGTAAATGCGAAAAAAGAAATATTTTTATGCTGTCCGCGCAGTTTGGCTGACCGTTCAATCTCATTCCTAATGAAATCATCCCCTGAATAATCATCCGAAGCATCTGCATCAATTGCTTCTTCTAATGATGTAGCTGTTAAAACTTCTTTTAGTTTCTTACTCGCTTGACCACCTTGTGAACTGTGGGCTTCGTCTATGATAACTGCATATTTTCTTTCAGGTATTTCATTGGCTTTATCAATGACAAAAGGGAATTTTTGTAATGTAGTAATGATGATGTTCGTTCCGGCTTTAAGCGCATTTAATAACTGTTCGCTATCTTTATCAATTTTTTGCACTACGCCCGTTTTATGTTCAAACTGATAAATCGTGTTTTGCAACTGTTGGTCAAGTACTTTACGGTCTGTAACTACTATCACAGAATCATAAATTCTCACATTAGCTTCATCATGCAAACTTGATAAACGATATGCTAACCATGCGATAGTATTGCTTTTGCCTGAGCCTGCTGAGTGTTGCACAAGATAATTTTTGCCTGTTTTTACTTCCAAAACCTTATTGCAAATTTTCCTGACCGCATCCAATTGATGATAGCGTGGAAATATGAGTTTTTCTTTCTTTATTAATCTATCTTCAATTACAATATCCTCTGTTTGAAGATGCACGAATTGCTTTATGATATCCAACCAACTATCTTTTTGTAATATGTATTCCCATAAGTATGCTGAACGATAGCCGTTGGGGTTTGGAGGATTGCCTTTGCCGTTTTTGCTACCTTTGTTAAATGGCAACCAATATGTTTTACTGCCATTCAGCTTTGTGGTCATAAAAACTTCATCTTGGTCAACTGCAAAGTGAACTAATGTTCTTTTCTTAAAAGCAAAAAGTATTTCTCGAAAATCCCTGGTAGTGCTATATTGCTTTAATGCATTGCCCACATTTTGACCGGTAAATTGATTCTTAAGTTCTAAAGTAGCCACAGGAATGCCGTTTAATGACAACACAACATCTACTGAGTTATTGACAGTATTGCTATAATAAATTTGGCGATATACTTTCAAAGAGTTTTTGTTGTACATTCCAATTGCTTCTGTATTGAGTTCAGAAGAAGGGGGAAAATATGCCATTTGGAAACGTACACCATAATCTACAAAGCCATTACGAAGTACATCTAAGCTACCTCTTAAATCCAATTCTTTATAAAGTCGCTGTATGACCCGATTATCTGTATCTGCACCATGAATTGCTACAATCTTTTCCCATCTTCTGGGCTGTGATTCTTGTAGAAATTTAATCACTTCGTATTTAAACATTCCTAATTCAATACTATAATCGGCGGCATTGCCTTCGGTGTAGCCCCCTTGCTCTATCAAGGTTTGCACTAAGGCAGTTTCAAATGTTTTTTCAGTGGTTATGCTCATGCTTCTTCACTTTTCCCTATATTTTCTTGTTCTACATCTTGATTAAGAAGAAATTGTCTGTATGCGACATCTTTTAAAATTAGTCTTAATTCGTGTTTTGATTTTTCAGATAAATTTTCTTTTAAAAAACCTGATTCATCAAAACAGAATTGAACAAAATCATAATTGTCCTGATAAGTATTTTCGTTGATATTGAATAATTTGTTTGGTAAATCGGATTCAAGAACTTCAAAAGTATCTGGGTTGAAATAGCGTACCATAGGTTTATTGATTTCGTTATACTCCCGTCCCTGAAAGCATGGTTTGCCTTTGCTCGACTCCCAATAAATACCAAAAAACTCTGTGCGGTTTGATTTGTATACCTTTGCAATTTGCAAGCTTCCATCGACTTCTCTAATAGATTTGTCAAGTGAAATTCCGCATAAAATACGAAGTGGTTCCATATCTAATTTTGAGCCGATTTTATCTTCGTCTTGAAGTAATTGATTGAATCGGTTCTTGGCTTCCTTTTTTATATCGCCAACCGAGCTTGCATTGCCCATGAAAGTGTAAAAGATGGTTTGATTGCTTGCATTGGTCAATTCATCAAAAATAAAACCTTCAACATCTTCTGAATAGTACAACTTCCATACTCTAAAAGCTCCGTTTGCACCCTTTTGCCAATCCCATCCACCAAAAAGGAATTCAGCCGAACCTCTTGCTAAATGGATTTGAGCTTTGTCAATCTCAGTAATGGTTTTTACCAATTTGGTAAAAAGCTCAGAAATAAATTCAAGAACTTCTTCAAGTGTTGCAGATGGTGATTGTAGGTATTTATCCAAGTGAATTGATGATACCAAATTCAAAACCAATGGATAAGCCCTCATAGTATCGCCTGCAAAACAAAGCAAACAATCCTTTCGTGAAAGTTCGAAGAGTTTGATGCCGTGTTTCCATTTTTCGCCACCAGTAAGACAACTATCGGTAGCAAATACCAGCTCTTCGGCATCGTTGACTTGGCGTATGTATGCTGTACAAAGTGTCATAGTTTATTCAATTACTTTTACTTTGCCGGTTACCACTTCGCTTATCAACGCCGTGCGGTATTCGGTTAATAACTCAATCAATTTTTCTGTTTTTGCATTTTTGTTGTCTATCCGGGCGCATTCTATTTCAATGTGCTTAACGATAAGTTGTTGTTCTTCGGGTGGTGGAACTGCAAAAAGTAAACTCTTAGTTTTACTTTGATTAAGAATTGGTAATGTTGTATAATCTGCTTCAAGATTAATCATTTCTTTATTTCCAACTAAGAAGTAGTAGCCGAACAATGGGTTATAGGTTTGATGAAAAATTATTATATTTATCTGTTGATTTGCAGATGCTTTATCTCTAAAAAAACTTACTTTTCCAAGTGTTGCTCCTATACTAACTAAATAAATTGAGCATTCAGGAAATAGCTCAACTTCGCCTATTTCAATAGCTTCTGAAATTAATTTACGTTTTGATTCGATTAGTTCAATATTTCCATCAAAGTCAGAAGGTGTAAACCAATTCAGTTCTCCATTTTCAAAATAATCAATTTGAGAATTTTGAATTTTTGGTGTTCTACCTGTTTGAACTCTTGCAATTGTTTTCAACCTTTTCACCTCCCAATGCTTCGGAATTTTCCCTAACCATTCGATGCCTGAATCTTTCATTGGCACATCAGGGTTGATACCTTTGGTAACGGCTTGGTTGATGACAGCTGTTTTTTCTTCTTCATAGAGCTCAAGCAGTCGTTTTTTGGCGGTTATTAGTTCATCTATTTCGGCGGTTTTGCGGTCGAGGTAATTGGCTATAGATTTTTGTTCTTTGAGTGGAGGTAATGCAGTAAATAAATCTATGACTTTATCAATTTTAAGATTAATTCTTGTAAAGCCATTTGCACCTGTGAGTAAATTGTGTCGTAGTACTCTACTGTGTAATTGATAATTTAAAAATCTAGGAATAACATTTTCATTTGTTATTCTGAATCCTTTGCAAAAGGTATTCAAGTATGTATCAGGCAAATCATCCAAAAGTACAGCAGATTTGCCAACATCTTCGTAGTTTTCAGAACTCATTAAAAAAAATAAGTCTCCAACTTCTACTTTATTTTGATTTTCATTCTCGGAAATAACTACAGTTTGTAAACTGTGAGGGTCGATTTTGAAATTATTAGCTATATTCGTAAACGGAATAAAATATTTGTTACGTTCTATTGAAGATTGGTCGAAATCAGATGCAGTTTTGCCTGATAAACCTCCGTATAAATATCCTAAGAATCGCATCCTCATCTCTTTCCAATGATTCGGAATTTCGCCAATCCATTCGATTCCGGAATCTTTATATGAATCGTATTTTTTCATGCTAATCCGTGCCATCTTTTGAATGATTCTATCTTTTCATTAATTTGTTGTTCGTTCTCATTATATAATGCGATATAAGAGTCGTATCTATCAAAAGGGAATCGATGGTAATAATTAAAATCTTTGAAATTGTTGAAGGATAATTCCATTTCCTTGTTTGATAGATTCGAATAAAGTGCTATTGCTTCTACATACTTAATCAAATCAATATCATCTTTCTCTGGGTTACATAAACCATAATAAGAAGTAATTTCTCTTATATGCCAATCAATACTATCGTATTCAAAATAGTAATTCTCCCATTCATTTTTAACATTAAAGGTATCCATTTTCAAACCATCATCTTTAATTACACTATACACCAAATCTAAATGTCTGCATATTACATTACGATGTTTTAATTTTTTATATAAATGAGCATACATAATCAAGGCACAAGAAAACAACTTTATTGAACCTAAAGCCTCGTTATTTGTGGAAAATTTACCATTATGAATTACATCATTTCTTACATCAATAACTGCAGATAAGTTTTCGATGTTACTTACGATTTTACTATTCTGTTGCATTTCGCCAATGACATAAACCCTTTTCCGCAAATTATCAAATGAATCTTTTCTGTCGATTTTAAGCAACAATTCAAGGGAAGTAATTGAACCTAAGAGTTGTGTAGCGGCAGAATTGGCATTGCTTGTGATGTAAAAGTTCCTGATAGCAAGTATTAAATTATCGTCCTTTTTTGATTTCACTAAATTGAAAATATTACTGAAGTAAGGTCTTTTGAAAATGTTGACCAATTCCTCAATGTCGTACAAATATGGTTCGGGTGGTGTTGAAATATTAAATTCGCCTTTTGTATGCTTCTGCCATACTGTAAACTTTTTGTTACCGCCAATTGCAATACCCGAGCCACCAGAGGCTGGATTGATTTGTTCCGAAAGAACAATTCCGTATTTATTATTTGACATAAATAGGAAAACGAAATATATGAATCCCATAATCTCGTAAACTCTCTTTTGGTCAATTTTAATTTTTGATGAATAATCCTCAGGTTTCATAATAGACGCAGCAACAATATATGCATCATGAACAGAACTTGAGCCTAAAATCTTATCAAAATCATTGTCTAACCAAAAACCATTGTTATCTACGTATTCTTTTAATTGTTTACTATTCACAATTGTTGCATCTTGAAAAATGAAGTTTTGCCAATTTACATTATCCTTAATCATCAATCCTTCAATTTTGCGTATATTCCAAATAGTATTTGGCTTGTTCAAAGTGTTCATACAATTATTTCCTTAATCTTCCCGAGAACTTTGCTTTCAAGCTCTAATATATCTTTTCGAATCTCATTAAGATTTCTCAACGGCTTGAACTCGTAAAAATACTTGGTGAAATTGATTTCATATCCAATTTTTGTCTTACTATTGTCAATCCAAGCATCCGGTAAGTGAGGTATAACCTCTTTCTGGAAGTATTCTTCGATTTTCTGAGGTACAAGTTTACCGTTTTTTGCTTTTTTCAAAAATGGGATGTTCTCGTAATCTCGCAAAGCGGAATCGGGCTTTGGCTCTCCCTTGATTTTGACAACTTTACCCTTTTCTTTAAGTGGTTGTTCAACTGTAATTCTCCAATAGCCAAAGAATTCATTTGGACAGATTTTAACGAATTCGTTTTCCTCGAAGTTCCCGTATAGCTGAGTTATAAATCCGATTCCCTTTTCATTCCCATTTTCAGCTATCTTTTTACGTTTACTACCTAAACTTTTATCCATTTTTTGCCAAAAACGGTTGAATCCGAGTTTCCCTATCTTCGTCAATTCTTCATCTTTTGCACCCGTAGCGTTTATTAACTGAACTTTACCAATTCGTTCTTTGCTTTTTTTGTTGGTTACAATCCAAATGTATGTGCTTATGCCGGTGTTGTAAAAAAGTTGGTCGGGCAGGGCAATTACAGCTTCTAACCAATCATTTTCGATAATCCACTTCCGGATATTGCTTTCACCACTTTCGGCTGCTCCTGAAAACAATGGAGAACCATTGAATACAATCCCGATTCGTGTGCCTCCTGATTTCATTTTTGAAATCATATGTTGCAAAAACAGGAAAGAACCGTCATTTATTCTTGGCAAACCTGCCCCAAATCGCCCTCTCATTCCACTACTTTCTGCTTCTGTTTTAATGTTTTTTTCTACTTTTTTCCATTCTACACCGAAAGGAGGATTTGACAACATGTAATCGAACTTTTCTCCAACGAATCCATCAACTGTGAAAGTATTACCAAATTTGATGTTACTTGGATTCTGTCCCTTTATCAGCATATCAGATTTGCAAACGGCGTATGATTCAGGATTAAGTTCTTGTCCGAATACTTTCAGTTCCGCTTTTGGGTTGAGTTCTTTCACGTATTGTTCGCCAACTGAAAGCATACCACCTGTTCCACAAGCTGGGTCATAAAGAGTTTTGACAATTCCTTTTTGTGTTAAAATATCCTTATCCTCTATAAATAGCACATTGACCATTAGGCGTATTACCTCTCGGGGCGTAAAGTGTTCCCCTGCGGTTTCATTGGATTCTTCCGCGAATTTTCGGATGAGTTCCTCAAAAGTATATCCCATCTCCATTGAATCCATATCGGAAAGGTCAATTTCCTGAAAGTTTTTCACTACTTTGAAAAGTATATCTGTTTTAGGGTCATCCATCCGGTCTATTTGAGTATCAAAATTGAAGTACTCAATTATTTCCCGGGCACTGGTTGAAAAGCCATTAATATAATTTCTAAGATTTGCAGCAACATTGTTAGGGTCCGCAATTAGATTGTTGAAATTGTATTGACTCCTATTATGGAAGTTGAATCCGGCTATTTTATTGAGTGCAAGGTCTTTCGCACTTTCTTTAAGTGAATCTACTATTGGTAGGTAGTTCACTATTTTACTCTTTGTAGGTTCGAGCACACAGTCCAATCTTCTCAAAACTGTCATAGGAAGTATTACTTTTCCGTAATCTGACCGTTTATAGTCACCCCTCAGTAAGTCTGCTACTCTCCATATCAGGTCAGCTTTTTCTTTGAAATTTTTCATATTCTATCGTGTCGCCTTCAATTTCCTTAGTTAGATGTTACAAAAAACATAAAAAACTTTGCATTTATATTTATTTTCTACGAATATAAGCATAAGAACGTAATATATTGACATGTGTAAATAAATATTTTTCCGCTTAGTGATAGCGTTCGATTTGTAAACTTTGAAGTTTTGGGGTATGGATAGGGTATCGATTGGGTATCAAGACGGTACGAACACCCCCGAAAGCAGAATATCAAGACACAAACACCCGGAACATAGGGCATCAAAAAAGCTGTTTTTGATAGGGTATCTATACCCTATTGATACCCCATATATAGGGTATATATAGGTAACCCTTAATATAATATACTATAAAATAAACTAAATTACATTAAAGTACTAATATATATAGTTCAAAAACCGGATGGAAAATTAAGGGCTCACCAAAGAACATGGAGAACCCTATTTGTGTTAAAATGGCATGTAGTGAATCGGGTCGGTAGAGCAAGGTACAGATATAATATCAAGCCATTCGTCGTGCTGAGAGCCTTTCCCTTTGCCTTTGGACTTTACCGTGCAAGGATTTGGAAAGTTCAATTGATATTCTGTAGCCGGACCTTCATATACAACGGCAAAGTCGCCATCGTTTACTTTCAATTCGATTTGAAAGATTGTTTCACCGTTTTCAGGCGTCCATTCAAGTTTCCTGTTTGTGCTGTTATAGCTTAAAAGCATAGTTCCCCCTAAAGATTAATAATTAAAGATGTTATTTGCCTACGAAGCTATCTCTCCGTTTGTGTCGAGAATTCGAATGATTTCGACCGAATTCTCTTTGATTCGTGGTAGATGCTGAACGGTTTTGATGTCTGCATAGGCATTGATTTCAATAGCTTTTGATTTTACAAGATTCATTTTATTGTTGTAATGCTCTAAGTCTTTTTTGATTAGCCTGCGAGATTCACAAGCTTTAGATGCATCATTTAAGGTATCATTCCATTTACGGCGGAAGTGGACGAATACTAATATCGCAATGAATATCAGCGTTAGAATGATTACACTTCCGATGAACAGGTTACGAGTGTTTTCCAACTTTGATTCGGCTAAGGATGCTTCTAATTCAATCTTAGTTTGATGATGGTCAACGGTTTGATTTAACAAGTTAGTCATCCCGGGTTCAAGATTAGCAGGACGAATAACAAGCAAACCCATATTTTCCATAACCGAACCGGCAAGAGTATATTTTTTATGATGGATATATAGCTCAAATAAAGCGTTATTGACCTTAACCATATCAATTATACGGTCAAGGGATTGGAACGCCCTATAAGCCGTTTTGAGGTGATTTTCGGATAGTTGAAAATTGGAAGTTGAAATTAAGCGACCCAAACCATAGTAGCCGAAAGCTTCTCGATGAGCATCTTTAACGGTTTTTGAAATCTCAATAGCTTCGTTGAATTTTGCATCTGCTAATTTTACTTCATTGTTCTTGTAATAAAGTTCACCCTGAGCTAATTTTATATCAATCCGGTCTTTAACCAAATAGCATTGTTCGAGAGCCGTTTGTAGCAAGTTTTGAGCTCTTTGGTATCTTTGCATTTCGATAGCATTTAGGGCTGTATTGATGAACAGCTTAACAACAAAAACGGTGTCACCAATAGAAAGAATATACGATTCTACAAAGTGTTGGTCTGCACGTTCAAAGTCATTGATTGAAAAATAGATATTTCCGAGTGCCATTTTAGCTCGTGCCATTGCCAAAGAATCATCAATTTTGTGTGCAACCGTATAAGCATTGTTGATACATTCAATTGCCGGGTCATACTTCCCCACCAATTCATAACTATTCCCAAGATTCATAAATCCAGCATATTCCCCTTTATCGAACTTGCATTGCTTAGACAATCTAACGGCTTCATAGAAATACATCCGAGCCATGTCATGTTGCTCCATTTGCTTAAATATCAAGCCTTGAGAGTTTGTAGCTTTGATAAGTTCGATGGTGTCTTTTTTGTGGGTTGCTTTGTTTTTTTGGGTAGAAGCTATCTGGAGAGCTTTATCGTAATCATTTAATTCAAGTCTATCTTGAATTGCTTTGCTGTAATCTGCACTTAGACACAAACTACTTTGCCATATTAGCAGAACCATCACTAAATAGTGACATCGGAGCATAAAGGGATGCATAAAGTTCCTAAGTATAAGATATTAATATTTTTCTTGCTTATTTTCATTTAACAAATATAAGAATCTAATATATTCAAACAAAATTAATTTTCCACTCAATCAAAAATGACTGTTATTCATTTTAAAGCGAATTCTTTAAAAAGTGGGTCTAAATGTCTTTCTTGGTTACCACCGAGATGAATTTGTCCATGAGTTTTTGTGTAAGAACATTGGAAAGTTTCGAGATATCAGCTTCGGTAAGTTTGTCAAATAAGCCTTGTTGAATACGTTCAACAAGTGCATCGGTGATATCCTCAACTCCGGTTTGCTTTTGTTTATGAGATACTATTAGCTCCGCACCCTCGCCTGTCATAACCCAGTGCATATTACAACCAATAGCATTAAAGAAGTCAGTAATTGTCGGGTCATATGATAATTGACCATAAACAAATTTAAGAAGTGTTTCCTGTGGGATTTGCATCGTTTCGAGTAGTTTTGAATTGGTGCTAAGTAAGTTAGGGATAGTCCCAAAGTACTTAACAATCCAAGATTTCAATCGCTCAACGTGAGGTAATGAACTTGAATGTGGCTTTGCTTCCAAACTATGCCCGGTAATCAAAGCATTTAAGTCTGCCCCAAGGTCATGGATTAAGTTTAGGAACACTATGTCAGGGAATGTTCGCCCCTTGCAATAGCTATTGATTGTAGCCGCCGTATAGCCACTTCGCTTAGCAAAAACACTTTGCGATTGCCAAGTAGCCGTTATCCAATCTTCAAGCCGTTCGCCAAACTCAACTACGAGCTTGGTCTTATCTTTTTTAATGTCCATAATTTATTTTTTTTCAAAAAATATTGAAAACTTATATTTTTTTCTTGGATTTAATATTAGAAACTTATATATTTGTTTTAGAAAATTAAACACTTTTTATTTTTTTTTATAACATTTACAAAGCAAATATATGAATATTTCTAACATCAAACCAAATGGAAAGACAACTGCAACTTACAAGTTGTCCCCCAAAATCCTTGAAGGTATAGAGAAACTGCGACTTTCGGAGTATCCGAGCGTTTCATTTTCTGCTATGACAGAAATGCTTGCTTCTGAACAACTCAAAAGATTAGGCGAACGTGATTTGGATGCCATAAAACGGTCTCCAAGAGGTTTGTCGTTCACAAGGGATTTCAGAGAAGATTTGGAATCGCTTGTTAAAGAACAAAGAGGGAAAGATTCATTAACTATTTCCTCTTTATTAAACAGACTGCTTGAGTTAAATTTAGCAGGACGTAACGAACAATGATTGAACCATTCTTAACACCAAATCAAGTAGCTAAGATGTTACGTGTTCATTCCTCTAAAATTAGGCAGGAAATGGATAACGGTAGGCTGAAATGTAAACGTTTCGGACTTCATCGCAAGACTACTGAAACTTGGGTCAAGGAATGGCAAAATACACCTGACAATTTACCTTGTGACTACCCAAGTCGCAAACAACCATTAATCACTATAAACAAAAAAAGGAGTATCTCAGATGTCATCAGACACCACAAAGAACTTCAAAGCAATTGAACCATTTGCAGAATGGAACACAGATATTGTTTTGGAGCGTAATCGCAAAGGTAAACCTATTACCAATGTGCCACGACGAATTATATACCACAGCCCTGATGGTTTTGAATGGGGTTATGGCGGTTCTGGACCGTCCGATTTAGCGTTAAACATCTTATCGTTATATGTCGGTGGTCACAAAGCATGGCAACTACACCAAGCATTTAAGTATGCGTTTTTGGCTAAAATGCCAATCACAGGTGGAACAATCAAGCACGTAGTCATTCAAAATTGGCTCAAAACAAAGCGAACTGCAATTTCGGAGGTGGCGTAATGTTAACCACGATAGCAATTGAAGTACGCGATATGTTAATGTCCGGAGAGCCTTATGAAAAGGTATTTTCGGAGCTACTTAACACCTACCAATCATTCCGACTTGCGGAAGCATTTAACCAATTCCGGAGCAACTACATTGATGATATGGCAACCCTGATTGACGGTAATTTCACTAATGAAGCTTTAGCGGAATTTGCCTCAGGGTACGCAAACAACATCAAAGTATTATGTGATTTAATCAGCAACTTACATATTGACGAAGCCCCTCATGACAACCACACGGAATACAGCGATGATTGTGATGAATGCGAACTTGAGCAACTCGAACACAACGAAGAACAAAAATATTTACACAGTTATTTTAGGGTAACAAGATGATAAACTTAGGTGTAGCATTTAAGGATATAATCACAAAGAATCTCGCAGATTTTGAATTTAATCGTGAAGTTGTCGGCACTACCGAAATTTGGACTGATGAAGCACTAAACGATAAGCAGGGCTTTGGGACATACTTCGTATTTCAACTAAACGAAGATAACCAATTCAATGGCGAGTTCGCTATTCAATTTAAAACCCCCGACGATAGCCAATTTTCAATTGGTTGGATTCTCTCAATGCAAATAATAGAGCTTATGGCATTGGGGGCAGATGAATTTGTAACTGCATTGCAATTAATTGACAGTGCTGGCGAAGGATTCAAGAAATTCAACAAAAAATTCAACAAGAAGGTGGCACAATGAAAGCTCGCAGAACATTCAACTTTTGGTACTTCATTAACCACGATTTAAAGCGTATCGCGACATTTACAGGACTTGCAATAGCTATGTTCTTATTGACTGCAAACAGCTACAATTTAGCAACCTCAATGCCTCACGTAACCGATTTACTGCCGTTTTTCAAAGCATTAGGATATATCGGTATCGTTAGCGGTACAGCATACTTCGCATTTTTTACATACAAAGCATTCCAAATTATTCGACGTTCCGGAAAATGAGAAAGCTCCCTTGCAGGGGAGCTCTCTCTGGCTTAATCACTAAAACCAACCTCTATTGAGGAAAACAACATAAAGGCATTACAAAAAAGGTATTACAAAAATAAGGAGAATTTTATTATGAAACAAAATTTAGTCAAACTCGAAATTGAGCATGTTCTCGGAGTAAAGGCTATGATACTGTCTATAGACGGTAAATCAGTATCATTAATCGGCAAAAATGAAGCCGGTAAAACATCAATAATTCAAGCTCTCGGTATAGCACTTGGGCAAATTACAGACGGCAATCCAACTCAAAACGGTGAACGTAAAGGCAAAGTTATTGCAGAATTTGACGATTACATCATTTCGAAAGAGTGGAAAAACGGCAAAATGCACACTTGGAAAGTGGAAGGCAAAAATGGCAGTAAAGACCTGACCCCAAAAGAGCTACTTGATAGCTTCATTGATACAATCAGCTACCGCCCGGATGACTTTATAAACCGTAAAGCGGCTGACCGTCTGAAAGTATTAGCTAAAGCAGTTGGTTATGATTTAGATGAACATAACAGACGGCATAAAGAAATATTCGATAAGCGGACAGAAATCGGGCGGGACCGTAAAAAAACAGAAGGTATTCTTGATGCTTTGAAAAGACCAACAATCGACACTCCCGAGAAAGAACTAAGCATTAGCGATTTGTTAGCGGAACTCGAAGGCTACAAAGATAAGGCTCGTGAAAGAAGTAAAATCGAACTTGACTTGCAAAGCACTAAACGAATTGTGACTGATATCGAAAATGAAATCAATCATATTCAAATTCGCCTGCAAGAACTGACTGCAAAGCGTGACATTCAAAAAGACAAATTGTCGAACTTGATGATAGAGATTGGCAAAGTTCCAAACTTTGATTATCACATTGAATCTGTAAATCAAAAGCTGACTAACATTGAGAAAATCAATGCCGAAGTCAGAATGAAACAAAAGTATGACCAAACCAAGCAAGAATATGAAAAGTATGATTTGGAATATGACAACAAAACTCAGGAATTAGAGAACCTTAAAAGCGGTTTAACTGATAAAATTAGCCAAGCGGGGCTTCCTGACGGATTTGAATTAATTGACAATGAGATTTATGTCAACAAGGTGCATTTCGATAAGCTGAGCACGTTTCAGAAGCTTGATTTTGCCATGAAAATTGGTATGAGAATTAAACCTATTGAGGGCAAACCTTATACGCAAATCTTAAGTATGGACGTTAGCCAGTATGACCAAGAAAACCGTGCTAAGGTACTTGAAATAGCAGAACAGAACGGCTACCAAGTTATACTTGAAATTGCACACATCCCGAACGGCACAGTTCCTTCCGAACTCTCGAAATCAGCTTGTTTCTTCATTGATGACGGCACAGCCGAATTAATGGAGGTGGCGAATGAAAACTGAATCAATTAGTGCTTTTGAAGCTGTGTTTGGAAAAGATTACGAACGTTCTGAATCCATCAAAGATAAGGGTTACGCGATTGTTGAACCTGAGCTTGTTATATTCGACCGTAACGCCTTAAAAGTCGCTCCACGCAAATTGTACCGCTTCGATACAGAAGGTAAACGCTGGTACTACGAATTTTTAGACGGCATGAATACAGTACCACAATTTTATTGCGGGGTCACTTCATCAATTGCAAGTCTTAACCTACTTCCATCTTCAGAGGGTTTGTATCACTATTATAACAAATTCTCATCCATGGAAGCCGCTAAACAAGACATGAACCGCAAAGCTGATTACGGCTCGTTTATTCACATCCTTATTTCAAGGTTTGTTAAACTCCGTGAACTTGAGCTTGATTCAATTGCTGATATGGCGGCAATTTATAAAGGAAACTACGATTTAGATTATGATAATCGGTGGTGGGCTGACAGAGCAATTAAGGATTTAATTGCTGTTAAATATTGGATGGATGAATATGAAGTTGTGCCTTTGGCTACTGAATTAGTATTGCCCGGGAAAGACGGTTACGCAACGGCTGTTGACTTGGTTTGTGAAATGACGGTTGGTACAGGGCAGAATATGAAAGTTTTGCAAAGAGACATCAAGGATGGCACAATGCAAAGAGTGAGAGCCGCTATAGATTGGAAATCCGGCGATGGATTCCATGAAACTCACGCTATGCAAATGGAAGCTGTTCTAAGAGTAGTAAATGAAAATCTTCCTGATTTGAAAGTTACGAAAGTATTCAATATTTCACCTAAAGGACTTACTGACCTGAAATGTGAAATCAAAGACCAGACAGGCAAAGTTACACATACTGCTATGGTGAACGGTGAACCAATATCTTATTTCGATTTGTATTGGGAAATCTTCAAACTTCGTAATCCAAATTTCAACAATCCCAAACGCATCACAGTATTCAAAGGGAGTGTTTCGCTTGATGCTCCGGCTACTGAAACAGTACAAACTTTATTACTCAACCCTCATGATATTGTAATCGAAAAGCACAGGAGAGACCAATAATGAATATGACATTAGGCAATATACCGGGACGTTTAGTGAAAGAACCCGATGAACAAAAATCACTACAAAATGGATTGGGCTATAGCATAATAGGCAAAATCAAAATCGGAGAGAAATATACAAATCAAAATGGTAAGGAATTACCACGAAGTATTGACTATTTCCGAGCTACCGGCGCATATTCGGAAGTGTTTCATCAAAAATTAGGTGATAGACCTAACATACTTGAAATCATATTTCCGAGTGCAGACCATAGACAGGTGTGTTTTCAACGCATAGAAGGCAGGGATTCCAAAGGGAGTCTCTGTGCTGTCTTTAATGGTGCTGAATATTTCATTTATGATGATAGCACAAAAAAGTACTTGCTAACCACTCAAGATGAATTTGAAAAAGCACGTCAAAGCGGTATCAAGGTAAAATCCGGCTACGGTACATCAGCCAAAACTGAAACCATCAAGATTGAACATTGGAAAGAACGCTTAACAATTCGATTCTTTGTTTTGAAATTGTCGGGCATACTTGGAGTTTGGGAACTATCAACCAGTGGTGTTGAAACAGGAATACCAAATATCATCCAAAATTATGATGAAATGGTGAAATCGGCGGGGCATAACATCAATAGAGTGGTATTTGAATTGAATGTAAAATTTGCAACATCGAACAAACCCGGAACACAATCAAGATACCCGGTCCTGCAATTGACACCTAACATTAGCTATGAATCATCATTGCTGTTGAAAGAATTTAGAGAACAGGTTGCTAACTACAATTTGATATTGAATGACAAAGCAATTCATCAAATTTCAAGTGGTGAAGAACATCGAGTACCGGGACAATTGCAACTTGCAGAATCGAATGTTGATGATGAAATTGAAGTTGTTGAAGCTGAGGAAATTGTAGAAGCTGAGGTAGTGGCGGAAGTTAAGAAAGTGGCTCCGAAAGTGGCTCCGAAAACAACTGAGAAAAAAGAATTTACCCCCGAAAATTTCAAAGAATGGGCTGTTGCTGATGCTAAAAAAATTGATGAAACAGAAACAGCAGTAACTCGGGAGATTCTGGATAATGTAGTTTCGGTTTTGAATCTGTATGCAAAGAACGACATTCCTAACAGAATCTCAGTTCTTCAATTCATATTCGGCAAACATAGCGTAGAAGCTCTAACATACGGCGAATGTTCAACATTAACAAAATGGTTAAAAGTTGACAAAGTAGATGGAATCTTGATTCCACATGACACAAACACAATCGAACAATTTGAAAAAATTATCAATGCTTAGAAATGACAGGTACTATGGCAACATTGTATAGGCTTTTGGACATAGGTTTCTGGGATGACCCCGATTTAGAAGATTACTCATTAGAAGAAAAAGCCTTCTATTTGATGTTATTTTCAAATCGCAAAACGACCGATAACCTTTGTGGAATATACGAACTCAGCTATAAAGACATGATGCACTACACAAACCTTTCACGAGAAAGAGTAGTTGCTCTGGTGCAATTATGGCAGGACATAGGTAAAATCATCTATGACCCAAAACTTAAAGAAATGTGTGTCAAGAATTTTGTCAGAAGGAACTATCACGGTTCACCCTCTCAGCTAATTAGCATTATTAACGGTTTGATGAAAGTCAAAAACCGCGAATATATCACTAAGATTAGTCTCGAGGGGGTGACCGACCCTTTGATTTTGGATTTGTTTAAAGGTAATTCAATTAGTATCAAAATAGGTAAACAGCCTATACCAAAGATTTATCGTTTAGAAACTGATTGTTCAGTGAACGTTGAAACTTATAAATCTGATGATGATGATGATGAACTTGAATTACCTTTCAATCCGGAGTCTGAAATAGAGCCTGAAGCAAAAGAAACGACTGAAACAGTTGAAACACCAACAGCATCTTTTAAGTTAGAGATGTTTGAACAGTTTTGGGAATTGTACGATAAAAAGACCGACAAATCTGCTTGCCAAAAGTTGTTTTTAAAGCTGTCGAATGAAAAAATCGAAAAGATAATGGCACATATCATTAAGTATGTGAAGAATACACCAGACAAAAAGTTTAGGAAGAATCCTAAAACTTACTTACGAAATGAAAGTTGGAATGATGAAATAATTATAGGAAGCACAAATGGCACAAGCAACAAAGGTAAACGAGCTCTTAAGCTCAGTGACCTCGAAGCATCAAGAGAGCAATCAGGGTTTAATTAGGTCTATTGCTTACGGTTCAGTTTGCGGAAACAGACTAACCAAGAGTGACCTTGATTATATGTTAGCTAAAATGAGTGTCAACTACCAGCTTGACTTTTATGAAAATAAGAGCATTCAGCGTATGAAATGTGAAGAAATATTTGCCAGATGTATGGAGCTTAATTGGTCATCGGAAGAATTTCGTAATCGAGTTGAATCATTTCTTGATACATGCAAATGGGACACTTTCACTCGAGCCGATTTTCTGAACTATGATAGACCGATGTTATTGACACATCATGACGTTATGGAAATTCATCGCAACAAAGACCCGAAAATATGGGATAAAATTAAGCGATACGAAGTCAATGGCGTTATTCTCTATGGCGAAATAAGACATGATTTCCAATTGCCGGAATATGAATCAATCAACAAAGCATTGCCGGCATCAACTGTAACAACTGTTGAACGTTCGGAAGAATGGAATTTAATGGGGCAATACCTCGATTTGAAATGCAAATACGCGGAATTGCAAGAGAAATATAAAGAATTAGAACTGAGAATCAAAAAAGGTAGCATTTAAAAATATTCGCTTTAATCACTAATCAAAAAGGGTACTAAAATGATTTTAAACCAAACAGGCATCTCAATCCAAGAGTTCCTTCTGTTGCGTGGTCACCTACTAAGACGAGGCGAACACTACGTAATTAAAGAGTTACTCAAACAAACCAAACAAGGTCTCAAAAAAGAAAAATTTCGTTGCGTGGTTCTCACAAAACAAGGCATATCTGCTATTCAAGGGTACATATACGGTAGGAGTAGTTCATGTCATTGAGATTCGAAATCTTAGGCAATCCATGCCCGAAACAAAGTGTAAGATTTACTAAAAGCGGTATTAAGTATCAGACAAAAGAAGTAATTCAAAATGCTGATAATATACGCTCTCAGATAGTAACACAATTACCTCCATCATTTAAGATTATTGACAGCCCTGTTAAGGTTGCAACGGTATATATCTTTCCGCCATTGAAATCTTTCACAAAAAAGATGAAAAAATATATAGAGAATGGTGGTTTGATAATTAAATCAACCAAGCCGGACTTAGATAACTTGGAAAAAGCTATTAATGATGCTATGCAAGGGGTTGTGATTGTAAATGATGCGTTAATCTCAAGAGTAGTAAAAGGCAGGTACTACGGTATGACACCGAAAGTAATAATATCAATAACAGAAATCACAGACATTTTTGTAAACAAATTAAATTAATCTACAATGCCCGGCGCGACAAATCTAAAAAGTCTCCCAACTTCCTCTGATTGCTGCAAATCGTGCCGGGTGTTAATTAAAAAAAAGGAAAATGAAATGCACGATTATGCAAAATACGCACAAATCTTAAGAGATATTAAGCAAGATAAATTTCCACCATTTTACGAACTATTGTGCGATGACAAAGTAATTATGGTCTCGACAATGCCTAAAATTCGGGCTTATCTGAGCGAACTGAAAAAGAACTGTAAGAAACAACCAACTTTATTTGGAGAATCGAAATGAGTTTAACAGCAAAAGACTTGAAATCGAATTGCATTTACGAAATGCAAGGGATTGACTTTACGGAATATATAAAGATTAAAAGTAACGAGAATGAGACACTCACATTTTATTATCTGAACAACGAACCGAGTTTGATACACACGACGGGGCGTCACGTTTTTGATGCAGTATATAAAATTAATCACGAGCTTGCGCCTGTGGAATCAAGCGATGATCGAGGGGAAGTATCAATATTATTGTCCGCTTTAGAAGACATTAGGAATTGGAATGATGATTTGGATGACGAATGGGACGATGTTGGGCAAAGAGCGCAAGTTGCTTTGAATGTATATAAACATTATCTGGAATCAAACAACGGTCAAGCAAAGTATAGGTATTTGGTTACGGGGGAATGCGACGAGCCAACTTATTATACTACATTGCCACGTATTGATACATTGCAACCCCCTTGGGAGTTGATAGATTTGCAAGAAAACAAATATACGACCAATGGTAAACGATGGCTTGACATTGAAATTGCTGAAGGAGAATCAGTAAAATGAAAGAACTGAAAAAATATTTAACTGAAATGATTGCCGAGCATGAAGCACGGTGCAATGAGTTTGACAGGGCAGTAAGCATGTGCATTAATCTTGACGGCTCAATATTGCATCCTAAAGCACATGACTATTGGAAGGGCAAACTAAGCGAAGCACAGTTCACGCTCGAAAAGCTGAAAGATAAATTAGAATCAATTAACCAAACGGGAGAATCAGTAAAATGTATAAAATGAAAGCAAAGTATAGGTATTTGGTGGCTTCAGAATATGCAATCTCTTATTTCACTAACCATTTGCCAAAGTTTTCAAGTTGCGTTGAAATTGTTTATGATTTGCAAGAGTGTAAATTTACATACAATGGCAAAGTTTGGTTTGACATTGAAGTTGCTGAAGGAGAATCAGTAAAATGAGTGAACAAATTAATAGCGTAAAAGTCACAGGGGATGAATGCTTTGTGTTTGTCTATGCAAAAGACGGTATAATAGAAGTGCGGAGTATTGCGGAATCAAAAAGATTGCATGACCAACTAATTTCAGATGGATGGGTGCATACAAAAACCCTTGACGCTTGCGTTTATCTCGAATACCTGCACAACGAATGCGAATGCGAAGACGTTGACTTAATAGATGCAATGATGTCATTAACCAAACCGGAGAATCAGTAAAATGAAAACGAAATTAACAAGACAACAAATTGCCGAAAGGCAAAACGATTTTAAGCATAATATCTATGAACACGGGGGTTCAAGAATGTTTATTGATGGCGATTCAGGAGATAGAGAATTGCTTGTGGACACTTATTATGATGAAGATTTTGCTTTATATGTTGAAAAGTGTGTTCGTGAATATTTTGGATTGCCAAAGGCTAACATAACACCAATAGGAGAATCAGTAAAATGAAAGAAATGAAAGAATATTTAACTGAAATGATTGCCGAGTATGAAGTACGGTGTAAAGAATACAAAGAACAGAAAGATGATATGGGAAAGGGCGATAATTTCAATACAGAGCATTTTAGCTATGTGGACGGCAAAATAGATGAGGCACAGTTCACGCTCAAAAAGCTGAAAGATAAATTAAAATCAATTAACCAAACAGGAGAATCAGCATGAAAAGAACTAATATTTTACACGAATTCTTTAATTCCGCATCAGATGCTAACGAATTCTTAGAAGCAACGCAACAAGAAAGGGTTGAGAATGATTTTCAAGAATTCATAACAAATGGCGGTGGCGAGGTACATATCCTTAATGCCATTAATGAAATGTGTATAGAATCCTTGTCACCTGATGCTTTTGAAATGTGGGAACATGTTGTAAAACAATTAAAGCAAAACAGAAAAGCATTTAGGACTTATGCGATTATCAACTTGATTAGAAGATTAAAAAATGTAGGTGCTGAAATTCATAGACAGTTTGGGAGTGACAGCTATAAAGTACGTTGTGAGTTATATGACATCAGGGAGTCACTTGGAAATTTAACCAAACAGGAGAATCAGTAAAATGTTTACAATTATAAAAATGAGAGAATTAGAAGTGTTTGTTGAATCAATGTCAAATGGATTCACAGACGAAGACGGCGATGTTCATGAACCTCTCGAAGCGGAGCAGATGTTAGAAAGATTAGAAACTATTGATAGGCTTTTGATTGTTATGAAAACTCAAAGTCTATTAAACAAAAAAAGAGGTTTGAAAAAGATGTTGAATGGCGTGATTGAAATGTCGTTGCCAAATAGTTCGGTAGTCCCCGGGCAATCAAATAATCATTTATGTAACTAAAGGAAATAATGATGCCTGACATAACTAAATGCACAAATAATGAATGTCAATTAAGACATGACTGTTGGCGATTTCTTTGCATACCAAGCCAAATGCAATCATACAGCAAATTTGAGACTTATGTTTTTGACGGCGAAACTTGTTGTGATTATTATATGCAAAAAGATTTAGAGGTTTAAGATGCCAATTGATTATAAAGAATCTGCTTTAATATTTCAAAATGGAATTAAAAACGGTGAGTTCGTTGTATTCAATCCTTTAGAAATTGAATTAATGGATGTAGAACCGTTGTTTCAACCAATTTATTTGAATGTAGCCGAATTTTGGAATGATTTAAAATCAATGGTTTGGTCATCGAATTGCCGATTTTTCTTTGTTGTCACAATGGATAAGATTATTATTTGTAACGTACACGACAATGAAGCATTTGAAGCGAATTTGTCATCACGCGTGTTTGATGTTTTTCTCAATGTATTTGGAGCTAAATCAAATGCCGATTGACTATAAAGAATATCACCCAAAATGGAAACTCATTAGCCGTTTGATTCGCTTCAAACGTGCGGGTAACCGTTGCGAATGGTGCGGTCGTACAAACGGACAAATTATAGATAAGGAAACAGGTAAATATCCAATTCACTCTAAATGGGAGAAATTTCATAGAATACTTTATAATCCTCATAGTGGATTCACTTACAATAGCTTGTTAAAACATTTCGGTTTTACAAAAATAGTCTTAACAGTTGCTCACGTTGACCAAGACAAAAGCAATAATCGCTTTTCAAATCTTGCTGCTTTATGCCAGCGTTGTCATTTGAATCATGACCGAAAGCATCATATACACAAAAGAATTTATGGAAATAATATAAATCAATTATCACTAATTAATTAACAATAAAGGAAAGTGAATCATGAATAAAGAAAGTATTGGCACACTTGTATTTACAAAAGAACTGTTTATCGAAACAATTAACGAAATTGAAAAACAGCATAGGCACGACCAAAAATGTAGCGAAGCTTTTGAAACAATATTATCAATTGGGAATATCGTTTCAAACTATGATAATCATTATTTGCAAAATCAATTAGTAAAAATTATTCAAATAGCTATGAATGACAATGATGAGCATAGTTGGATTGAATACTTCATGTGGGAACTCGATTTTGGTAATGGCTATTTTGAAGGTTGCGTAATACTCGGTGACAGATGCTTTGAGTTGAAAACTGCATCAGATTTATGGGATTTACTAATTAAAACAAAAAAGGAACATAATGAAATTACCTGCAATTAATACTCCAGAACGTAGTGCGTTCGATTTTCTATCCGCTTGGGAACGGAAAGATTATGAGGCTATGTTTAAACTTTGCCAAATAACATGGGTGCAAACTACTGAAAATGCTATGGGATGGCTAACAAATACATTCTCAGCATTGGAATTAAACAAATTCACCATACAAGGCAGTAAAAGAACGTCCGCCGACCAAAACAATCCTGTGAATTTAGTTCATGTTTTTATCAAAGTACATATCAAATATCAGCATCTCAAAGATGAAAAAAAAGCTATTGAAGACATTAAAAGTTCCTCAATTATCAATTGCATTCGTGAAACTGCTAAGTACGAACCGTCCGAAAATGGTAGTTGGGGAGTTAATCCGATTTCGGTATTAAAGACCATAGCTCCGGGGAATAGGGAGAAATCATGATGGACATCCTACTGCCGACTCCGGAAGAGCTACACCATATTCAACTACGAGATGAAGCACCTGAAAGAATACTTTGTGCTGCTATACATAATCCTGACGAAAAAGACTTAGCCGGAAATCCATTGATTCATTGTGGTCATAGACACCATAATATTTTGCATCAGTCAAAAGCTATTTCAAGGAAAATGAGTCATCAAGGATTCCTGACAAGCAAAGGACGTTTCGTAAACAGAGAAGAAGCGTATCAAATTGCATTAAAAAACAATCAAATAATTGGTGTATTTTTAGTTGTAGGCGAACAACTTTACAGCGAATGTTTGTATTAATTAGACAATGTGCTATGAATAATTTAGGAAGGATTTAATCATGGCTTATAACTATTCAGAATTAGTCTCTGATGCACGGCATCTCGGGCAAAAGAATAAAAAGAATATGGTCATCATAATTATGCTTGATGACGAAACTGTGAATTGCGCCTCTTGGGGTGAATCAAAATCTCTATGCGGTAAGGCAAAAACCTTAGCCGATACATGCTTTTCTGCTATTAAGAACAAAATCAAATAATACAAATCGTTTTTTGCGAAACGCAAAGTACGTAACCATTAATCAATTATAAACAGGAGTTTTTATGCCTATCGAATCACAAACAACCGCTCCCGCCATTGTAAATGGCAATATGAAACAATACACCGACCCTGAAATAGAATCAGGTGCTTTTTACGAATCCGATGATGATAACGAAATTGCATTAGTTGACACCGAAGCTGAATACGCTCCGGAACAAACAGATGAAACTGAAAATGATTCAGCAAATGATAATCGCGGTAAAGCTACTACGATTGACATTGACCACGAATTTACTGAAGATGAACTAAGCGATTTAGCCGTGAATATCACTTCAATTGATAAAAAGATTGACGAATTGGAAAGTGAAATGGAAGGCTACAAACGTTCAGCAAACCGATTGAAAAAAGAAATCGAAGAAGTTGATAATGAACGTCGCGACCTATCTCGTAAATATCGCAAAGGTAAAGAAATACGGACTTTATCAGTTAGACAAATTGAAAATTACCAAGATGGATTAATCGAATATTACGAAATCCCATCAGGGATGTTGGTCCATACAGTTGTTATTTCGGACGGCGGGATGTTCGACAAATCAAAGCAACTCGAGGGTAATGAAGATGAGATAGATGAAGAAATTGAAAACAGTGATGAACCGGATGAAGTAGAGGAAGAAATCCCTGAACTCGAAGAGGTTGAGAACTAAAATGATTTATTATTTAGCCACTCCATACAGCGACGTTAAACTTAGCAAAATGCGTCACCGTTATGTTTATGCCTTAGTGCTTTCAGAGGAATTGAGAAAGAAAGGTTACGTCGTTTATAGCCCGATTGTTCATTGGCATGTTCAAACTCATTTGTATAATTTACCTCCCGAAGCTACGTTTTGGGAGGTTCAGAACAAAGCAATGATGAACGTTTGCGATGGTATTATTGTTCCGCAAATTTCTCATTGGGGACTTAGTGATGGTGTAATAGGTGAAATTGCTGATTTTACTGAAGCCGGCAAAGAAGTGATATTTTACGTTCCCGAAAAAAGCACTAAGCATATCACGGCATCAAGCTGTGCGACTGCTACGGTAACTTATGAAGATATTGTTGAAGCTGTATCAAAAGCTGATGGGTTTGCACGTGAAAATGTTTTCTCGAAAAGCCGTAAACGTAGAGCAGCTGATAATAGACATTTAGCACGTTACCTATTCATGGTATTAAACAACCATATTACTTTCCCTGAAGCTGGTCGTATTATGGATACTGACCATTCAACAATTTATCATTCCTTGAGCATTTGTGACGATAAAATTAATTCAATAGCCAAAGATAAGTGGTTTATTTCAGTAAAAGATAAAGCTCTGCAATACTTAGCAGAAGATAACAACTATGACATTACGCCCATACCAAGCAAGATTTAAACAAGCAATTTATAGCAGTTTCCGGAACAATCATTACAATGTCATGGGAGTGCTTCCGACAGGGGGTGGGAAAACCCACGTCTTTTCATCTATCGTTCAAGACTGTACTAATAAGGGTCATAAGACCCTTATTTTAGCTCATCGTGAAGAGTTGATTGGTCAGGCTTACGATAAGTTAAGCAGTGGTTACGATTTGGAGGTTGGAGTTATCAAAGCAGGATATACGCCCAACCTCTCCGCCCCTGTTCAAGTTGCGAGTGTGCAAACTTTAATCCGTAGAGACCTGAAAATCCCTTTTAAACTGATAATAGTTGACGAAGCCCACCATGACCAAAAAAATAATACCTATGGCAAGATAAGGGATAAAATTAAAGAACACTCCCCTGATTTGCGTGTGTTGGGTGTGACGGCTACACCGATTAGGTTAAACGGTTCGGGATTCAAAGATGTTTATGATGATATGGTCATTGGAGCTACTGTAAAGGAATTAATTGAACTCGGCAACCTTGTAGCTCCAAAGTACCTTATTCACGCTCCTGTGGACTTAAACGGTGTCAAAAAAACGGCAGGTGATTACAATCTTAAACAATTAGCCGAAAGTTACAGAGCAAAAATGCCTCCTGAAATCTTAGTTGAAGACCATCTGAAATACTTCCCCAACAAGCAAACCGTGGTATTTGCAATTAACATCGAACATAGCCAAGATATTGTTTCTGCATACAAATACAGAGGAATTCGAGCGGCTCACATTGACGGTGATACTCCAAATGATGTTCGCAAAGCTATATTTCGTGACTTTGCCGAAAAGCGAATTACAGTATTATCAAACTTTGGGATTGTTACTGAGGGTTACGATTGCCCAGGAATAGAAGCAATACAGCTTGCACGTCCAACTGAATCACTTGCTTTGTATATGCAAATGGGTGGTAGAGGCTTACGTCCTGCTGACGGCAAAGAACAGGCGATTATATCAGATTGGGCGAATGCTATAATGACACACGGTAAATTAGAATTCGACCGTGATTGGGGTTTAGGTGGTTTGAGCGGTAAGTATAAAAAGCGTGTTAAGGCACTTGACAAGTTGACAGGTAAAATCTATTCATTAGAGCGTTTACCTATGAATATTCCACCTGAATGGCTTGAATTGATTGAAGTTGATGACAAGCAAATACATAAAGCTAATGAGTATAACAATATCGTTGGGGAGTTCAAGAAGCTACAATTTACGGCTAATCAGCGTGGATTCAAGCCGAAATGGATTTTCTGGCGTTTGATGGATAAATACAAACCTAAAACAGATGATAAAATGACGGCTATCGCAACGGTTTTTGCTGAGCATTTGGAATGGAAACCGACGGCAGTACCGCATTTAGTTCGAGAATACAAACAAAAAATTGGTTAATGAATATTTTTTATTACATTTGCAAAACCACCATAGAGTATTTCAGCATGAAAGAGAAAGATATTGTCGAATTAATCACATACGATGACCTGCCGGACAACCTGAAATTTGTTGCAGACAATGCAGGGCTTGATGCCGTTAAGCAATTGGTTATCGGAGTTCCCGGTTTAACTATTTACATTCCACGCTTAGACAATCCACGTCTTGTACGACCCTATGTTATTAAGCGAATCAATGAATGTAAAGACACTACACACCTATTGCAAAAGCTAATCATCGAAACACACCTTGCAGAATCTACTTTACGCAAAATGATAGATGAGTTGTTAGGTGCGAAGTTGCTTAATAAGAATCCCCTACCGGTACTCAACCGGTATCAACCTGTTAATCAAGATGAGATATTTGCTGAGTAGATATTAAGCAGGCAAACCTACTGCTGTCTTGATGACCGAAAGCCCAAGTTGCATTAAGATTCCAATTGGCAAATTGACAGATTCAGAGCCAACTCTTTCTTTAATTTTATGCCAAACATTGTCGTCTTTTATACTCGCAATAAATTCATGCCCCTGCCATGTAAGGCGTACAAAGTGGTGCATAAATATGTAATTATTTACTTGTTGTCCATGCTGTAATTCGAGCAAGGGGTTGCCCTCCAAATCGCAAGTTTCTAAATAACCAGCTTGGATTAAAAGAAACAAATGCTCAAACAAAGCTAATATTTCGCTCTCAAATGTTTCATTATCAAAATCAGAGATTATTCGGGTTTGTAAAGCCCCAGGGTCAACAATAGCATTTTCTTCGTTTTCAATTTCAAGTAAAATTTTGCGAATCAACTCCATATCTCTTTTCATGTTTTCCTTTTTAACTACTAATTAGCATATGTCATAGTCGAATTAAATGGTAATATTAATATTAATCATTTCCAAATTCATCATAGGATAGTTTAAGAACATCTTTTACGCAGTTCCAAAAGAACGTCATACCGGACAAAAGGAAAATAAAAGCAAGCCAACCAGACAATTCTTTTATACAAAGTATATTTGCTAATGAGTTTGTGTCTGTAGATTTATAGATGTGATTAAGCCCAATTGCAACAATAATGTGTATAAAGCTGTGTATTGTCCTTCTTCCACAAAAGTTCAAAGTCTTTTGCATTTTCCTGTATTTACTCTTATTTTCTATATTACCAGCTTTAATATCGGCATCAAGGCTTGAAGCCCAAGCAAAACACATCGTAGAGAAACCAAAAAGAATTGCCAATAGTATATTTATAAATCCGGATATATCTTCTGTTTTAACGAACAAATAATTATACAGCACTCCTGCGCCAATGACAAGCAAAATGGATAAAGCCAAGAAATTAATTATTCTATCCAACGTAGCTATAAACCAACTAAAGCATTGTTTTATTTTCATCCCTAATACTTCCCTACCACCCGGACCACTTCCCCACACTTCAGCAGATAAACTCCGTTGTCAAGATTTGACAAGTCAATTACATAAGGCGAAAACTCAATATTAGCAGTAAGCACTAACCGACCCAAAGTATCAAACACATAACAATACGGAACATTGTCGAATCCCTCAATCGTAATCAAGGACTTCGTAGGGTTTGGATATAGTTTGAAATCGGTTAATGCCATACTACTAACAGATGTACTCCCTGATTCGATTACATCTTGAATTTCACTTGGTACAAGGTTAAGAAAATCATACCCGGTAATAAACTCAATATTATCAACAGTTGTTTGATATTTTGACCATTTATCACTTCTTACGCCATCAATATTTGGCATCAATACAGCATAAACAGTTGTATTCGTAGTAACATCCGATAAGCCTCTCCCCTTATCGAGCATTACCGCTATTTTATAATAACTCTCAGGAATCACAACCAATCCTTCATCGAGCAAAGTATTATTAACAACACAATAACTACCTGCCATTACATAAAGCTCCCTATTGTCAATCTTGCATAAATCTTCAAGGAAGTATTCGAAATCAAGCCAAACACCACGATTAAGGTCTGGAGTTTGTGGCGCCACGTTTGTTATAATAAATGTAGATTTGTTATCTTCAACGGTTGCAGTACGCTCTTCACTTCGTACCATATGACCCCTATCGTAACCAGAGTTTGTATAATCAGCATGTTTAACACGGTACATTCCCAACGGCAATGATGTATCGCGAATAAAGCTACCTGAATATCGTTCAACATCACCGAACCAATCTGCATTCATATTCCAACTTACCCAATTTGGAATTCCTTTTTCCGGATTATAACCAACAACGTATTGAGGGCGTATGATGATGTAGTCTTGTTGGTTTGGATTAGTGGGTGTGCCGAGCAAAATATGAACATTTTCGGTGGCAGTTGCTACCGAGCAAACGAATAGGAATATGATAATCAGCTTTGTCATTTGTGAAAATACGCCCTTAGAACTTTTATAGCTTCAGAATTGTAATAATACCGTCTTTGAAATCGAGCATAATGTTCATTCTCTACCAAGATTGGAGCGTATTCATACTTTGTATCTTTGTAAGTTTTTGCTGTACCTGTTCTCAGTTGTTCTATTCGAGCAGTAGAGACACCAAACATTTCCGATAGCTCCTCTACTGAATACATCGCTTTATACAATGAACCACCGTTGACAGTTTCACGGTTTATGACGCCATTTTTTAGGTCATACCGAGCAAAAACTATATCATCATACAACAATTCTAAATACTGTTGCTTCTTTTCACGTATGGTACGTTTTTTATCCAGATACATATGCAAAACCTTAACATAAGATTCATCTGAATGTTCATATTGCTTTTCACCTGAATGATTCAATAACTGTACTCTGAACAAATATAGCTCCGTAATCACTTGTTAATAAGCAAACATAAGTATTAATTATCACATAACAAAAGCGATTCTTAATATTATTTTCTACATTTGTTGATACTTCTGTGTTTATTTTTATTCTGATTTGTGTTATATTGCACCGCTTTTTTAATGAAATTTGTACTTTTTTTCTTGGAATGCTTATGATTGATAGATTATTGAACTTTATCGAAGCGAATTATACAGACTTCAACACGTTTGCCGTGAAGTCCGGAATTCCATTGACAACTATTAAGTCTTGGTTTGATGGCGAATTCGAGCCAACATTAAGTGATTTAATTAAAATCTACAATACAGGCTGTTCATTAGATTGGTTACTTAGCGGCGAAAATGGGATGTATGCTTTTAATAAGCAAGGTTTGGTGATTTACAAGAACTCTACCGAGCAGGACAATGGTAAATTTCGAGCAAATTAAGATAAGAATTACAATTGGACTTAAGTCAGAAGCGGTCAGCAACTTGCATTCGCAATATGCTGAACACGAATATATGACGGCGAAAGAGAGCACGCTCACATTCGCCTATCAAGGTTATGAAATCATCGAAAACATTGATGTTATAATGTCTATTTATCACACCGCAGGGCATCTTAAAAGCTTCTCGGCATTTATGAACCGTCGTAAGCTGTATTATCAAGACTTCAATCATCTCGAGCAAATATTCAAATGCCACTTATCACAACCATGTCCAAAACCGGGATGGGGATGCAAGTTTATAACTAATATCAAATTGTATCAAAGTTCCCCTAATGGTCCCTATTGGTTTGAATTTGGTTACTCAGAGGGTACTGATATATGGATTGTAGATAAAAAGCGAATCAAGGATACTTTATTGAGTCTTTCACGGCAAGATTTGATTCACTTTTGCCCTCAGTTTGATGAGGAACAAATTGACGTTGTATTGTCAAAACTGCCAGATAAATTGATACTTAGCCAACACCCGGAATTGGAGTTGCAACCAATGGATTATATTGCCGGCATAGGTGAACCCACAAAGTATGAACTACGATTCAAAAGCAAATCTGAAGAGCTTAGTAAAATGATGGAGCGATTGGAACAAAAGATTAAGCTGTTATACTTTGCGGAAAGGTTAAACTGATGTCAAGACCAAGAACCCAAAGTAGTGACCGTTGGTATTTACGTAAGGGTCATAGATATTACTATTTCGGTTATTGTTACCGCCGTGATGACCGTGTGCATGTACATATCATAAAATCGGATCTGAATCCATTCAGATTTCGGTTCAGTTTAGGCATTCCTTGGACTCCCGGCAACAAAGAATATGCACTTCAGGAACTTGAAAAAGCTATTGATTTTCATTTTACAACTAAAATTAAGGATGAAACAATTGGAAGCGTATCGAATGAACCTGTGATGTTAAGCGACTTAGTAGATAAGTATTATAAGCTGTTTTATCAGGAGTTCCCGATAAGCACAAAGTATTTGACCGACAGAACATTAAAGTACTTTTTTGAAGATTCTGATTTCTATCTGGAAGATATTGACAAAATCCGGAATCATATTGAAGATAAATTGGTTGGCATTAAACGGCAATATCATCCTAATTACATTCGTAAACTGACAAGCCATTTATCGCGAGTATTCAAATATGCTCATAGTCGTGGTATGATTAAATACAATCCGGTGTTGATTGATTCAATTCCTGAAATTGTAAATTACAAAAAGATAAGCTACACCACAGAGCAGGTTTTAGCGATTATAAATTATTTCAAGGCAAAGCAGAAGTATGACATGTATTATTTGTGTCGCTATCACGCTGTTACAGGGGTAAGATTGGTGGAATCGCTTCGTTTCTTTAATACAGACATAGATAAGCAAAATAATATAATTACTATCCATGGTAAAGGCACTTCAAAAATGAAAGTCAAGACGAGGGAATTCCCAATGAGCATATTCCCTGAGTTATTTGACATCGTAGAGGGCATTCAAGACACTTGCATGGATAAAACGACAGGAAAGATGTTCCCTTGGATAGCGAGTGTTCACCCTCATGAACATCTAAGGACTGCAAAACGTGAGTTAGGGATTAATGTAGATAAGGGCTTCCACCCTATTCGGGCTTGGCGAGAGAATCATCTAATCAAAGTAGTTGGCATTGCACCTCACATTGTAGCGGAATTGCTTGGACATACGCAAGTCGTGCAGCGAGAACATTACGTAACGGCATTAGGTGGCAAAGTGATTGAAAGTTTAGTGAATCAATAACAATATTTGCAAAATAGTCCACGTATAATCCACGTTTTTTTGCACTAAAAAAGAAAACCCTGACGGTGTCAAGGTTTCAGAATACTACAAAATCGTTTTTGTGGGCCCGGAGGGACTTGAACCCCCGGCCAGCGGATTATGAGTCCGCTGCTCTAACCAACTGAGCTACAGGCCCCCACTTGGTTTTCCATTTTGCAATCAAAACGGACTACAAATATAATACTTTTCTTTTTACCGACAAGCATTTTTTAATAGTTGAATAGACCAAGGAACAAACCTACTTGCACTTGCAAGGCATTTGCGTTGAATGAATCGGGCATATTCGCAATGTCCGATTCGTTGTTATACTTCCAGTCTGACCCGAAAGTCATGTTGTATGCAGCACTTGCACGGAACATCAAGAAATTCGTGAGGGCATATTCGAAGTACAATTCAGGCTTTACGAACCAATAGCCGTTTTCCAAATGTTGCAAATTCGATTGATTTGTCGGTGTCGGACGGAATTCATTCCAATCCAATCCGCTTGCAGTATGGTAAGTTTCAACGCTTAGCTGCCCGCGTCCAACCGATACACCCGGCAAAATTGCGAAGGATTTGAATGGCACCCATGCGTAATCCAGTGTCAATCCGGACTGTCCGATAGAATAGTCCACATATTGAGTTCTTGTAACGCCATCGCTTGTTATGTCGGCAGTTTGAGTCTTTTTGCCACTCATCCCGAAGAAACCGATTCTCAAATTAGGCACAAACACTGTCCCTGTGAAGCCTTGAGCACCCCAAAGAGTCAATTGCCCCTCAAAAGGTGCGATGTCAGGAAAATGTTTTGCAAGTTGGGCGTTCAGGTCGTCATAATTGCCGAAATGGAAACCCACAATGGCACCACCTGCTACGGCAAAATAAGGGATACTCTCGCGTTGGATGGGCTCCGTATCGAAAGTGAAGTCATCTAATCTTTCATCTTGGGCGAAAACACTGACTACTGCCATCACCATGATTACTGCTGCGTACAAAATTTTTTTCATATTTTCTGTTTCCATGTTTAATCAAAAGTTAGAATACGAACATGAAGCCTCAAAATTTTAGAGTCCCACATTTCTCACTCAAAAAGCTGAAGAAATTTTTGGGTTTGGGAGGGGGAATTCACCATACTTCATTTCCAACTGCTTCACCGGATGAAATTTCACTGTGAATATTGGACTCTGTCACAAGAGCAAGTAAATCCTTCAATTGATATAATTCTAAATCTTCTTCTTTCATTTTGCAAACCTTTTTTATATATTAAATAAATCAAACGATGAAGTAGAGTGAAAATTATAAGAAAAAAATAAGGGACACATTGGGCGTGTCCAAAAAGAACTAGTTATATATTGTAAAATTACTATATTTGTACAAACTTGATAACTTATAATTTATCAATATAAATTATAACTGGTTGTTTTACCTCCGATTACTTGGACAAACTTATATGTTCTATTATGGTAATTATTTGAAAGATTGTATATAGCAACTGCATAAGTATCTAGAAGTAAACTGGTAAATTCTACTTGTCCTGAATTCAAATTTTTGTACTGAAGTGCATTTTTCTCATGAAAATCAACATTCACTGGATAAATACCGAGTATAATATCATTGTATGAAACTCCATTCAATGAATTTGAATATGGTACAGTAACTATGACATTTCCGGTTTGATAATTTTGTATCGGATCAGAGCAAGAGTATACTAAGATAAGTACTAATGCAATTACACTAAATCTGATACTTTTTAAAACTTTTCTCATTTCAATTTTCCATAATATTTTACCCTTACAAACATATATAAAAGAGTACAAATTTGCAAGTGAAAATTTTTCGTTTGTTCCATACAATACTAATCAGATATAATAGTCTTGTTTGGGAGTGTTTGGATTTTTGTTGAAAAGTGGCTTTGAAATAGTTTAGAAATATAGACCGAGACATGGGTTTCGGAAATTTTGAATATAATTTGTAATATAAATGGAGATTAGAATGGATTTGAATACATCACAAACGATTGGCTCGTTCGTAGCGAATGACTACCGTACAGCCACAGTTTTCCAGAAGTACGGAATAGACTTCTGCTGCAAAGGCGGACGTACTATCGAGGAAGTTTCGCAGAAGAAAAATATTTCCCCTGATGCCTTGCTCAATGAACTAAATGATGCCGTCAAGCAGTCAAATGGCAGCTCAATTGATTTTCGGACTTGGGAGCCCGATTTGTTAGCTGATTATATCGAACGGAAACACCATAGATATGTTCGCCAAACGATTCCCGCGTTGTTGCAATTTCTCGATAAATTATGCGAAGTTCACGGCGGAAATCATCCTGAACTTTTCGAGATTAGGTCGGAATTTTCAGCTTCTGCCGAACAATTATCGTTGCATATGGAAAAAGAAGAGCAAGTGCTGTTCCCAATTGTCAGGAAAATGGTGGCATCAAAATTGAATAGTTCTGAAGCACCAAACAACATCGGCGGTATTCAAAATCCAATCGAGATAATGATGCAAGAGCACGAGACCGAAGGCGACAGATTCCGTAAGATAGCCGAACTAAGCAATAACTATGCAACACCGGCTGACGGATGTACTACTTACAGAGTTGCATATTCACTTTTGAAAGAATTTGAGAGCGATTTGCATTTCCATATTCATTTGGAGAACAATATTTTGTTTCCAACTGCTCTGAAAATGGAAAGTGAATTTAACGTAAATTAATATTGATTAATAATATATCTCAGATTTTTACACAAATATAATGGGCTCCTGTCAATCAAGAGCCCATTTTTTTATTTTCTAAAATTCGTCTAATAAAAGGGTGTGATTTAAATTCATTAAATATTTTTAATATTCAATTAATTTAAAAAGATTGCAACTAAATTTTGTTTGGTGTGTAGATAAATAATTAAAATAGTATTTGCGTAGTACGCAAAATATGTTTAAGTTAATATTTTGATTTGGTAACTAAAGGTTAAAGTTAAGTTGAAGTTAATACTACATGTGATTTGCGTTGGTTTGCTGCTCCAGATAACGACTTCGAGACTTTCGGGGGCAGATGAGAATATTTACTACATCGGTGTTAGCGCCGGTAGCAACTACATTTACAACACCACAGAGAAGCCCTACATCAAGTCGGACCCGAAGTGTGGCGAGTTTGATACGGGAACTGCACAGGGCATAAACGCAGCATTGAAGCTGGGATTCAGGCTGATACCCGGCTTGATTTCACTCGAAGGCAGGCTGATGTTTGATAATCGCCCATTCGGCATGACCGGCAGCAGTGATTGCTTTGAGGTAATCGACCCCGTAAGCGATGAGTACGTACCCTTCGTCCGAAGCCACTACTACGACGGCACTTTGGACTATGTCATCCTTGATTTAGGCGTGAACATCTACCCTATTTCGGCGATTCCGGTCGCGTTGAGATTGTCGTTCGATGCCGGAAATCCCTTAGTGAAGAGTGACTATACGCTAAAAGAGGCAGTGTCATCGCCTTCGAGTGTGGCGTTTTCCGATGGTTCGCAAAGCAGAATGAATGAATCGGGCGAATTGAAAACGGCATCAACTTCCTTGGGAGCGGGTGCAGCACTGATGTACAACATGTATTTGGGCGATAATTGGAGCGTTGATTTCGAGCTTGGCTATCGATATGGCATAAATTCTGCGTTGTCGGACATTGAGCAGAAATCTGATATTGTCAGGGCTAATGCGGGATTAAGCTATCATTTCGGTGGCACTAAACCCGAAGTTCCAAAGAAAATTGAACCTGAAATTAAGCCAATTGAAAAAGAAATTGAGCCAATCGCAGAAATTATTCCTCCGAAAGAGAAAATTATTTTGAGCGTTTCGGCGAATCCAATTAATGTAAAAGAGACAATCGTAACACAGACTTTCCCGATTTTGCCCTACTATTTTTTCGATGAGAATTCTAAGGAACTCGACAATAAATATGTATCAAATATAGCCGCCTCGAGTTTTGATGAACAAAAACTGAACAAAGAGACTATGACAATTTATTACAATAGCTTGGATATAATTGGTAAAAGATTGAGTAAAAGCGACTCAAAAATCCGAATTGTGGGCTATTCAGACGGTAAAGAAAATGCTTCCTTAGATGAGCGGAAATCATTGGCTGAATCAAGGGCAAAGTCAGTTGCAAAATATTTTTCGTCCAAATGGAATATTCCAAGCGAACGTTTGTTAATCGAATCGGGAGATATACCGAATAATTTTACTAATTTCGACTACGAAGAAGCTGCTTCGGAAAATCGTCGAGTGGAGCTTTTCTCTGAAAATCCTGATATTTTAGCTCCGGTTTTGCATAGCCAATTTTCGGAATATAACTACAACCCTGAAGATTTGCACTTTAATTTGGAGCTTAATAGAAATACAAAACTTGAATATCAGATAGAAACGTCTGATAGAAATTATTTTTCAAATAAAATACAAAAAGAAATTGATTCAAGATATTATAAAGCAAATTATAATGTAAAATCGGATATTTTCAGAGAAATAATTTCAAAATCAAAAAGCGAAAATATTAAATTAGTTGTCAACGCTGAAAGCAAGGACACGACTGAGAAATACGAGATTCCGTTGAATATAAAAATCGAAACGGAGAAATTTGAAATAGGGAGATTGAATTTAATTGTTTTTGATTTCGATAAAGCTACAATGAGTAACCCAAATCGGAACTTAGTAGCCGAATTTTCAAAAGATGCAATTAAGCCGAATTCTGATATTTTTATTACAGGAACAACAGATATGTTAGGCGGTCAGGAATACAATATGACCTTATCACAACGCAGAGCAGACAATACTCAACAAATAATTAACTCAGTTTTGCCCAATACAAACTTCGTAAACGTGGTTGGGATTGGTTCAGATAAACCGAGATATGACAATAAGTTACCTGAAGGACGATTTTATAACAGAACAGTTCTAATCGAAGTTAAAACTCCGATTGATAAATAAATTAGATGGAGATTATAATGAAAAGACGTAATTTTTTGAGCTTAAAATTGGAAATTCAGAAGAAATATTCTGATTCGCTGATGTCTTTAGATGAATATGCTGCACCCTTGGACAAAGCCGCCGCATCACATCTATTGCGACGAGTTACATTCGGACCCACAAAACAGTTGATTGATGAATTTACAGGGTTGAGCGTGAGCGAAGCAGTCGAACGCATTTTGGGAGATGGCACTGAAGCACTTCCCGACGGATATGAAGATTTAGGTTGGCTTGATACCGCTGAGGAAAACCCGAGAGACGGACTTCCGATTCAAATTCGGGGTGCAATTGAGGGTCGCCATGCCACGAGACACGGTGAACTGAAGTCTTGGTGGTTGGAACAAATGCGAATCGAGGAAGCACCTTTTTTCGAGAAGTTAACTCTTTTTTGGTCAACCGTTTGGTGTATCGAATTCGCATATGACACTCTGGAACTGATTCCGCCGCCATTGCTATATCGAAATAATCAGATGTTGCGACGCAATAGAATTGGAAATTATCGCGATATGGCGTTCGATAATACCTTGAATGGTGCTATGCTGCTATATCAAAGCGTAAATTTTAGCACAAAGGATTCGCCAAATGAAAATTATCCTCGCGAATTATTAGAGTTATTTACTATGGGAATCGGTAATTATTCCGAAGGCGATATTCGTGAAATGGCAAGGGTTTTGACCGGATTCAGAGTCGCTGCACATGCCTTCACGCCGAAACCAAACGGTCAATTTGAATCATATTTTATGCCCGATTTGCATGACATTGGTGCCAAAACGATTTTTGGGGAAACAATTCCGGCGAGGGATACTTCGCAAAATTCTGAAGACTTAGTAAAGGAAGAAGAAGTCAGGCGTATGATTAATATTTTAATTGAACAGCGCCCATTGCCAATTGCAAAATTTATTTGCACAAAAATATATAATTATTTTGTTTATAGTAGTCCCGGCGATACTAATGAACAAATTATTAATGAATTAGCAAATACATTTATACAAAATGATTTTGAATTAAAACCCGTATTTGCTAAATTATTTAAAAGCAAACATTTTTATGATGAAAATATAATCGGGTGCCAAATTAAAACTCCACCCGAATTCATTGTGGGGCTTGAAAGACAATTAAGGACAGCATATAAAATCGGAACTCAGCCAATGGCAAGTACTGCTTGTGATGATATTGAGCAGGAATTATATAATCCGCCGAATGTTGGCAGTTGGAAAGGTTATCGCAGCTGGATAAGCACTAAAACTTACCCACTGAGAAGAAAATATGCAATTGATATATTGGATATGACAAATCACGCACAACTAATATCGCTAATTAAAGAATTTAATTATTCAGATATAGATTTATTTTTAAATGATATTTTGTCATATTTTTTGCCAAAGACGATTGAAAGCGACAGAGTGGTTTTTTTCAAGGATAAATTATTAAACGGAATATCTGCACAAAATTGGACGAATGAAGTAAATAATTCATCACCTGCGGTAACAGCAGGTATGAGAGCTTTTATGAGCGAAATAATTCTTTCACCTGATTTTCATCTAATTTAAGGAGCCAAAAATGAAAAGAAGAGAATTTATAATAAATACAGCAGCGGCTTCTGCCGGAGTTGCTCTGATGAACAAAAAATCGTACGCGAAAGAACGCAGTGTGGAAGAGTTTATGAATACGGATAGCCAAAATATTTTAATAATTATTGAATTATTTGGCGGAAACGACGGATTGAATACGATTATACCCTATGACCAAGAGGAATTATATCTCGAATTACGTCCGAATTTGCATATTCCGAAAGAATTCGCTATACAATTTGGTGATTCGGATTTATTTTTAAATAGTGGATTAATTGACGGTGTACATAACGGTGGTATGATGAATTTAATGGCAACCGGAAAACTTGCTGTAGTTCAAGGAATTGGGTATGACAACCCAACTTTGTCGCATTTTCGGAGCAGCGATATTTGGCATAGCGGAATAAATAGTTCCGACCCTAATGAAAAACTACTCGAAGGTTGGTTGGGACGATATTTTGCTAAAATATTAAATAATTATCCTGACGATATTCCTGCTCATCCAATTGCTATTTCGCTCGAAGGCACAATTCCGTTGATGCTGAAAAGTTCAAAAGGCGATATGGGAGTTTCTTTGCAAAATCCTGAAAGATTTTATCAACTTGGTGAGGGTTTAAAGCCTAAGTCATTGAGATTTCATACACCTACTGACAACTTTCACGAACGTGAATTTAATTTTATTCACGTAGTAGCAGAACAATCTGAAAAATATGCACAAGTAGTAAAAGAAGCATATGAAAAAGGTAAAGATAAAATTAAGGTTAATTATTCGACCGGATTACCACAAAAATTCCGTGTAATTTCCTCGCTAATTGCCGGTGGAATTCAAACTCGCGTATTTTATATGAGATTAAGCAATTTTGATTCGCACGCCCAGCAAATGCAATTCGACTACACAGGAGCGCATTATACATTATTGAACAATCTGTCTCGCGGCGTGTGCGAATTCCTTGATGATGCACAGCAACAGGGATTTGCCGATAGAATCGTTGGCATGACAACTTCGGAGTTCGGCAGACGGGTAAATGACAATGGCAGCCGTGGTACCGACCATGGAGCCGCATCCATGCAATTTATGTTTGCCGGTTCGGATGAATTTATCGAGGGCGGATATTATCGAGTAGAAGGGAAGCCTGATTTGAACGATTTGGACGAATTTGAAAATCTCCGACATCAATATGATTTCAGACGAACTTATAATGATGTGCTTGAAACTTGGCTTGGAGCAAGCCCCGAGGAGAGTCGTGATGTATTTGGCGATACTTTTTTGCCACTCGGTATTTTGAATAAACGCGGTACGAGCGTGTGGGAGTTTGTTAAACCTACAGAAAATCAAGATTTTTTGATATATCCAAATCCATCTTCGGGAAATTTGAATATTCGATTTGAATTAAAAAAATATGCAAGAGTAATTATTGAATTATATTCTACAATTGGCCAGAGAATTGAAGTATTTACAAATGAATTACTTCCGGGCGGTAATTATAATTATAATTATTTTGTTTATAATACCGGAGAATACAATATTGCAATCACAGTCGGTAATACAAGAATTATTAAAAAGTTTATAGTAATCAGGTAATTATGAAAATATTCACATTTATACTCGTTTTTTTAATATTATCAATTAATGCTTATGCCCAAAGGGCAGAATGCGACCTTGATTTAAATTGCATAGGCAGAGCCATAACATTCTCTCAAAGTTCGGGAAAACAGGCTCACTACGTTGATGTCGAAAATACTCCCTCGCAAGAGAAAATCACTGATAAAATGACAGTCGAAATGTGGATAAAACCAGAACGACAAGCCGGAAAAGTTCAATATATTGCTGGTTTTTGGGGTCCCGCTAATGATGTAAATGATGTTTGGGTTATGTATATTAATCCGAATGACGAATTCGTTTTTGAAATAAATAGCCCCACGACTAATTTACTGAGCACCGACAATACAATTGCAAAAGCAAATGTAGCCGGATTGTATGACACTTGGTATCATGTAGCCGGAGTATTTGAGGGTGCTACTCAGACAATTAAATTATATATTGACGGCAATTTAAGAAATTTTGCAAGAAATAATTCTTATCCGACGACAAGATTACGAATAGCTCAAAATCCGGAATTAACGATGAAAATCGGGAATACTAATGCATACTCGAATGATGAAAATATGAATAGAACTTTTTTGGGACAAATTGACGAAGTGAGAATTTGGTCAAGAACTTTTACTGATGCCGAGATTTTTTGCAATAGAAATCGTTCTCTAAATTGGAATATTCCTGATTTAATTGTGCATTATAGGTGCAATGAAGAGGTCGGTAAATTTATTCTTTGCGATGCAAGTAACAATGGTAATACCGGCTACGGCAGAAGTGGTGCAGTTATTCAGAATAGTAATCGTCCAATTCAGCGTACAATATTTACCGAATCATTAGACAGGCCTGTTCCATTTATTGATACATTAGATTGCAAAAGCCCCCGTACATATAGATTTGCGGTATGGGACACCTCAAGTTGCGGAAAATCAGTAATAATTGATTTAGTTAATACTGATTTTGCAGCAGGTTTTCAAATTCAACCTAATCGGATAAATAACATGGTCAAAGACAGCATGTATTATTTTACAGTTACTGTGAATGCTGATTTCCAAGGAACTATTTTGCCACAATTAAGAATTTATTCGCTTGACCGTTGCAGATTTATCAACCGATTTAATTTGAATTTAACACGAGTTACTCAACTTCAATATTCGAATTTAAGAATGAATTTCGATTCTTTAAAAGCAAATTGTATCGAAAAACCACATATTGATTCAGTTTTGACAATTATCAATCAAACTGCTAAAACGGGTACACCACAAACAATAACAATTAATTCGATTTCTAATGTTCTGACAAATGTGTTTATTATCAATCATTTACCTCTTCCCTATCAATTAGCACCCGGCGATACCTTCAGAATAAATATTCGATTTGTTTCGGGTAGATTTACAAGTGATAATTTCGATACTTTAAGAATTAATTCTACAGATATTTGCGACCCAACTAAGGCAATTCCATTGTACGGCAAGGTGAAGGAAGTGATTAGAATCGCTAAGGGTGTGAGTGAAATTCGCCTTGATTCAATCAATTTCGGGACCTCTTGTTTAGATTTCCCATCTGATGCTCCGCAATATAATTGGATGAATTTGCTGGACGAAGTTATTGATGTGATTGATATTGAGTACCCGCGCGATGTTCAAGGCAATCAACGGTTATTCCCTTTGCGATTAGACCCTGTCACGGGCTATTTACCTAATTATTTCAGATTTATACCAACACAACCCGGTTTGATGCAGGATTCGATAATAATTGTTGTGAAATCGGGCGATTGTACTATCCGAAGACCAATTTACGTGCGTGGTTACGGATTATTTGCCGATATTCAATTTGAAATCGAGAATTTGGATTTCGGTGATGTCATTGTTGGTCAAGAGAGTTTAATTGATGTTCCGGTCAAAAATAATAGCCCTGAAAATTTAAGTGTTTCATTTTATTTGAAAAAGAGCGATGTATTCTTCATTTCCGGGCAACAAACGCTTAGTATTCCGGCTGGTGCTACACGAAATATTACCGTTGGATTCAGACCAACGAGTACCACCGACTATACCGATGAACTATGCTTTTTTGAGAATCGTTGTTACGAGTCAGGTTGTATAAAAGTCAAGGGCAGAGGAATTCTCGAGCGATTTTCATTTGAACCGGAAGTCCTTAAAATTGAAAATGTTATAGCGTGTAATTCTAAAGATGGCGAAATTAAAATAATTAATCGTACATCCACAACTCAGAATTTGCGAAATATTATATTTAATAATCCAAACGGACGATTTACGATAACTGACCCGACTCAATTACCCCAACAATTGGATTTAGCTCCAGGAAGCAGTTTCACTTTTTCGATTCGCTATACACCCAACGATTTAGTCAATGATAGGAGCGATATTGCATTCATCGAATATGAAACAAATGATGGCGAAAAATGGATTATGCAAATCAGAGGCACATCGCTGACACCGAAATTATCAGTCGAATCTCCTGTTATATATGGTAAGATTGAAGTGGGCGAAACAACAGACCGGAAAATAGTTATCGAAAATGTGTCGCCATTTCCTGTAACAATCGAAACAATCAATGCTCCGGTAGGCTTTGTAATTATAGATAATCCGGTGAGATTTACCAATATTACGCTTAATTCGCGTGATACAATCCAAATTATGGTTCAGTTCAACCCGAGTGAAAGTAGATTTTATCAAGGAGATTTGGAAATCAAAATTAGCCAACCATGCGAATCGTTAAAAGCGGTTAAGCTCGAAGGCGAAGCAGAAATAATTGCATTAGAAGTGCCGTTGACTGTACTGAGTTTTGGGTTTGTCTTGCCTTGCGATTGTATCGAGCGCGAAATCAAGATGATAAATCGTTCAAAAGTTTTTGATATGGAAATTGACTCGATTTATCTGAGTGATGTTGGACTGAGCAATCCCAATGTAAGTTATTTCAGCTGGACGTCGGATTATTATCAAACAAACGGAAACCAATTGCCATTTTCGATACCTCCAGGTAAAACTGATATTTTAAGAATCAACTACTGCCCACGTGATATTCAAAATATTGATTCACTCACGCATAATATCAACATTATAATTGAATCCAAAGGCTCGTCATGGTCATCGGATTTCAGGGTATATTTGACGGGTATTCAGGCGATGCTTTACCAGAGCAACCGAGATGCAGTCCTATTTACCCCAACACGCGTTGATACAGATGCCAATCCTCAGTATGCGGAATTGAGGTTCCCGAACTATTTGCTCAATCCTTATCGCGATATTGTAATGATTGACACGATAAAATTCGTGCCCGATGAAAGAGTATTTTACGCATACGATAGTCTTAAATATGATTTGGGATTAGCCTCATACCCGTCAATTATTGATACGGGGAAAGTCACGACAATTCAATTTGGTTTCAAGCCGCGAGCTGTACGTGATTACGAAGCAAAGGCTGAAATCACACTTCGCAAAATCCGACCAAATGGTGAATGTGTTTTCATGGACACAACAATTTATTTGAGTGGAAGCGGATTTGCACCTGCTTTTGGATTATCGTTTCATTTTGGGAGCAATTTCTCCAAACAAGACACATTCCGTGTTATTACATGCGAAGAAATCACAATTCCGGTTTATTCTTCGCGAGATTTCCCTGCTGAAATCGTTGACATCAATTTTCAATTGGATTACGACACAACAAAATTGGAATACATCGGGCACAATTCACAGTATCTGAGCTCGCCTTGCAAAGGTTATACACCATTAATAACGCACAATCAAAATGAATTTGGCAGCAATTTGTTGCTCAAGAATTTCTGCTTTGTGGATTCGATTCGTCCTGTCGCAGAACTCAGATTCCGCCCCAAACAGAACACCCGTGATACAATGCTCGTTCGATTAGACACAATGAATTTTGATACCGAAGAGGTAATTCTTTATCATATAATTGCAGCTTTGGACGAAGCAGTGCTTATAATCCAACAGCCCGAATTGGAAATTTTGCCGAGTGATCTATTCTTGACGATGGATTATGACAGTGTGCGGGTCTTGGATTGCAGAGATTTGACTTTCTCCGTCCGAAATATCGGCGATGTACCGATTAGCGGCTTTGACGTTTTGCAATTGCAAAGCTATTATGAAGTTGTATCATATTTACCGGACAAAAATGATATGATTGATGTAGGAGATTCAGTCACGGTGACAATAAGATTTTGCCCGCGAAATACGGGACAATATGGCTCAATGTTCAATTTTATATCATCATTGCCTTGTACTATCAACGATTCGGCGATGGTGACAGGGATTGGCTATGCGCCGATTTTCAATCCGATTTACTATATAAATGATACATACATAAGTCCAGACACGATATATTCTAAATTGGGAGATACAATATTAATCCCTATATATTTGGATAAAAATTTTGCTGATACGATTTACGGAAATGTGCATATTATCAAGGACTTAGACTTCGCAGTTAATATGACTTATAACCCTCGCTCGATGAAATATCTGAGCACAGATTACACTATTTCGGGATTAGATGATATTGAATATCGTCACGGTGATTTGAATTACGTTTTCGCAGGAGTTGATAATCTAAGTCGCGGCAAGATAGCCGAATCAAGATTTCTTGTAACAGTACCGGATTTCACATTTTCGGGAATCAATCTCAATTCTTCAGGCTATACAACCGATTCGATTATGTTCTTTGATATTGTGCCACTTGAATCCTTCTTTTACATTAGCACTTCGGACAGTTGTGGGATTGACAGCCTAATTTTCGGGCAAACACCAAATGCTGTATTTCCCAATCCGGCAAAAGATTTCATACATATTCCTGATTATGTTGGCGATTATGAGATTTTCGATTTATTGGGGAGGAAAATTATCAGTGGGTTCACAAAGGGCGAAGCAATCAATATACATCAAATCAATCAAGGATTTTACATCATAAGATATGACGGCAAAACGGAAAAACTGATAGTAAATTGATTTTAGGATTTTAGATATGATATGAAATGGTATTCGATGCCACCATTATCGTTCACTTCAATTCGTGCGTGTCCTTTGATTACATATTGGTCTAAGATTTTCTTTGCTTCATCCAAGTTAAAAGTTGTGTTTTCGGCTAAGTGGAATGCAGTGAGTATTCCTTTGTTTTTGCTTGCAAGACTCAATATCATGCGTTCGGTGAACTCAAGATTGGTATCTTTTTCGGATTTTTTGAGCTTCCGAAACAAAATCATGCCACCCAAAAGCGGAACAACGCCGAAAATAGTCATCCCGATTACAAGTGTCATCTTGTCAGGATTGGCAGCATCAAATAGAGCTGAACAAGTTGATACAGTGAACAGCCCACCCACTAACATCAAAATAACGGAAACAACTTTTCCGCCTCCTGAACTTTTGCTATGCAGTTTAAATCCCATTTTATCTACTATTTTATATGGCTAATAATCAAAATCCTATCTACGTAAGGTCTAAAGAAATATTATTGCAAATATTTTGTGAATAATTTAACATTTTAACAAGGAACACACATAAAATTAACTTTTTAAAAGATGTACGATAACATTTTTTAATGTAAAAACTTTTCCT